>JBKDZR010000029.1:0-13188 GCA_047971485.1 Qingshengfaniella sp. | reverse complement strand
TGTCAGATCCGGTGATGATGCAGACCTTGTCTTTGACAGAAGGTGTCATGTCCTTACCTTTCACATGATGTATCAGATCGTCCTAGATGCCCTGCCCCGAACCACAGGCCAGGTCAGGGGCAAATGGCCGGGGCGGACCAGCAGCATCACAGCGGCCGCAACGCCATCGGCATCGTCTTGCACCGCTCAGTCCCCTCTGGGGTGGTGCTGTTGCTCGGCCAGAACCGCATAGGCACCGGCCGGACAGGCCCCCAGCCCCCCACCGCCCTGAAGCACAAGGGCATAGTCCAAGCTGTTGCGAAAACGGTACCTTTTATTCACCACCTGTTGACCGCAACGCATAGTCAGCATGTGAGACGCGATCGAATTTGTTCCAGGCAACACACAAAAACGTCACGGGGATGAAAACACCTTGGCCGCATTCTGCCCCCAAGATGCGCAAACGCCCGCCGATCCCATGCCTATCCTGCGGCACGGCACATAAGAGCGCCCCTTTTTGCCGCAAAATGGGCTAAGCTGACCTTATGATCAGGCCATTTCGCATTCTGCACGCGGCCCTGGCCCTGGCGCTGTTGCCCGCCATCGCCCCGGCCGGATCCCCGCTGTTCGGCTATGCCGCGATCGCCTGCGATCATGACGACCCGTTCGACAAGCAGAGCAAGACGGATTACAGCGATGAGGTGACGGGCTTCACCACTGCCAATCAGGTATGCGTGACCGGGGACATGGACATCCTGGCCCACAGGTTACGACGCGCGGCGGCCGCCTATACGCCGGTTTTCTATGTCGAGCCCGTCTTCTTCGACCATTCCCGGCCTGTGCCCCGGTTGCATCCTTCGGTCAACACGCTTTGGGCCATGGTGCGGCAGGCAATCCGCAAAAGCGGCGTCGACCCCCGGGACATGATCTTTTACCTCGCCGATGAACCGGTTTTGCGGGGCCTGCCCGTGGCCACGGTGGACCAAGCCGCCCGGATCATCCGCCGTCATTATCCCGGCGCGCGCATCCTGGTCATCGAGGCCTATCTGCCCGACAAACTGGCCATCCCGGACGAAGCCGATATCTGGGGGTTCAACGCCTACACCATCCGCGATCCGCGCGCGGACAAGGGCTATGTCCGGCTTCTGGATCGCGCTGCGGCGCTGCTGGGGCCGAACAGAAGCCTGGCAATCATCATGGATGCGCAGCACACCCCCATTCACGAAAAGGCCGGATTACGCCCCGCAGACATGGCCGAGGTTGCCTGGAATTACATGGCCCTGACCCAATCGCGGAACGATGTCGCGCTGATGCTGGGCTACACTTGGGCCGGCGGGATCGACAACCGCCGCGAACGCGGCGTGCGCGATTTGCCAGACGCGGTGCGCCAGGCCCACCGACAGATCGGCCAGACGCTGCGGGAAAGACCCCGGCCTTAAATCGCTCAGACCTTGCGGGCGACAAAGTCAATCAGGGCCGAACGACCGACATGGGCGCTGCCCTCCTGAACATCACGCTCATAGCAGGCCAGACGCTCGATCCGGAAATCAGGATAGGCCGAAGCCAGAATCCGGGGCGTCCACATTTGCGCTGGATCGGGCGGACCGCCCGTGCCCAGGGCCACCTGTTCAGGCCGATACCCATGCAGGACCAACCGACCACCGGGCCGCAGCGCCCGCCCCATATCGGACAGTTGCGCGGCCTGCGCCGCCGGTGGCATGAACTGAATGAAGATGCCCATCACCAGATCGAACGGCCGGGACCAATCCCAGCCCTGCCAGTCACAGACCCGGGTGGCCAGCCTGACACCCGTGCGCGCCGCCAGGGCCTGGGCCCGCCCCACCGCCGTGGGCGACAGATCGAAGCTGGAAACCTGCATGCCCGCCTGCGCCATGGCCACCCCGTTGCGCCCCTCGCCATCGGCCACGCAAAGCGCCGAGGCCCCCGGCATCGCCAACCAGGGGTTTTCGGTCAGGACCTGAGCCGGCGCGGTCCCGAACAGATAGTCATCGCGGCTGCTGTAGCGATCTTCCCACATGGCCATGTCCTTCTTGTGTCAGCCTCTTTGTTCCATACCATAGAAACCGCACGCCTCCTGCCCGGGCATCCCCCGCCCCTTGCCAGCACATGGCACGCACAAGCAGGCCTCATTTCATGCGGGAATGCGCCGGGTCAGAACGCGGCATGTGGACCGCCCTGTGCCGATGGCTGACCAAGGGCTGCGGGATGATCCTCGCCCCAGACGCGGCGGACATCCCGCACCAGACGGGCCTGCTCAATCCGTTGCAAATACAGACGCGCTGCCGCCACATCCCCGTCGCACACCCGCAAGGCGCGACGCCACACATTCAACGCAGAGCGCGCCGACCAAGGCAACGCGGCCTGCGCCAGCCACAGCCGCAAATCCATCGGCAGCCTGTCATAGGCCGCCATCGGATCACTGACCCGACGCCGGCATTTCAGGGTGCTGCGGGTATTGGTCCGTCCCCTGGCTCGCAGGCTCAATCTTCAGGCTCCGCGACATCAATGACCAGCAGCAGACGGGTTTCTCCCGTGCCGGCGATGGGCGGCGACCGGTGAACCAGCCCGCAAGCCGCCGGCGACGGCCAAGTGCGCCCCCGGAACAATCCAACCCAGCCCGGCTGCATCTGGTTGGGCGCGGCCGGATCACCGGCCCCCTCGGCAATCCCATATTCCGTACCGAGGCCGCGATAGGTGCACAGCAAACGCGCCGACACGAAATCCACATGGAACCGGGTGCAGGCATTGCCGCTGATCGCATCCAGCCGCAGTTCGATCTTCTCCTGCCCCATGATCCCGGCAAAACGCGTGGCCAGGGCCTGAACGTCATCGCACAGCATCCTGCCCCAGGGATTGGGCCCATGCCCCGCCGCAGTCAGCGCCGCATCGACGGCACGCCCCACATCTTCAACCCGCAGGGCTGCGCGCATCTGCGGCAACCCTTCAGCCGGCAGGGCATCCAGCCAGGCCTGAACCCCCGGATCCAGCCGGCGCTGCCACAGGACGGCGGCAGTATCCGGCCGGCCGATCTGATCCAGAACCACCTCCGACGCACCAACAGCGACCCCTGCAATCCCCTGATCGGCCTCCGAATCCAGCATCAAGCCGCTTCCGGCGCACGACGCCAGGCCGGGAAGGGGTCGGCCAGATCGGTCCATTGCTGCGGGGTGAACTGGGTCTCACTACCGACCAAGGCCGCATCCAGAGCAGCGGTGATCGCCGCCTTGTCCATGCCAGACCCGATAAAGACCAGTTCCTGCCGCCGGTCGCCGAAGGGATGCTGCCAATGCCGTTCCAGATAGGCCTGGGCCTGCGGATGATCCGGCCGCCGATCTTCAGGCACGGTCGCCCACCACATGCCCATCGGCTTGATGCTGCTCAATGCCCCGGCCAGCGAAAACTCGGCCAACCAGTCAGGCCGGGTCGCCACCCAGAAATGGCCCTTGGCCCGGATGACCCCCGGCAACGCCCCGTTCAGCACATCATGGATCTTTTGCGGATGAAAGGGCCGCCGCGCCCGGTAGACAAAGGAAGTGACGCCATATTCCTCAGTCTCGGGAACATGATCCTCGAACCCGTACAATTCCTTGGCCCACATCGGATGCAGATGCGCCTTTTCGAAATCGAACAGCCCGGTATCGAAGATCCGATCCTGCGGAACCTGCCCGAAATCGGTTTCAATGATCCGCGCATCGGGATTGAGGGAGGCAACGATCTTGCGCGCCGCATCCAGTTTGCCCTCGCCCGCATCGCCAACCTTGTTCAGGACCACCACATCGGCGAATTCGATCTGGTCCACCAGCAGATCAACCAAGGTGCGGTCATCTTCCTCGCCCAGGCTTTCGCCCCGGTCACGAATGAAATCATGGCTGGAATAATCGCCAAGCAGGTTCACGGTGTCGACCACCGTCACCATCGTGTCCAGCCGCGCCACGTCTGACAGGCTGTCGCCAAATTCATCGCGAAAATCAAAGGTTGCCGCAACCGGCAGGGGTTCGGAAATGCCGGTGCTCTCGATCAGAAGATAGTCAAAGCGCCCCTCGGCAGCGAGGCGGCGCACCTCTTGCAGCAGGTCGTCGCGCAACGTGCAGCAGATGCAGCCATTGGTCATTTCGACCAGTTTTTCCTCGGTGTGGGACAGGTCCGCACCGCCGTCACGCACCAAGTCGGCGTCAATATTAACCTCGGACATGTCGTTGACAATGACCGCGACGCGCCGGCCTTCGCGATTGTTCAACACATCGTTCAGAAGCGTGGTCTTTCCAGCACCGAGAAAGCCCGACAAAACGGTGACGGGCAGGCGCTTATCCGCAGCTGGCATCGATCTCTCCACGTTATGTTATACTGTTACATAACGAGGGTGGGGCGTCCTGCGCAAGTGACTTTGCCTAATGGGCCTGGCGTCAAAGCGCAGCCTTGCCCCTGTAAAGCTGTGCAATCTCGGCGATCGGCATCACGAAGAAATTTACCATCAGCGCCGCAATCGGAAGCACGATCACAATCAACACGATCGCCAGCACCTTCATTATTCTGCGACGACGGGTTTCCTCGCTCGTCGGCATATACGGGATCGCGATGACAGGTGTGATGTCCAACTGACGGCGCATCTGGCCGGTTGTGCGCAGGACCGGATTCAACAAATCCAGCAGGAAAACCAACCCGAAGCCCGCGGCCAGCGAGGCAACCCCGCCCAAAGCGACAATCTTCTTGCGGCTCGGCGCGATCGGGTATTCGGGCACAAGGGCGGCTTCGAGCACCTCGAATCGTTCCGCCTGTTGCCCCAGTTCGAGGCGCTGCGCGGTTTCCGCTTCGGCACGGCTGCGCACAGCGGCCGCGTACCGTTCAGACAGTTGTTCCCGTTCGCGCAACAGGCCGTTCAGCCGATTCTCGACCTCTGGCACCTTGGCGATCTGGGCCCGAAGTTCCGCGGAACGGGCCGCATTCGCATCCAGTTGTTGTTCCAGCAGGGCAATATCCTGGTCAATCAGTTGTATCTGGCCCGCAACCATTTCCGCATGAGCGCGGTTCTGATCACTGGCCAGAACCGCGATCTCGGCCTCAAGACGTCGGATATAGGGGTTGTCAGCGGACAGAATTTGCTTGCGACTGGCCAATTCCGCCTCCAACCGGCGAATTTCAGCATCCAACGCCGTATCATCATTGGGATCGACACTGGTCGCACGGCTGGTTTCATAACTCAGCCGTTCGCGCTGCAAGGCCCTGATTTGCCGACGCAATTCATCACTGTTCTCTGACAGGCGGGTCAGTTCATCGCGCCGAAATTCCAATCCATCGGGCAACGCCACGTCATTTCCACTTTTGAACGTGACGATCTGGGTGTCGAGGGTGGCAATGTTTTCTGCCAGCCGACGCTCCTCGGCAGCGAAAAAATCAAGGGTTTCACGCAACCTGTTCGATCGGGCCTGGACATTGCCCTCCAACACACCGGTCACCATCTCATTAGCGACCAAGGCCGCCTTTTCCGGATCGCTCAATCGGACAATGATGGTCAGCGCCGATGGCGGGGGTTGTACCCCATATCCGGACCAATCCGATATTGTATTAAGCGTGATCGCCCGCCGCATCAGATCCACCCGATCAACCGGCGACAGGCCCGGCGCATCGGCAAACAGACCGTACTTCTCGATCACTGCCAGCAGGTTCTCCCGGGACATCAGGCGCTGTTCGATCAGCTTGATGCGCTGCATCGTCGGTTCAGTGGCGGTTGAGCGCGCCAGTTCCGAGGAAATCTGCGGGCTTTCGATCTGGATCACAGCCACAGTTTCATAGACCCGCGGACTTTGCACCGCGTAGAAAACGCTGGCCAGAACGCCCAGCAGCGCCACCAGTGAAAACAGCACGATCCGGCGGCGGACCATACCAACCAATTCCCGGAGCATTTGTATCTGTTCTTGCATACGGACCACTATCTGCATCGGCCGGATCGAGAATCACATCCGCACCGCTTTATGGTGTTTACACCGTCAAAGCTGAAATAACGTTCACGATGGTCCGAAAATAACCGGGAGGCCCCGATACGTCACCCCGCCCGGCTCGAAAGAACCAGGCGGGGTCTGTTGTGTTGCCGATCCGCTTGAGATCAGAGGTCGATAACCGACAGCGAAACGCCAGGTTCGTCGCTGAAAGTCAGCCGCTCGATATCGCGCAGAACGATCGACGCGGTTTCACTGTCAGCAATCAGGTTATCCCCGTCCCAGTTGAACACGAATTCATCGCGCTGACCGGCCAGACGGGCCGTATCGACCCCCGCACCCCCGTGGATGCGGTCATAGCCACCGCCAGACACCAGCAGATCGTTGCCGCCGCCGCCGATCAGGATATCGTCCTCGACGGTCCCTGTCAGGGTGTCCGCTCCGTCCGCACCCACCAGGATCAGACCCTGATCAAAGGCCCCCGCGTCGCGATCACCGAACCAAGCCTCGACATCGGCGTTGTAGTCCTGAAGTTTCTGCCAGCGGGCGGTATCGTCATCGATATGCCGCAGGTGGCCAAACCCACCCCAAACGCCGCTTTTCGCGATGTCGGTATAGGCGTTGAACGGACCATCGCCGACCTCCTGCCAGGCTTCCAGCAGGCTGTCATACACGGCAGCCAGTTCCGGCGTGTAGTTCAGATGTTCAAAGAATTCCAGAAGTTCGGGGGAATTCCAGCGGTACGGCCCCGGATCCACATGGGTGCCGCCCTCGTACATGATCATGTCCAGCCCGTAGCTGTCCGCCACCGCACGGTGATAGGGCCAGAGATCCGAGACAAGTTGATCGAGCGTGCTTGAATGGATCGCATCGACCGCCCGGGACACGGCCAGATCGAATTTGTGTTCCTCGATATAGGTGCTGCGCGCGTTTCCTTGCAGACCCAGGTTGCTCGCCTCTGCTTCTGCGGCACGGCGGCTTTGGTCTATCCAGGTGAAGACATCGTTGGCCTGTTCATAGGCCAGATCCCCACCGAAATACCCCGTCACCGCATAGGCATCAAAATATTCATGCGGCGCCAGGTTTTCAGCCGGGTTTTCCGCGACCCAGTGGGGCGAGGTCAGAAGCGGCACTTCGAGCCCCTTCCAGCCGGTCTGAACGCCGATCACGTTGACGACGCGTTCATCGGCCTGCTCGTCGAACACCCGATCCCAGATCTGGGCGACATTCGCGGCACGCATGCCAACGAATTCCATCCAGTTGACCCCAGACCCCCAGCGTTCCGCAGCCTGTTCCTGTGCCCAGGCCGTCTGACCGAACGCGCCGGAGAAATTCCACATCTCGTTGGAATATTCCACATGCGCCTTCAGCGACGGATCCAGATTATCGCGCACATAGGCGGCAAAATTCTCGATATATTCGTCCGTGGCCAGGTGCGGGATGTTGAACCACGGATCGGCCCCGATCCGGTTGGCAAGCGCCACCATCACCTCAACCGGCACCCCCTGGGTCCAGACGAAATCTTCTGGCATCGGGCGATCGGCCCATTCTGATTGCGTCGAGCCGTTGGTGTTCATCCAATCCATGAAGCGGACCATGCGCAGGTCTTCGAGATGTTCCAGCCAGGTCGGGTTGAACACGGCCCCGACCTCATGCATGGCGATATGATCTTCGCGCACAATCGAGATATCACGGATGTAATCGCCGGTTTTGCCCGGATCCGTCGCAGTGATGTGAATGCCGAACGGGCCCGTGCCGGCCGTGTAATCGAACCAGATCTCGCCTGGGGTGCTCAGATCGATATTGCGGGCCGAGCCCCAGAGTTCGAGCTTGCCTTCCCCTTCATAGGTCAGCCGATAACGACCACTAACCGACGTCGCCTCGGCCGGCATTTCGGTCATGATAATCGACGAAACTTTCGCACCCTGGGGCAGTTGCGTCGGATAGCCATTATCGTCGAGATAGCCGGTTGCCTGCAATTCACGACCATTGAGAACCTCATTCCATTCATAGGTTCCGGCCTGCAAGGCGAACGGTTCGCGCATCATCTTGGCAATATCGATGAACGGCACACTGGTGGCGTAATCGCGGACGAATTCCAGGTTCGCCGCAACGCTGGGGTTCAACACCCCCTCGGCAGTCTCCTGCGCGGCATCCGGCACCAGAACTGCCTTGGCCGCCGGTTCCGTTTGCACTTTCGAGGCATCGGATTGTGCAATTTCCGGCGCCGCTTCGAAGATCTCGACATTCGAGAAAATCGTCCGGGCCCCGACATTGGCGTCATCATCGCCAACGAAAAACAGCTTGCTGAAATCGCCGGTGAAATAATCCCCGACCCTGATCTCGATCTGCTGCGCACCACCCAGGCCGTCATCATAGAGCGCCCGCGTGCTTTCCTCACCCCAGCCCCGCTGGGTTCCGGCAAAGGTGAACGCGTGGCTATCATCCATGATACTGTCCGTATCAAAGCCGATAGCGTGCAATTCACCCAGACGGGCCACGTCAAGCGTCAGGCGCAGCACCGTGTTCTGGGTGACGGTATAGTTGAAATCCACGCTTTTCCAGGCATTGTTCGTCAGGGTGACCGTGGACCCGCCGCCCGAAAGGGTCGCCCGCCCTTCATCCTGCAGGCCCGAACCGTTTCTCCCGACACCATAGGCGTCCAGGTCATACCCGGTGCCATTCACCTGGAAACCACGTTCCCAGATCCGGATATTGGAATAGGTGGCGGCGCCGCCGGACCAGGCATCGTTGTCATTGCTCAGCACCAGGCGGTCAAAGCTGCCCTGGAAATACTGCCCAACCGCGATCTCATAGGATTGCGTGCCAGTGCCGGAATACCGGTCGATCCCCTGATTATGGCCAAAGGCCTGCGACCCATAGACCTGAAGGAACCACTGCTCGCTGATCCGCGTATCGGTATCAAAGCCGATGCCGAGGATCTCCCCTTCTTTGGTGGTCGAGAAATCAAAGGCGATGACGGTGTTCGCCGTCACCTCATAGTCCAGTTCCAGCCATTTCCAGGCATTCTGCGACAGCGTCACCGCGGTCTGATCCGCCGATACCGTGGCCTGCCCTTCATCCTGACCGCGCCCGGTGGCATCGCGATAGCTCCGGACCGTCAGCTCTTCGCCATTCACCAGCAACGCGCCGGGAATGACCTGTGGCTTTGCAAGAACCTCAACCGCGACCTCGGCGGTGCTGCGGCCGCCATTGCCATCCTCGACGACATAGGTGAACCCGTCGACACCCGAGAAACCGGCATCCGGGGTGTAGCGCAATCCGCCATCGACCTTGGTCACCGTGCCATGGCCCGCCGACCCGATGGCCCCCAATTTCAGCGTATCGCCTTCCGGATCACTGTCATTGGCCAACACATTGATGACAACGCTTTCGCCCTCGTCGGTGGTGGCATCATCGTCCTGCGCCACAGGGGCCAGATTGACCGGTTCCTCAATGATGACCTCGGGATCCGGATCGGGCACCCCGGGGCCCGTATCCCCGAAGAAATCGGTCAGCGTCTCGGCGGTGATCACCTTCAGCGCATTGGCAATATCGGGCGAGATGGTCGCGATGCGCCACCAGGCCGCTTCGATCGTCGTCGGCAGGGCGGCCAGATCGTCATAGCTCAGCTCGTTGATCGTCGCGAACTGCACCAGCGAGATGAAATAGGCCCCCAGATCATTGGGATGGATATCATCCTGAAAGAAATCCCAGATGCTGGTCACACCGGGAATGCGGCCACCGGCGATGGCATCATGCAAATGGGCAAAGGCCTGACCGGTCGGGATAAGCTGCGCGGGGGCGGCCCCGGTTCCGTCAATCCGGGTGTTGATCCCGTCCACGATGCTCTGCCATTTCGGCAGGTCCTGTTCGATCCGCTCCCGCCACGGGATATGATCGCCGTTATCCCATTCCACGGGCTGGCCGGTTCCGCTGAGCAGGCTGTGCCAGGTTTCATAGACATAGACCCGCGCGCCAGGATTGGAATTGACGGCCAACGCTGCATAGTTTCCGGCATATTCAGCACTGCTGGACCATTGCAGGTGGTTGTCCAGCGGCACCGCCTCCGTGAGGATCAGAACTTCGTAATCACCGCTGGCCAGGGCAGTGCGGGCGTTCACGCCCTGGGCCGACGCCCCATTCTGCCAGTTGTATTTCAGCGGCGCACCGATGATGACCTGTGCGTCGCTCTTGCCGGTACCACCGGAGGCTTCGGTAAAGCCTTCGACGAATTCGGGTATGTCAAACCCGACCAGACTGTGGCCGACATAAAGGATATCATCAGAGAAAGAAGCGAGAGGCATCAAATTGTCGCTTTCAGTAGCGAGGCGCGCCCATACCTGGACCTTTCCGGCACGGCGCAGCACCAACGGGATTTCATTTTACTGGCAAGAGCATGCACAGCATGCCCCGCCCCTTACAGCCAGCCAGGGAAAGGTTACGCAGCAACCTTCACGACAAGAGCTTTGTCGACAATCGGCTCATTTCATCTCGGCGCCGGCGACCATCGTCGCCACACCGGCTTTCGGCACACCTCCTAAGAAGAAGGGCAGCCCCCAGTTGCCGCCCCCTTAGATATTCTGCGGTGACTCTTAACTACTGCGACTCGGGTGGTATAGAGATTTTCCAAACGATTTATTAAATCGGCAAAAGACCGCCATCTGAGATCCACAGATCCTCGGGCTGCACAAGCCTTACGCAATTTCCAGCCCGGTTCGATCTATTTTTATCCGCAGATTTAACCAGATCCCTCGGGCAAAACTATTGAAGTCAAGCGAAAATTTCCGGAACTCCACTCACGGCACGATCAGGTCGCAACCACAGCAGCGCCTTGAAAAACAGCGTGTCCGGCCCCGCCAAGGATGGAAGATTTTTTGTTTTATCTTCAACCCGTCCCCCCTATCTTTGCCGATGCGATCCCCCACCTTCGGTGGACCACAAGCGCGAAATCACGAGAGAACGAAACAAGAATATCGCCCCATCCAACGCGCCTACCATTCGCCAAAACGGGAAAAGGAATTCCCCAACAGCCGGAACGATCACGAAATTTTCGAAACACAGTCGGTGCATTGTTTACAAATTTACACCCATATCGGATGAAATTTGCGGGCTACGCGCATTACAGCAGAGCACGCGCAATCAAAGGTTGGTCCGTCACCGGCGGCCTGCGCATAAGTTGAGAGGGTAAAGAGCATCATGTCCTGTTCAGCCCCATGGGCGGTGCGCGGCATGTTCCGACTCTTCGCCACCACTTTACACCCTTGCGCCACGCGCTGCAATGCATCCAAGCGGCTTTTGCCCCTTGCCGTGGCGTCAGATCGGACCCCCGCCCCGCGACCACACCATGAAACAAACCCCACCGCATGTCGGATTTGCGCGGACCTCTGTCCGATTCCGACACGACACGCCCCTTGGCCCGGGGTACCCCTTGGGAAACGCCCGGAGGGAGCCCCATGCATTACTCAGCCTTGCGCGTCCTCAAGGAAGCGCTGACCGGTCACAAGGGTTGGACGCCAGTCTGGCGCAACCCCGACCCCAAGCCCGATTATGACATCGTGATCATCGGAGGGGGCGGCCACGGCCTGGCCACCGCCTTCTACCTGGCCAAAACCTTTGGCGAACGCCGGATTGCGGTGATCGAGAAAGGCTGGATCGGCGGCGGCAATGTCGGGCGCAACACGACGATCATCCGCTCGAACTATCTGCTGGATGGCAATGAGCCGTTCTACGAATTCTCGCTGAAGCTGTGGGAAGGGCTGGAACAGGATCTGAACTATAACGCCATGGTCAGCCAGCGCGGGATCCTCAACCTGATCCACTCGGATGCGCAGCGTGATGCCTTCACCCGGCGCGGCAATGCCATGATCCTGAACGGTGCCGATGCCGAGTTGCTGGATGCGGAAGGTGTCCGGGCCATGTACCCGTTCCTCAACTTCAACGATGCACGCTTTCCGATCAAGGGCGGACTGTTGCAGCCCCGGGGCGGTACCGTGCGCCATGACGCGGTGGCCTGGGGCTATGCGCGCGGCGCTGACATGCGCGGCGTCGACATCATCCAGAACTGCGAGGTCACGGGCTTCCGCATCGAGAACGGCACCTGCCTGGGGGTTGAAACCACCCGTGGCTTCATCGGCGCCAAGAAGGTCGGCGCAGCGGTGGCCGGATCTTCGGGGCGGCTGATGGCCAAGGCCGGCATGCGCCTGCCCATCGAAAGCCACGTGCTGCAGGCCTTTGTTTCCGAGGGGTTGAAGCCGGTCCTGCCCGGGGTTGTCACCTTTGGCGCCGGGCATTTCTATGTCAGCCAGTCGGACAAGGGCGGGCTGGTCTTCGGGGGCGATCTGGACGGCTATAACAGCTACGCGCAACGCGGCAATCTGCCCACGGTCGAGGATGTGGCCGAGGGCGGCATGGCCCTGATGCCGATCATCGGGCGGACACGGCTGCTGCGCATGTGGGGCGGCATCATGGACATGTCCATGGACGGATCGCCGATCATTGATCGCACCGATATCGAAGGCCTCTATTTCAACGGCGGCTGGTGCTATGGCGGGTTCAAGGCCACGCCGGCCTCGGGCTATGCCTTTGCGCATCTGCTGGCCACCGACACGCCCCACAAGACCGCCACCGCCTATCGCTTCGATCGGTTCCGCCGCGGGCTGATGATCGACGAAAAGGGCGTTGGCGCCCAACCCAACCTGCACTGAGGGGAGCCCTGCGATGATCATCAACCACCCGCTGCTTGGCCCCCGCGATGCCCAGGAATTCACCTATCTGGGCGATGCGGCCCTGATTGAGCGCCCCGACTGGCAGGCCGAGGATGCCGCCGAGCAATTTCACGACTACCTGTACCTGCGGGACAACCCCGCCGGCGCACACCGGGAATTGTGGTTTCACGAACAGGGCGACCGGTCCTGGCTGGTGGTGACCCGCAACACCGTGACCCATGAGATCACCAATGTCGAACTGGCCCGCGATGTCGCGCGGCAACGGGGGCGCAGCAAATGAGCAGCCTTGAGAATGCGAAGAACCGCCTGTCCGGGGGCCTGATCGACCGGCAACGAACGCTGCATTTCACCTTCGACGGCAAGGCCTATCAGGGCCATCCCGGCGATACGCTGGCCTCGGCGCTGCTGGCCAATGGCGTGCGGCTGATGGGCCGGTCGTTCAAGTATCACCGCCCGCGGGGCGTACTGACCGCCGGGTCGGATGAACCCAATGCCCTGGTGGAACTGCGCGGCGGGGCCCGGCGCGA
>JBKDZR010000028.1:0-2232 GCA_047971485.1 Qingshengfaniella sp. | reverse complement strand
CCATGACCGTGCTGCTGAAAGACGCGATGCAGCCGAACCTGGTGCAGACGCTGGAAAACAACCCGGCCTTTGTCCATGGTGGCCCATTCGCCAACATCGCCCATGGCTGTAACTCGGTCATCGCCACCACCACGGCGCTGAAAATGGCTGACTATGTGGTGACCGAAGCCGGCTTTGGCGCCGACCTGGGCGCCGAGAAGTTCATGAACATCAAGTGCCGCAAGGCCGGTCTGGCACCCGATTGCGTGGTTGTCGTGGCCACCGTGCGCGCGATGAAAATGAACGGTGGTGTGGCGAAGGCCGATCTGGGCGCCGAGAATGTCGCGGCCGTCAAGAAGGGCTGCGCCAACCTTGGCCGTCACATCGAGAACGTCAAACAGTTCGGTGTGCCGGTGGTCGTGGCGATCAACCACTTCGTGACCGACACCGATGCCGAGGTTGCGGCGGTCAAGGAATACGTGGCCACCCAGGGGTCCGAGGCGATCCTCTGTCAGCATTGGGAGAAGGGCTCGGAAGGGACCAAGGATCTGGCCAAGCGGGTCACCGAAATCGCGGAAGCCGGCAGCGCCAATTTCGCGCCGCTCTATCCCGATGACATGCCGCTGTTCGACAAGATCGAAACCGTTGCCAAGCGCATCTACCGTGCCGATGACGTGATTGCCGATCAGAAGATCCGCAACCAGTTGAAGGAATGGGAAGCTGCCGGCTATGGCAACCTGCCGGTCTGCATGGCGAAAACCCAGTACTCCTTCACCACCGATCCCAACCGTCGTGGTGCGCCCACCGGCCACAGCCTGCCCGTGCGTGAGGTGCGTCTGTCGGCCGGCGCCGGATTTGTCGTGGTCATCTGCGGTGAGATCATGACCATGCCGGGCCTGCCGTCGAAACCGGCCTCGGAAACGATTAGGCTGAATGCGACGGGTCAGATCGAAGGGCTGTTCTAAGCCTCTGACCGGCCGGGCCGCCCGCAGATCGCGTGGCGGCCCGCGCCTTTTTCAGGATCCATTGAAACAAAGACAAGATACGCGCGAGGAAGGAACATCCCGATCATGACCACGGAAACGAACGGCAAGACCGCGAAGGTCATCGACGGCAAGGCATTCGCCGCCGAGGTGCGGGCCAAGGTGGCCACCCATGTGGAAACGCTGAAGAAAAACCACGGGATCACGCCGGGTCTGGCCGTGGTTCTGGTCGGTGAAGATCCGGCCAGCGCAGTTTACGTCCGCTCGAAGGGCAAACAGACGGTCGAGGCCGGCATGGCCAGCTTTGAACACAAGCTGGAGGCCGACACGTCTGAGGCCGATCTGCTGGCCCTGATCAAGACGCTGAACGAGGATCCGGCGGTTCACGGCATTCTGGTGCAACTGCCGCTGCCCAAGCATCTGAACAGCGATCTGGTGATCAATTCCATTGATCCGGCGAAGGATGTGGATGGGTTCCACATTTCGAATGTCGGCCTGTTAGGCACTGGCCAGAAATCCATGGTACCCTGCACGCCCTTGGGCTGCCTGATGCTGCTGCGCGATCATCTGGGCGATCTGTCCGGCAAGTCGGCGGTGGTTGTCGGCCGCTCGAACATCGTCGGAAAGCCGATGGCGCAACTGTTGTTGGGCGACAGCTGCACGGTGACCATCGGCCACAGCCGGACCAAGGATTTGCCCGATGTCGTGCGTCAAGCCGATATTGTCGTGGCGGCCGTGGGGCGGCCCGAGATGGTCACGGGCGACTGGATCAAGCCCGGTGCGACGGTGATTGATGTGGGCATCAACCGTATCGACAAGCCCGGTGGCGGCACCCGTCTGGTGGGTGATGTGGATTATGCCAGCGCGGCGGCCGTTGCCGGGGCGATCACGCCGGTGCCCGGCGGGGTGGGGCCGATGACCATCGCCTGCCTGCTGGCCAATACGCTGACCGCCTGTTGCCGGGCCAATGATCTGCCGGAACCCGAGGGCCTGACTGCCTGATCTGCCTGGTGGTTTTCTGATATGTCGCGCCAGTTCCCAGGTCGGGGACTGGCGCGATGCGTTTGGGGATCAACCGGATAAACCTGCCATTGCCGTCGGACGCCTATAGCGTTTCGGGAAAAGGATGACACAGACCAACGGCCCCAAGGATTAAGTGCTTGCGACAGGCGGCTTTGCGGATGAAGCCGCCGTTGATCCCACCCCGGCGCGGAACAAGCCCGGAACGGGCGCCGCGCCATCACTGGGGCGGCCCACCAGTCTGGCGCTC
>JBKDZR010000027.1:0-5623 GCA_047971485.1 Qingshengfaniella sp. | reverse complement strand
GGGCCTTTGCGTAATCCACGCTCAGCACGCTCATCCGGCAGTGAGAGGCGATAAAGGCCGCGATGTCGCGCTGTGCCTCGGGGGAGCCCATGACAAATGCTCCGCCGGGGAAAAAGATCATTCCGGGCTGAAGCCCATCGGATTCGTGGCGAAAAATCCTCAGGCGGACCGGCCCATCGGCCGTATCGATCCAGTGCTGCGTGTCTGCGGACACATCCCGGGGCGGGGGCATGCACACGGCGTCGGTGACGGCTTCGTTGGCGGCGCGCCGCTCTTGAATATCGCGATGCCCGGCTCCGGGGCCCATCCGGGCGTCCCAGAAGGCCAGAAAGGAGGCCAGATCGTCAGCGACAGTCGCGGTCTCAGGGGGGTGTTGCATGGGGGGCCTTTTTGCTTAGGTGGTGTGAAGGGCCTGCGCCTTGCCCCGATTCAAAAAGCGGTCATATTCCTGTTGCGGCACAAAGGCGCCGCCTGTGGTCCACATCACATGGGTGGCCTGACCGGTTTTTTCCGCCAGCCCCTGCGCGGCCAGATAGGCCCGGCCCTGGTCGCTGGCGATCACGAAGTCCGGCCCGGCAAAGCTGGCCGTGGCGGAAGGTTCCAGCCGAAGGTCCTGGGTCTCATGGGCCTGCCAAAGCCAACGGAACAGGTCATCGTCCGCGACGGTAAAGATCCCTGACAGCATCGGTTTCATCACCTCTGCGACAAAGGCCGACATGCGGGCCACGGCCATGCCGTCGGCCTCGGTGCGGTTACTCAGGCCCACGTCATAGACCGAAACCAGATCAGGTGCGCCGCTCATCATTTGCACCATGGCGCAGGGCGACTGTACCGGCTCGACAAAGAAACAATGCGCGGCATCGCCAAAGATCGCCTTTAGCCCATAGGTCACACCGCCCGGTGCGCCGCCGATCCCGCAGGGCAGATAGACAAACAGCGGGTGATCGGCGTCGACCTGCACACCGGCCTCGGCCAGTTGCATCGCCAGTTCCCGTGCGGCGGCGCTATAGCCAAGGAACAGCAGCTGCGAACATTCGTCATCGACGAAATAGATCGTCGGGTCGGCCAGGGCATCGCGGCGGGCCTGATCGACGGCGGTGGTGTAATCGGCCTCGTGCCGCACCACTTCGACGCCCAGCCGGGTCAGGCGATCGACCTTCCATTGCTTGGCATCCGCCGACATGTGCACCACGGCCCTGAACCCCAGTGCGCGCGCGGCGATGCCAACGCTCAGCCCCAGATTTCCAGTGCTGCCCACCGCGATGGTGTGGCGGGCGAACAGGGTCTTTGCCGCATCACCGGCCAGGGTCATGAGGTCGCCATCGCGGGCCAACAGGGCGTTTTCCCGGGCCAGCCGCTCGGCGAACATGAACACCTCGTAAACGCCGCCGCGCGCCTTGATCGATCCCGCCACGGGCAGGTCACCATCGGCCTTGACGAACAGGCGGCCGTACTCCGGCGCCTCATAGCCCAGTGCCTTGCGCAGGGCTGTGGCCTCGATCAGTCGCGAGCGGATGGCGCCCCGTGTGGCGGTCAGTTCGGCAAAGCAGGTCTGCAACAGGGGCGCCAGGCGGTGCCAGTTGGCTTCGGCCTGCGGCACCTGTTCGGGCCGGATCGGCAGCGCGGGGCTGGAAATGCCATTCGCCCTCAGGCCGGGGTTCAGCCACAAGGTGGGGCGGCCAGCCAGAAGATCGCCCGTTGCGGGCGTGTCGGGAAGAGAAAGGGTCATGGAGCGTACCGTTCAGTGAGACACGAAAACCGGGCACCGCGCCTGGTCGAAAAAGCCGCGCCCGGTGCCACCGGGGACAAAGCCCGCGCGCAGGCGGGTTGTGCCCCGGCTGCCGGCCACCAGCAGGTCGGCGTCGATGTCATCGCAATAGGACAGGATCTGCGCGGCGGTGTTGTTGCCCGGTTTCAGGGTCTTGATCCGGGCCTGCCGGCCATGGCGGGCAAGATGCGCCTCGACATCCCCCAGCAGGGCAGAACTGCCGCTGGTCACGCTGACCACGTGCAACTCGTCGATACAGGGCAACAGGTGCATCATGTCAAACAGCGCCCGGGCGGCGGTGTGCCCGCCATCCCACGCGATCACGGCCCGGCCCAGCCTGTCACCGCGCCAGCTGCGGGGCACGATGATCAGCGGGCGCCCCGACCGGGTGACAATCTGTTCGGGGCGCACATGGGTCCCGTCTTCCTCATTGGTTTCGCGATAGCGGCCCAGCAGCAACAGATCATGGGTGCGGGCGGCCATGGCCAGGGTGTCGACGATATCCCCCGCCGCGCTGATCCAGCGCACATCCTGCTGTGGGGCCTGGGTGGCCAGACGATCCTGCAACGCCTTTTGCGCCAACTGGGGGGCATCCTGTTTCGCCTGACGGATCTGGTCCATCAGGGCGTCGGGCATCCAGGTTGCAATCTGGTTCTGTTCGAAAATCGGCGGGGTGACATGAATGGCGCTGGCCGTTGCGCCGGTCTGCCGCGCCAGCGCCAGACCAAATTCCAGAACCGCATCCGAAGACGATCCGTTGCTGAAGGAAACAAGAAGATCCTTGAGAGGCATCAGAGAATTCCCATCAATGTGCGGGGCAGATACAGCGCGATATCGGGGATGTAGGTCACCAGGATCACCACCGGCAGGTGCCCGACCAGCATGAATTTCAGCGTGGGCTTGATATACTGGTCAATGCTTTGCCCGCCGATGGCCCCGGACATGAACAGCAACGGCGCGCAGGGCGGCGTGACATTGCCCAGCCCCAGGTTGGTGCCCACGATGGCGGCGAAATGGATCGGGTGAATGCCGATCTCGTTCGTGACCGGCAACAGAACGATGGCGGCCAGCACCGCCCCGGCGGTATCGTCCACCAGCATGCCCAGCATCAGCAGCAGGATGTTGATCATCAGCAGGATGACGTATTTGTTGTCCGAGATCGACAGCATGAATTCGGCGATGTCGCGGGGGATGTTTTCCTGCACCATGGCGCGGCTCATGATGAACAGAAAGAACAGCATCATCATGATGGCACCGGTATTGCGCGACCCCTCGACCAGCGCGGCCGTGGTGGTGCGCAGCGTGAGACCCTTGTAGATGATGAACCCCACCGGCAGGGTATAGACCAGCGCGACGGCGGCGGCCTCGGTCGGGGTGAAGATCCCGCCATAGATCCCGCCCAGCATGATGCCCGGCATCAGCAGCGCCCAGAAGGCGCTTTTGGTGGCAATACCGATCTTGCGCACGCGCTGGGGCAGCGACACCTTGGGCTCGACCTCCAGATCCTTGAACCCGCGCGCCTGCACGATATTCATGATGATATAGATCCCCATGATCAGCACGCCGGGAATGATCGTCGACAGGAAACAGGCGGCCACCGACAGCCCGCTGGTGATCGCGAACAGGATCATCGCCACGCTGGGCGGGATCAGGATCGCCAGAACCGACGAACAGGCCACCAGCGAAATCGCATAGGATCGCGGATAGCCGGCATCGACCATGCGGGGGATCATCATCGATCCGATCGCCGCGATCGCCGAAGACCCGCTGCCCGCGATCGCACCAAACAGGGCGCAGGTCACGATGGTCACCGCCCCCAGGCCGCCGCGAACCGACCCGACAAAGGAATTGACGAACCGCACCAGCTGATCCGAAATGCCGCTGGCCCCCATCAGGGATCCGGCAATCACGAACAGCGGCAGCGCCAGCAGGGAAAAGCTGCTTTCCTGCTGATAGGCATAGGGGATCAGGAATTCGATATTCCGCCCGGTCATGAGCGCGATGAAAAACGCCGCCAGGCCAAAGACAAACGCCACTGGCACCTCAAGCATCAGCAGCACGACGATCATCACAAGGGCAATGGAAACAACCAGCATCACACGGCCTCCTTGCCGGCAAGGCAGGCCCGGAAATCCCGCAGTGCCTGCATGACGAAAAAGAACATCATCACGGTAAAGCCAAAGACCATGCCGCCGACCCACATCGCGCGGGGCCATTGCAGATAGGGGCTCTTGCGGCCCTTCTCAAAGGTGAACCAGCCGTATTTCCAGGCGAAATAAAACGAGATGCCCACCACGAACAGGCACAGCAAGGACGTCATCAGCCGGACATACCGGCGGCCCTGTTCATTCTTGACCACCAGATGCAGCGCTCCGCCGCAGATATGCGCACGCTTGCCCGTCACATAGGCCGCGCTGACGAAATACAACCAGACCCCCAGCAGCACGGCGGCCTCTTCGATGGCCAGGAACGGGTTGGACATGCCATAGCGCATGATCACCGTCGTCAGCATCAGGAAGGCCAGCGCCAGCCCGAAAAACACCATGACCCCCCTGAGTGCCGATAAGAGCCAGCGCTCTACGGCGGTCGGATTTTCTGAAACCTCAGACATGTCTTCCCTGTGTCCCCTGTCGGGTTATCTTATTATGAAACCGCCCGGGCCAAAGCGGCCCGGGCGGTGTGTCTTGTCGGCAAAGATCAGTTGATCCCGGCTGCGGCTTTCAGGGCGTTGATCGTTTCGGCCCCCACGACCCGTTCCATGAACGGCCATTCCTGTTCGTACACGATCTTCTTCACCGCCGAGAGCTGCTCGTCCGTGAATTCGACCACCTCGATGCCGGCACCGCGCACATCGTCCAGGGTCTTGTTGCTGATGGCCTCGGCTTCGTTCCAGGCCCATTCCACGGCCTTGTCAGCCGCGGCCTGAATGTTGGTGCGGTCTTCGTCAGACAGCCCATCCCACCAGCTTTTGTTGACCATCCAATAGGCGTGCTCGAAATAATCCTTGCTGTAGACATAGCTTTCCAGCACGTCGCGCATCTGCCAGATTTCAGAGGGCGGGCCAAAGGCGCGCGCATCCACCGACCCCAGTTGCAGCGCGGTGTACAGTTCGGAAAACGCCATCGGCACCGGGCTGAACCCAAGCGCCTCGAACCGCTTGATCGCAATCTCCTGGCTGGGCACGCGCATCTTGATGCCATTGGCCTCGTCAGGCAGGTTCACCGGCACTTTGCCCACGCCCTTGCGCATGGCATAGCCGACGAAATCAACCGGCAGAACGCCGATCAGCTTGGTGTCCAGATCGGCGAGGATCTCGTCATAGACGGGGAAAATCGCGCCGCCGGGGCCGTACAGTTCGCGCGCGTCCGCCCAGTTGTCCACGACATAGCCGGCGATGAACACGTTCAGGCGCGGGTCGAATTCGGTCGCCGAAAAGGTCATGGTCATCTCGATGGCGCCCTGCATCGACTGCTCGAACAGCGAGATCCAATCACCCAGATCGCCGCCGGGGTGGTATTCCACCTCATAGGCTTCGCCAAGAGCCTCGATGAAATGCTCCGAGGTGGGATGGAAAATATGTTCCGGGGCCATCGCATGGGCCAGCGTAAAGCGCTCGCTGGCATGGGCTGCGCCCAGAATTGTACCGGCGGCCAAAACCGAAGCGGCCGCGCAGGTGGTGATCTGACGTATTTTCATAAAGCTCTCCCAGGGTCGTTTTTTGCAGAATATCCATGTCGTTCTGCCGGCAAATGGCCGATCATCTGACATCGCGTTGATCTTGTCGCGACAGCGATGTCCGGGCAAACCGAAAGAATTACGCCTGGTGATAGTATTTTTTGCCCTAAAGGAAAAAAA
>JBKDZR010000026.1:0-3377 GCA_047971485.1 Qingshengfaniella sp. | reverse complement strand
ACGAAGGCGTGCCCCCCCGGGTACGACTGGCCGCAACCCATGAACACGCGCTGGATGTGGTGCCGCTGGAGCTGTTGGAGCGTTTTGCGGTGGATGCGCAAGACGGATAACCTTGGGGAATAACGGCTTTGAGGCCTTTTGACCTTAGCCATCCGCAGAGCAAGCCGCGCCCGCGCCGGACCGGGGGCTGGCGCACCCACCCCTGTGATCAGCGCGGTTTATGGCCGTGGTAGCAAAACCCCAGAGCGTCGCGCTAACTGTGGCCGAGCGCCAGACCGGTGGGCCGGTCCGGCGCTGGCGCGGCGCCCTTCGGGCTTGTCCCGCGCCAAAGGGATGAACGACAACTTTGTCCGCAAAGCCGCCTGTCGCAAGCGGTCAATCCTTAGGGCCGTTGGTATCAGTTTGGGCGCTACGGTATAAAGGGGTTAGAGCATGTTGCACAAAACTGGGTACCGGTTTTGTGCTCCTCCAACATGCGGTGTCAAAGACTGAGAGCGTTTTGCAGGATAGCGACTGAACGCGACACGCGCCAAGCCCTACGGCCAGCCCCCTTTGTCAGCCCCCTGGCCAGCCCGGCCGCATCGTTTCGCGCTACATTATGTTTCGCCAACACAACTGTCCCGGATCCGGGGGCGATGTTAGCGTCAGGGCATGTCAGAACAGGGCACGCTACGACACATGACCGATCCGTCACCTTCCCACACTCTGCCGGTTTCCGGCGATAACGGCCCGGTGACGAACACGGCCGTTCTTGACTTCTACGCAGCAGGCACGGCGAATAATGTGAAGGTCGCGATCCTGCTGAACCTGCTTGGTCTGGCTTACCGGGTCATTCCCGTCCCGCTGAAACACGGCACATCCCGGCCTGAGGGCCTTGCCGCCGCCAGCCTGACCGGCAAGGTCCCGGCCATCGTCGATCACAGGACCGGGCAGGCCCTGTGCGAAAGTGCGGCCATCCTGATCTATCTGGCGGAAACATATGGCAGCCCGCTTTGGCCGGCCCCCGGCAAGGATCGGGCCCATGCGCTGCAGTGGCTGATGGCCGTGTCCAGCACCTTTACCCCGGCAATGACCGAAGCCCGCTTTTACCTGCATCTGAACCCCCGTGCGGCCCCCCTGGCCGAAACGCGCGTGACCGCCCAGGTCCACCATGCCTATCGCACCGCCGACACGGCGCTGGCCCGGACCCCCTGCCTGACCGGGGACGGCCTGTCGCTGGCCGATCTGGCGCTGTGGCCCTATGTCGCCCGGTTCGCATGCCAGGGGATCGACTTGGCCGATTATCCACACGTGAAGGACTGGTACCTGCGGCTTGCCGGGATCCCGGCCTTCCGCAAGGGCTGGGATGTGCTGGATCAGGGCGCTGCCCTGCCGCTGCCCGCCTGAAGACCACCCTTTTGATGCAACACGAACAAATGAGGAGAAACGTTCCGTGACCAGCCTTGAAGCAAAGATCAACGCCGCCGGCGGTGCCGTAAACATGATGCGCAATGCGCGCGGCGGGGGATTTCCCTTTCCGATCCGCTCGGAATACACCAACTGGCGGGATGAACAGGAAAGCTGGCGCAAGACGGCCGTTCTGTTCGACCAGTCGCATCACATGACCGAATTGCGGGTCAAGGGAAAGGATGCGTACCGGCTGGTGTCCGATATCGGGGTGAACACGTTCAAAGGCTTCGGGCCGATGAAGGCCAAGCAACTGGTGGCCGTGAACCATTACGGGAACATGATCGGCGATGCGATCCTGTTTTGCCTTGGCGAAAACCACATCAATATCGTTGGTCGTCCCCCTGTCCTGAACTGGGCCGAATTCAATGCCAAGACCGGCGGATATGACGTCACGCTTGAGCGCGATGAACGGACGGTCCAGAACAAGACCGGTCGTGATTTCTATCGCTTCCAGATCCAGGGCCCGACTGCCGGCCATATCTTTGAAAAGGTCAATGGCGGCCCTCTGGATGACATCCCGTTCTTCGGAATGGGCCGTTTCAAGATCGGCAAACATGTTTCGACGGCGCTGAACCACCGCATGTCCGGCTTCCCGGGGCTGGAATTCTGGGGGCCCATGTCCGAGCATGACAGCGTGCTGGAAACCCTGCTTGAGGCCGGCGCCGAATTCGGCCTGACCCAGGCGGGCAGCCGGACCTATTCCTCGGTGGCCACGGAATCCGGCTGGATCGCCAGTACCATGCCCGCCGTCTATACCGGCGACAAGATGAAGCCCTATCGCGAATGGCAGAAGGGGGCCAGCTTTGAAGGCTTCCTTGGTCTCGGTGGCAGCTTCGCCTCGGACAATATCGAGGACTACTACCACACGCCCTGGGATCTGGGATATGGCCACATCATCAAGCATGACCACGATTTCATCGGGGCCGATGCGCTGAAGGAACGGGCCGGCGAAAAGCACCGCAAGAAGGTTTGGCTGTATTGGGAACGCGATGACGTGGCGAAGATTTTCGCCTCGATGTACGAACAAGGCGACAAGCGCTTCAAGTATATCGACACACCGTCCGCCTTCTATTCGCAACTGCCGTTTGACCGGGTTGAAACCGATGAAGGCAAGATGATCGGGGTGTCGACGCTGTCGATCTATTCGTCGAATGTCCGCGGGTGGATCTCGATCTGTACGCTGGATGAGGATGAGATCGAGCACGGCAAGGAAGTCAACCTGATCTGGGGTGAGGCCAAGGGCTACACCAAGAACATCCTGGTCGAGGAGCACACCCAGACAACGATCCGCGCCAAGATCGGCCCGCGGCCGTTTTCCCAGAAATAGGCTCCACCGGGGGCGATGGGCACGCCGCCCTATCGCCCCCTTGCTTTCCAGGACAGGAACAGGGGCTATCGTCCTGACCTTCGCGGGCAGTGTTTTGCCACCGGCCTGATGATGGCCTGTCACCAAAGCACACCCGTTCCGCCCCATCCAACGCGCGGCTTGGCAAAGGCAGGGTCGCGCGCCCCGCAGAACGGATAAGGTCGACACACATTCCCGCCGGGGGTGGCAAGGCCTGACCCGAAGCGGCACCTCCCACATGGTGGCAAAGCTCCGGGCCTTTAGAGCATGTTGCACAAAACTGGATACCGGTTTTCTGCTCCTCGAACAGGCGTTTTCAAAGACTTGGAGCTTAGTCGTGTGACTGCGAATAAACGCGACACGCCCTAAACAAGGAAACCAAGCGCCGGGTCAACGTTGTCGGGATCGTCCCAAACGAGACTGCAGCACACACTTGCGCGGCGCCCTGATGCTGGAGAAAATGCTGGGAGGCGATCATGCGGGTCACGGGAAACCATGTCTCCACGCAACTGCGGCCAAGACAAAGCCAAGGCCCAACATTACACCATTTCATGGATCACCACGGATGCGATGAAAGCGCCGG
>JBKDZR010000025.1:0-3574 GCA_047971485.1 Qingshengfaniella sp. | reverse complement strand
GGCGGTCCGCCGCCGAAACGGCGCCGTGTCGGCTGGGTCGATGCGATGCCGTTCAAGATGCGCTTTCGCACATCCGGCCTGTACCAATCGGCGATCCCGGCGGTCATGGTGGGTGCTGGTGTGGGTGTCCTGTCGGCGATCATGGGGGTTGGCGGCGGCTTCATCATGATCCCGGCGATGATCTATCTGCTGGGCATGCCGACCAAGGTGGTGATTGGGACCTCGCTGTTCCAGATCACCTTTGTCACGGGGTTCATCACCCTGTTGCACGCGATTTCCAGCCAGACCGTCGATGTCGTTCTGGCGCTTTTGTTGCTGATCGGCGGGGTGATCGGCGCCCAGGTGGGCACGCGGATCGGGTTGAAACTGAAGGCGGAACAGCTGCGCGTCGCCCTGTCGGTGCTGGTGCTGATCGTGTGCGCCAAGGTTCTGCTGGATCTTCTGCTGGAGCCTTCCGAACTGTACAGCCTGACCCAGCGGGTGGCGCGATGATCCGGCTTTGGGCGGGCGTTTTGCTGCTGCTGTTGGCCGTGGTGCCGGCGCGTGCCGAAACTGTGGTGCTGGGCCTGTCGCAAAGCCAGGTGGCGATCACCGCGACGTTTGAGGGATCCTCGATCCTGATCTTCGGCGCGGTCAAGCGTGACCGGCCAGTGCCCGAGGGCCGCCCTCTGGATGTGGTGGTGACAGTCAAGGGGCCGCCGGTTGAGGTCGATGTCCGGCGCAAGGAACGCCGCTTTGGGATCTGGGTGAATGCCGACAGTGTCAGCTTTCCGGCCACGCCCAGTTTCTATGCCGTGGCCAGCACCGGCCCGTTGGTCGATATCCTGGGGTTTGATGAGAACCGGCGCTACAAGATCAGCCTTGAGACCGAGATCGAGGCGGACATGACCGATACGGTGCGCCCCAACGGCCCGCTGATCGATTTCCAGGAGGCGCTGGTCCGGATCCGTGGCCGCGAGGATCTGTTCCAGACGGTGGCCGACGGGGTCACCCTGGATGAGCAGACCCTGTTCCGCACCCGGATTGATCTGCCGGCCAAGCTGGTCGAGGGGGCATATGAGACCCGGATCTTCCTGGTTCGCGACGGGGTGGTGATCGACACCTATGACACGATGATCGATGTCTGGAAGGTTGGGCTGGAACGCTGGCTTTACACGCTGGCCCATGATCAGCCGCCGATCTATGGCGTTCTGGCGCTGGTCATTGCGGTGGTGGCCGGCTGGGGGGCCTCAGCCCTCTTTCGTGCCTTCCAGCGTTAAGGGCGCAGGCGTGGCATCCCGGGTCAGGTCCGTGATGCCCAGGGGCGCTGTGGGCCGGGCCAGCCGGTAGCGCGTGACCCAGTGCAGCCGGGTTTCGGCACGGGTGATCGCCACATAGGCCAGACGTTTCCACAGGGGCAGGCCGGCCTCGCGGCGGCCGGATCGGGCGGCGGCGTAGATGTCGGGGGCGAAGACTTGCACCTCGGGCCACTGCGAGCCCTGCGCCTTGTGGATTGTCACCGCCGCCCCATGCAGGAAGCTGGCCCCCATATGCGCGGCGAAGGGGATGAAGGGTTCCTCTTCGCCGGGGTGTTCGATGCGGATGATCGAGGCGGCCGAGACTTGGGGTTCCGGCGCACCGATGACGTGAAGGCGCGAAAAGGTCGGGCGTTTGCCATGGCCCAGATAGATCACCTGTGCCCCCTTGATCAGGCCGCGTGCCTCCAGGTCCAGCCGTTTGCGGCGGTGTTTCAGGGGCAGTTCGATCCCGTCGCAGATCAGCGGCTCACCCGGTAGCAGGGCATCGCCGGGGGCGTCATGGGCGGCGCGGAAGGCCTGGATCAGGCGGATGCGGGTGGCATTGCGCCAGACCAGCACCGGCGAGCGGGCCATCAGATCGGCCTGTACCCGTTCGCCCATCACCACGCGGTCATCGCTGCGGGCGGCCTGGGACAGCAGGGCCTCGAAATCGTCGAACCCCAGATCGGGATCGCCCAGGGCATGGGCCAGATCCAGGATCGGGCTGTCCTTTTCCTGTCGATGGATCCGCGACAGGGTGATCTTGCGGGGGGCGGGCAGGCTGTCAAAGGCCATCTCGCCGGATTGGCCGACGGGGGCCAGCTGGGCGGGATCGCCAAACAGGATCAGCGACGGAAAGATTTCCCGCAGGTCATCGAACTGGCGCTTGTCCAGCATGGAACATTCGTCGATCAGCCCGATATCCAGCGGGTCCTCGCGCCGGGTCCAGCCGGTAATGAAGTCCGATCCACGCAGCCCGGCGGCGGCCAGGGCGGCGGGGATCGAGGCGTGCTGATCGTAAAACGCCTTGGCGCGGTCCAGGGCCTCGGGGGTCAGGGCCTCGGTTGTGGGACGCTCGCCCTTGCCGGTCAGCCAGTCGGCGATCTTTTCATATTCCGGGTCATAGACCGGGGTGTAGAGGATGCGGTGGATGGTGGTGGCGGGCACGCCCCGGCTGCGCAGCACGCTGGCGGCCTTGTTGGTGGGGGCGAGGATGGCCAGACTGCGGCTTTCGCGGCGGCGGCGGCCCTCGAAATCGCCGGATACAATGTCCAGGCCGGCGGCTTCCAGGGCCTTGTGCAGGCGGGCCAGCAGCATGGTCTTGCCCGATCCTGCCTTGCCGAGGATGGCGACAGCCCCCAGCCCTTCATCCGAGGGCGGCGCGTTGCCTGTGCCGTCCAGGTGTATGCCAGCCGAAACCAGAAATTCGGTCAGCCGCTCATAGGCGTGGCTCTGATCGGCGGAGAGGATGATATCGGTCGCGGCATTCATGGCGGGACCCTACAGAGGGACGACGGCGGCGGCCAGTCCTGTCGCGGTGAGAGGGCGCTGATCTGGGCCCGATCGGGGCGGGTGCACCCGCTGATCCCTTCCCTACGCGGGGCCAAGACCCCACAGGGCCGCCGGCCGCCCCGCGGCAGGGCCTTGACTGCCGCCTGTCCGGTCCTGCGCGGTCACGCGACCATGGCCGTCATGAAACGCATCCGTTGCCGAAACGGGATCGCGGTATTGTGGCCCGATGCTGCGCGGCCTGGGCTGCTTGTCGGGGGGCGTCGAAATTCGGTGGTGTTTACGTCCTTGGCTCAGCCAACCCCTCAATATTTTCCATGATCCGGCTTAGTTCGAAATCCTTGGGGGTATAGACGCGGGCGACGCCCATATCGCGCAGGCGGGCCGCGTCCTCTTCAGGGATGATGCCGCCGACCAGCACGGGGATATCGCCTAGCCCCGCCTCCTTCAGCCGGGCCATCACATCTTCGGCCAACACCATGTGGCTGCCGGTCAGGACCGACAGGCCGATCACATGGGGGCGGGTTTCGCGGACGGTCTCGATGATCTCGGCCGGGGTCATGCGGATGCCAGCATAGCGGATCTCCATGCCGCAATCCCGGGCGCGAAAGGCGATCTGTTCAGCGCCGTTGGAGTGGCCGTCCAGCCCCGGCTTGGCCATCAGGAAGGACAACCGCCGCCCCAGCCGGGCCGAGACCGCATCCACCGCGTCGCGGATGTCTTCCAGCCCCTCCGTGCGATTGCTGATCGCCCGGGACACCCCGGTGGGGCCCCGATACTGGCCAAAG
>JBKDZR010000024.1:0-17190 GCA_047971485.1 Qingshengfaniella sp. | reverse complement strand
AGCAAAACCCCAGAGCATTGCGCTAACGGTGGCCGAGCGCCAGACCGGTGGGCCGCCCCAGTGATGGCGCGGCGCCCGTTCCGGGCTTGTCCCGCGCCAAGGGGATGAACGACCGCTTTGTCCGCAAAGCCGCCTGTCGCAAGCGGTCAATCCTTGGGGCCGTTGGTATAAGTGTCATCTGGTCCTTTCGGAACCACGATCGTCAGCTTTGCGGCGATCCGGCCAAGCTGTGCGTTGTCCAAAGGGTGGGTGGACAGGATATAGGGGGCGGCCACCGTCTGGCTCAGTTGATCCGGCCCCATCCAGAACCCCGGCAGGATCGTGCCCTCTGCCGCGTCTGTGCGGACCTCGCCCAAAGACGGGAAATAAGCCAGGCAATCGTCCTTTTTCTGGGTGTTCTCGTTTTCCTCGAAGAACAGCATCGCGCCATTCCGGATATAGCCGGTCATCCGATAGCTGTGGCGTGCGGGCCGGGTGTCCCTGTGTGTCGCGCTCAGCCGGCGTTGGGTGGAGGTCGGCGAAAACACGATCTGGCCTTCGACCCAATAGGATCGGGCCTGCGCGTGATCATGGGTCAGATGATAGCTGTACCAGTCTTTCCCGATCAGCCAGTCCAGCCCATAGCCCCGGGCGATCAGCGGAAGAAAGGGATAGGCCGCCAGGACCAGGCAGGCCAGGACAACCGGGATCTTGATCCAGAGCGCAAAGGCGCCGAACAGGGTGAGCAGGCCAACCAGGATGCCGGTCGACGCGACGGTACGTTCGAGGATGCCAGAGTCCTCAAGCCGGGCGGCCCATTTGCGAATGTGATCCATCGGGGTGTCCTGACGGCCTTGTGAGGTATCGGCCCGGGATCAGAAATCGATGGCCAGGCCGTTCTTTTCCCAATCGCCATAGCGCACGGGTTCCGGGCCGTCGCGGCCACCCAGTTCGGTTGGGCGTTCCGGGGTCTGGGCCGCGCGTCGGCGCGCCTCGGCTTCGGCGAGGGCACGTTGCGCGGCTGGGGGCAATGTGTTCGGGGTTTCGTCGGACATGTGACCTCTCCTTGAGGTGGGATCCCGGTTGATATACGCACAACACCTGTTTTCTCAAGCGGGGGAAGGAAAAGCGATGACTGATCCGGCGGTATCGGCGCGGGCGGCGGCGGTGGCCCTGATCGGGGCGGTTCTGGACGATGGACTTGCCCTGAGCGATCTGGTCGATGCGCCCGAGGGCCCGCTGGCGGGGCTCTCGGGGCCAGAACGGGCCCGGGCACAGCGGCTGGCGTTGGCGACGCTGCGCGGCCTGTCGCGCGCGGATGCCTGTCTCAAGCCCTTTCTGCGCAGGTTCCCCCCCCCGCCGGCCCGTGATGTGCTGCGCCTGGCGACGGTGGAGATGCGGGCCCTGGGCGGCGATCCCCATGGGGTGGTCAACAGTGCGGTCGGTCTGCTGCGGGCCGAGCGTCGGACC
Source organism: Qingshengfaniella sp. (assembly GCA_047971485.1). Taxonomy (GTDB): domain Bacteria; phylum Pseudomonadota; class Alphaproteobacteria; order Rhodobacterales; family Rhodobacteraceae; genus JBKDZR01. The sequence goes on along the minus strand of JBKDZR010000024.1, from coordinate 15,741 downwards.
AGTCGCCAGGCCGGGCTGGCCAATGCCGTGTTGCGCCGTGTCGCGGAGACGCAGGATCCGGCCTGGGACGATCTGCAGCCCCAACGTCTGCCCAACTGGATCCGTGGACGGGTTTCGGCGGCCTGGGGTGGCCGGGTCGTGGCGCGGATCGAGGCCGCCCAGGCCCATCCGCCGCCAGTGGATCTGACCCTGCGCGATCCGGCAACAGCGACGGAACTGGCAGCGGATCTGGGGGCCGAGGTGCTGCCGACCGGCGGGTTGCGTCTGACCCGGCCGGGGCAGATCAGCGCCTTGCCGGGCTATGCCGAGGGCCGCTGGTGGGTGCAGGATGCCGCTGCCGGTCTGGCTGCCCGGGCGCTGGCGGTGCGCCCCGGTGAGACGGTGCTGGACCTGTGCGCGGCGCCGGGGGGCAAGACCTTGCAGTTGGCGGCAGCGGGGGCCGAGGTCACGGCGCTGGATGTGTCGAACCGGCGGCTGGCGCGGTTGCGTGACAATCTGGACCGGACCGGTCTGGCGGCGCAGGTGATCGCGGTCGATGCGCTGGCATGGTCTGGTGGGCCGTTCGATGCGATCCTGCTGGATGCGCCCTGTTCGGCCACCGGCACTATCCGTCGCCATCCGGATCTGCCCTTTGCCAAGGAGGCCGCGCAACTCAAGCCGCTGGTGGCCTTGCAGGCGGCGCTGATCGAGCGGGCGGCGGGCTGGTTGAAGCCGGGGGGGCGGCTGGTCTATTGCACGTGTTCGCTGTTTCGCGAGGAAGGCGAGGATCAGGCCACCGCCGCCCTGGCACGGGGGGTGGGATTGGTGCCGACCCCCGAGGCGCTGGATCTGCCTGGGGTCGAAGCCGCCTGGCGTTCGGATGAGGGGCTGCGGCTGCGCCCGGATTATTGGCCGGATCGGGGCGGGATGGACGGGTTCTTCATTGCTGCCTTTCGCAAGGTCTGACCGCGAAAACGGCGGGCTCTGCGGATGCGTGTGGACTGGACCAAGCCGTGTGTCGCTGTGTCGGGATGCGGGCCTTTTGCGCGTCGTGATACGATCCGACGGAAAGAAAGTCGCAGAACGGTGTCTACTTTCCGGAAATCCGGCGTAGGATCGGGCAGGGGCGACAGGAAAGGCGCAAGGCGTGAGTGACCGGAACACATCTGCCGTGACATGGGCCAATCGTCTGGTGGCCTGGCGGGTTTGCCTGACCCGGCAGCCGGGATCCCTGCCATCCGAAGCGGACTGGCGCGCGCTGGGATCCGAGGCCCGCGGTCATGCAATGCTGGATGGGGTGTTTCATCTGGGCGACGCGACGGTACGACTGGCCGGAACCGAGCCCTCGCTCTGGGTGCTGACGGCGCCCTCGGCCGGGTTCGAAGAGGCACGCCAGAGGCTCGATTGGCTTGATGATCTGGCAGCGGTCTCGACCCGCATGGCCCGGGTCACGGCCGGGCGCTGGCTGATGGAGTGGGACCAACGTCACCGGCGCGGTGGCGGGCCGGGCTGGACCCCGGTGGCTGCGTCGGGACGTCTGTACCGCCTGCTGGCCCTGGGCCCCTGGGTGGCGGCGGGCGATGCGGCCTTGCGAACCCGGTTGGGCCGGATGGCTGCCCGGGATGCCGCCTTTCTGGTCCGTCGTTATCGGGCTGTGCCCGATGATCTGGCCCGGGCCGAGGCGGTCGGGGCGCTGGTTCTGGCGGCGCTCCTGCTGGAGGGCGGCCGCAATGGGTTGGCTTCGGCACAGGCCGCGCTTGATCCGCTGTGCCGCGATCTTGTCGATGCGGGCGGGGCGCTGACCTGCCGGACACCCGAAGCGCTGGCCGATCTGTTCGTTCTGCTGGCGGGGCTGGCCGACCGGTTGATTGCGGCGCGGCAAAGGCCGGGGCCCGAACATGCTGCTGCCCTGGCGCGTCTGGGGCCGGTCCTGCGGGCGCTGCGCCATGCGGATGGCGGGCTGGCGCGGTTCCATGGCGGGGGTGGGGGCGATTTGGCCCGGATCGATGCGGCGCTGGCGGGACGAGCCCTGGGCCGCGCGCCGCGTGGGCGGTTGGTCATGGGGTTTGCGCGCCTCTGCCAGGGCGGTACGACGGTGATCTGCGATGCCGCCGCGCCACCTGCGGGACCAGGCAGGCATGCCGCGCCCCTGGCTTTCGAACTGACCTCCGGGCGCCATCCGGTGATTGTCAACTGTGGCGCAGGGACCGGTTTCGGCCCCGACTGGCGGCGTGTGGCCCGGGCGGCGCCGGCCCATAGCACGCTGGTTCTGGGCGATGAGATGCGCCCGGGCGCCATGGCCGGGCAGGACCAGGCCCCCGAGCCGATCGACATGCGGGTAGATCTGACCGGGGCAGCCAGCCTGGGCGCGGCGCATGACGGGTATGCGGCGCGCTTCGGGCTGCATCACCACCGCCGGCTCAGCCTGACGTCTCTGGGGGATGGCCTGAACGGGACGGACCGCCTTGTGGCCGAAACCGAGGCCGACCGGCGCCGCTTTCACGATCTGACGCAAAGCGGCTGGCGCGGGGTGGATTTCGCCCTCAGGTTCCATCTTCATCCGGCGGTCGAGGCCGATCTGCCCGAACCCGGCGGCCCGGTGCGCCTGCGCCTGCCCAACGGGGATCTGTGGCACTTTGCCTGTCAGGGGCCCTGCACGATACGGCTTGACCCCAGCGTCTATCTGGAGAACACCCAGCCTGCGCCCCGGCCCTGCCAGCAGATCGTGCTGACCGGGCGGGCGGTGCAGTTCGTGACGCAGGTGACATGGACGCTTGCGAAAACGGATGCCACCCCGGACGCTCGGCGCGTTGCGCCCATGGCCGTTCCGGCGGAAACCTGACGATCGCAACCCCCGGGGGACCCAGATGACCGACCGCGCGCCGCTTCGCACCGCCCTGATTTCCGTTTCCGACAAGACCGGTCTCGAAGGCCTGGCCCAGGCGCTGGTGGCGCGGGGTGTGCGGCTGTTGTCCACTGGCGGGACGGCGCGGGCGTTGCGCGCGGCCGGGCTGGAGGTGACCGACGTGGCCGAGATCACCGGTTTCCCCGAGATGATGGATGGCCGGGTCAAGACGCTGCATCCGCGTGTGCACGGCGGGTTGCTGGCGCTGCGCGACCACCCCGATCATGTTCAGGCGATGGAGGGCCACGGGATTGAGCCGATCGACCTGCTGGTGGTCAATCTCTATCCGTTCGAGGCCACGGTGGCTGCCGGGGCCGGCTATGAGGAGTGCGTCGAGAATATCGACATTGGCGGCCCGGCGATGATTCGCGCGGCGGCCAAGAACCATGCCCATGTGGCCGTGATCACCGATCCCGAGGATTACTCGGCCTTGTTGGCCGAACTGGACGGGCAGGGCGGCGAGACCGGCCTGGCCTGCCGCCAGCGCGTGGCCCAGACGGCCTATGCGCGCACGGCGGCATATGACGCGGCGGTGTCCAACTGGATGGCCGGGGCGCTGGACATGGCCGCGCCGCGTCGCCGTGCCGTGGCCGGGCATCTGGCCCAGACCCTGCGCTATGGCGAAAACCCTCATCAGGGGGCGGCCTTCTATGTCGATGGCTCGAACCGTCCCGGCGTGGCCAGCGCCCGTCAGTTGCAGGGCAAGGAGCTGAGCTACAACAACATCAACGACACCGATGCCGCCTTTGAGCTGGTCGCGGAATTCGACCCGGCCGAGGGCCCGGCTGTGGCGATCATCAAGCATGCTAACCCGTGTGGCGTCGCCCGTGGGAAAAACCTGCTGGAGGCCTATGAACGCGCCTTCGATTGCGACCGGACCTCGGCCTTTGGCGGGATCGTGGCACTGAACGGGCTGCTGGATGGCCCGACCGCCGAGGCGATTTCCGGCATCTTCACCGAGGTGGTCATCGCCCCCGAGGCCGATGAGGCCGCCCGCGCCATCTTTGCCGCCAAAAAGAACCTGCGTCTGCTGGTCACCGGTGGCTTGCCCGATCCGGCGGCTGTGGGGCGGGTGGTGAAACAGGTCTCGGGCGGGTTCCTGATGCAGGATCGCGACAATGGCCGGCTGGATCCGTCCACTCTGCGGGTGGTGACGAAACGTCAGCCCGATGCGCGGGAACTGGCCGATATGCTGTTTGCCTGGAAAGTGGCCAAGCATGTCAAGTCCAACGCCATTGTCTATGTCCAGGATGGCGCGACCGTGGGGGTCGGGGCCGGTCAGATGAGCCGCGTGGACAGCACCCGCATTGCCGCGCGCAAGGCCGAGGACATGGCCGAGGTGCTGGGCATCGGCGCGCCGCTGACCCGGGGCTCGGTCGTGGCCTCGGATGCGTTCTTCCCGTTTGCCGACGGGCTGATCACCGCCGCCGAGGCCGGCGCCACGGCGATCATCCAGCCCGGCGGTTCCATGCGCGACGATGAGGTCATCGCCGCCGCGGATGAGCGCGGGTTGGCCATGGTCTTTACCGGCATGCGCCATTTCCGGCACTGATCCATGGCGGGGCGGGTCCTTCTGGCCACGACATTGGCCGCCATTTTGGTCGATCAGGGGTCAAAGTGGGGTGTCATCCACCTGCTCGATCTGCGGTCGCGGCTGGCGCTGGATGTCTGGCCGCCTTTCCTGCGGTTCCGCATGGGCTGGAACGAGGGTATCAACTTTGGCCTGCTGGACGGGATGCCCGGGATCATGCGTTGGTTGCTGATTGCCCTGGCGGTGGGGGTCAGCCTGTGGGTGGCGCGGCTGGCACTGCGCGACGGGCGCGGCCGGGTGGCGGTGGCGGCGGGATTGCTGGCCGGAGGGGCGCTGTCCAACGCGCTGGACCGGCTGATCCATGGCGCGGTGGCCGACTTCCTGAACATGTCCTGCTGCGGCATTGCAAACCCCTTTGTCTTCAATCTGGCCGATGTCGCGGTTTTCGCCGGGGCCCTGGGGTTGGTCCTTTGGGCCAGCCCCCAGAAGACCCCGTGACGTGGGCCCACCGATGGGGTAGAGAGGGCGCAAGATGATGCAACGCCGATCCCTTCGTGCGGCCCTGCCGTACCTTGTTCTCCTTGCCGTCGGGCTGGGGCTGTCCGCCTGTGGCGGAGATCCCAATCTGATGACTTTCCGCGACAATGCGACCGGTCCCAACGAATTCCTGATTGTGCCGGCCAAGCCCTTGCAGGCGCCGCCCCAGGCCGGTGCCCTGCCGCCGCCCAGTCCCGGGGTTGCCAATCGGGCCGATGCGACGCCGCTGGGCGATGCGGTGGCGGCGCTTGGCGGCAATCCGTCGCGTGTCACGCCGACCGGGACGGTGCCGGGGGGCGATGCCGGGTTGGTGAACCATGCCTCGCGCCTGGGCCGCGATCCGGCCATTCGCAGCACCTTGGCCGCCGAGGATGCGGAATGGCGCCAGCGCAACAATGGCCGGTTCCTGGAACGCGTGTTCAACGTGAACCGCTATTACGATGCCTATCAGCGCCAAAGCCTCGATCAATATGAAGAACTGGATCGCCATCGTGCGGCCGGGCGTCCGACGCCTGCCGCCCCGCCTGAGGAAAGCCTGACTCAGGATCTCGGGCCGCTGACATCACGGTAAGGTGGGTTGCACCCGGGCAAGGCTTGGGGTGCTATCGGCCGAACCTTGAAGGGGATCGTCTATGGGTCGTGTTGGCTGGCTTGTCCTTGCGCTCGTTCTTTTGCCCGCCCGGCTTGTCCTGGCCGAAGAGGTGACCGAGTTCACCCTGGACAACGGCATGAAGGTGGTGGTCATTGAGGATCACCGCAGCCCGGCCGTCGTCCATGCCGTCTGGTACAATATCGGGGCTGCGGATGAAGCGCCGGGTCTGTCGGGTGTGGCGCATCTTCTGGAACATCTGATGTTCAAGGGAACGGCCAAACGGGCGCCGGGCGAATTCAGCCGTGTGGTCGCCGAGAACGGGGGCGCGGACAATGCCTTTACCTCGTGGGATTATACGGCCTATTTTCAGCGCGTTGCTGCTGACCGTCTGGACCAGATGATGGAGATGGAGGCCGATCGCATGACCGGCCTGCGCCTGACCCCGGAGGTGACGGGCCCGGAACTGAATGTGGTGCTGGAGGAACGCAACCAGCGGATTGCCAGCAATCCCGGCGCGCTTTTTCGTGAACAGCAGATGGCGGCCCAGTATCTGAACCATCCCTATGGCCGCCCGATTATCGGCTGGCCGCAGGAACTGGCGGCGCTGACCCGTGACAAGGCGCTGGCCTTTTATCGGGCCCATTACGTGCCCAATGATGCGATCCTGATCGTTGCCGGCGATGTCACCCCCGATGCGGTGCGTCGCCTGGCCGAAACCCATTACGGGCCGATCCCGCCCAATCCTGACCTGCGGCCCCGGGCTCGGGTGTCCGAGCCCCCGCAACTGGCCGAGCGGCGGCTGGTCTTTACCGATCCCCGTATCGGCCAGCCCTATGTGACCCGCAGCTATCTGGCGCCGGAACGCGACAGCGGGGCCCAGCAGGTGGCTGCGGCGCTGGATCTGCTGGCCAGCTATCTGGGGGGCAGCCCCACCACCTCTTATCTGGCGCGCAAGCTGCAATTCGACGATCCGGTGGCGATCTATGTTTTCGCCAGCTATGGAGGGGTGTCGCTGGATCGGACGACCTTTGAACTGACGCTGGCCCCTGTCCCGGGCGTAACGCTTGAAGCCGCCGAGGCGGCGTTGGATGGGGCCTTGGCGCAGTTTCTGGACGAAGGAATTGACGCCGCGCGACTGGACCGCCTGAAGCGGCAATACGCGGCCGAGGCGATCTATGCCGATGACAATGTGCAACGCATCGCGCAACGCTATGGCCGGGCACTGACCGCCGGGTTGACGGTGGCCGATGTGCAGGCTTGGCCCGGGATCGTGCAGGCGACCACCGCAGATCAGATCATGGCAGCGGCCCGTCAGGTATTTGATCGGCGCAAGGCGGTGACGGGCTATGTGTCTGCCCCGCAGGCGCCGCAGGATGAGGTCAGTCAATGAGAACGTCGCCATCCTTGCCGGGCCTTTTGCTTGGTGTGCTGGCCCTGATCGTGCCCCTGTCCATGGCCTTGTCCGCCCGGGCCGAGGTGGCGGTTCAGGAAATCCGGACCCCCGCCGGTCATGAGGTCTGGCTGTCGCAGGATGATCAGCTGCCCTTTGTCGCGTTGGAGATCCGGTTCCGTGGCGGGACTGCGCTGGATCTGCCTGAGGCCCTCGGCGCGGTGACCCTGATGACCGGGCTGCTTGAGGAAGGCGCGGGGGACATGGATGCCCAGGGTTTTGCCGATGCCCGTGACGATCTGGCCGCCACCATCCGCTTTTCGGCCCACGAGGATGACCTGTCGGTCTCGGCCCGGTTCCTCAGTGATACGACGGCCGAGGTGGCCGGGTTGCTGCATCTGGCGCTGACCGATCCGCGCTTTGATCCGGTGGCGCTGGACCGGGTCCGGGAACAGGTGCTGGCCGGCCTGAGATCGGATGCCGAGGATCCCGGCACGATCGCGGCTGAGACCTTCGCCCAACAGGTCTATGGCGATCATCCCTATGCCCGGCCCGGCAATGGGACACTGGACAGTGTCGCGGCTCTGACGCGTGAGGATATCCAATCGGCGTTTCGCGGGGCCATCGCGGCCGATCGGGTTCATATCGCGGCGGCCGGGGCGATTTCGGGCCCTGATCTGGCCGCGCTGATCGACATCATTCTGGATGGCATCCCCGCCACCGGGCGTCCCCTGTCGGGGCGGGTGACGCCGGTTTTCGATGGCGGGATCACGGTGGTGCCGTTCGAGACGCCGCAATCGGTGATCCAGTTCGGTCAGCCGGGGATCAATCGTGAGGATCCGGACTATTTCGTCGCTTTTGTCCTGAACCAGATCCTGGGGGGATCGGGGTTCGAATCGCGGCTGACCCGCGAGGTGCGGGTGAATCGCGGCCTGACCTATGGCATCGGGGCTTATCTGATTGGCAAGGATCTGGCGGATCTTTACGTCGGCGGCACCTCGACGGTGAATGCGCGCGTGGCCGAGACCCTTGCTGTGGTCCGCGATGTCTGGGTCCAGCTGGCCGAAGAGGGCCCTACCGAGGCGGAACTGGCCCAGGCCAAGACCTATCTGACCGGCGCCTATCCACTGCGCTTTGATGGCAACGTGGCCATCGCCAATATTTTGGCGGGGATGCAGATGATCGGGTTGGGGGCGGATTATATCGCCACGCGCAACGCCCGGATCGAGGCGGTGACCCTGGTTGATGTCAAACGTGTGGCGGCCGATATGTTGCGGCCGGATGCCTTGACTTTCGTCGTGGTTGGTCAGCCGGACGGGGTGGGCGATCAGGACGGAAGCCCCTAGTGAATCGCACGCGGGCATGCTAGGGATTGCGGTATGAACGCCCAAGACCGCAATATATCCACAGTTCTGCCCAAAATTGCCCGCCTGGATGAGGTGGCGATCAACCGTATCGCGGCCGGTGAGGTGGTGGAACGGCCAGCCTCGGCGGTCAAGGAGCTGGTGGAAAATGCCATTGATGCCGGCGCGCGGCGGATCGAGGTGGCCTATGCCGATGGCGGGCGCACCCTGATCCGGGTGACCGATGATGGCCATGGCATGACGGCGGATGATCTGCCCCTGGCCGTGACGCGCCATGCGACGTCGAAGATTGACGGCTCGGACCTGCTGAATATTCACAGCTTCGGTTTCCGGGGCGAGGCATTGCCCTCGCTGGGGGCTGTTGGGCGGCTTCGGATCACCAGCCGCGTGGCGGGGCAGGAAGGGGCCGAGATTCTGGTTGATGGTGGTCGTCAGGAAGGGCCGGTGCCTGCCGCCGGCGCGCAAGGAACGCGGGTCGATCTGCGCGATCTTTTCCATGCCACGCCAGCGCGGCTGAAATTCCTGCGCAGCGATCGTGCCGAGGCCCAGGCCATCGCCGATGTGGTGCGTCGACTGGCCATGGCCGAACCCTCCATCGGCTTTACCCTGACCGATCTGTCCGGGGGGGGCACAGGCCGTGTGCTGCTGCGCCTGGACCCCGAACAGGGCGATCTCTTCGATGGGTTGCAGCGCCGGCTGACGGCAATCCTGGGGCGTGAATTCACCGACAATTCCCTGGCCATCGACGCCACCCGCGAAGACCATCGCCTGACCGGCTATGCGGCCCTGCCCACCTATTCGCGTGGCGCGGCCGTATCGCAATATGTCTTCGTCAATGGTCGGCCCGTGCGCGACAAATCCCTGACCGGGGCGCTGCGGGCGGCTTATAACGATCTGCTGCCTCGGGATCGTCACCCGGCGGCGGTGCTGTTCATCGACTGTCCGCCCCGGCGTGTGGATGTGAACGTGCATCCGGCCAAGGCCGAGGTGCGGTTTCGCGATCCCGGACTGGTGCGGGGGCTGATCGTCTCGGCTCTGCGCCATGCGCTGGCTGAACACGGCAACCGCGCGGCCACCACCATCAGCGCGGCGACGCTGGGGGCCTTTCGCCCCGAACCACAGCCTGAGATGCGCCCGGCTGCGCCCGTCTATCAGATGCCCCATCAAATGCCACTGTCGCGCCCCTCGGCTTCAGCCCGAAATGCGGGCTATGCGATGCAGCAGCCCATGGCCCAGCCAGGATTCGCCGAGGCGCCGGGCCTGGATATTCTGGCCCCCTCGGCCCGGGTTGAGACCCCGGTGGTGGATCCCGAGGCCGAGGCCCGCCCGCTGGGGGCCGCCCGCGCGCAGATCCACGAGACCTACATCATCGCCCAGACCGAGGATGGCATCGTCATCGTTGATCAACATGCCGCCCATGAGCGTCTGGTCTATGAACGCCTCAAGGCCCAGATGGCGGAAAACGGGGTGACGGCCCAGGCCCTGCTGATCCCCGATATCGTGGAACTGGGCCAGGGGGCGCAGCTTGTGCTTGATGCCGCCGAGGATCTGGCCCGGCTGGGCCTGTCGATTGAACCGTTCGGCCCTGGCACGGTGGCGGTGCGTGAAACCCCGGCGATGCTGGGCACCCCCGATTGCCAACGCCTGTTGCGCGATATCGCGGATGCGCTGGAGGATGGCGAAGAGGGCGGCGTACTGCGGGGGCGCCTGGATGCGGTGATGTCGCGCATGGCCTGCCATGGCTCGGTGCGCTCCGGGCGGCGCATGCCCGCCGAGGAAATGAACGCCCTGCTGCGCGAGATGGAGGCCACCCCCCATTCCGGCCAGTGCAACCACGGCCGCCCCACCTATGTGGAACTGCGCCTCAGTGATATCGAACGGCTGTTCGGGCGCACATGACCGGGGGGCTGGATATGGGTTTGCCCGAAGGATGGCCCCCGGAGACTGTTCTCATGGGCGCGGCGCTGGTGGTCTTTCTGTTGCTGGTCCTGATCTGGCGGGCGGCGGGGCGCTCGGCGCGGATGGCGGCACCGATCAGTGCCCATCTTGATCAGGTGGGCCAGCGCCTCAATGACATGGCCGATGGCCAGACCCGCCTGGCCGGGGGGCTTTCGCAGGTCACCCAGGCGCAAACCGCGATGCAGGCCCAGATCCTCACTGCCGTGGAACGCCGCCTGGAAGAGGTCACCCGCACCATGGGCGACAGCCTGCATGGTGCCTCGACCCGCACGGCCCGCAGCCTGGGCGAGCTTCAGACCAGGCTGGAAACCATCGACAAGGCCCAGGCCAATATCGAGAAACTGTCCGGCGATGTGCTGGGCTTGCAGGATATCCTGTCCAACAAGCAAACCCGTGGCGCCTTTGGCGAAATCCAGCTGGCCGATATCGTGCGCAAGGCGTTGCCGGCGGATGCCTATGGGTTCCAGGTCACGCTATCGAACGGCAAGCGGGCCGATTGCGTCATTGAAATGCCCAACCCGCCGGGGCGGATCGTCATCGATTCCAAGTTTCCGCTGGAACCCTATGAAGCCCTGGTCCGGGCCAGTACCGATCAGGAACGCACCACAGCCAGCCGCGCCATGCGCAACGCCGTGCGCACCCATATCCGGGCGATTGCCGAACGCTACATCCTGAAGGGTGAAACCGCCGACAGCGCGCTGATGTTCGTCCCCTCTGAAGCGGTCTTCGCCGAATTGCACGCCCGTTTCGGCGATATCGTCCGCGAAGGCTTCGCCCAGCGGGTCTGGCTGGTCTCTCCCACCACCTGCATGGCAACGTTGAACACGCTGCGATCCGTCCTGAAAGATGTGCGGATGCGTGAACAGGCCGGGCTGATCCGCAAGGAACTGGCCGCCCTGCATCAGGATGTGCGGCGCCTGTCCGAGCGCAGCGAAAAGCTGGACCGGCATTTCGCCCAGGCGCGCACCGATCTGACGGAATTGATGACCAGCACCGGCAAGATCGCAACCCGCGCCGGGCGGCTGGAAAGCTTTGACTTCGAGGCAGGGACGCAGCGTCCCCACGCGGCGGAATGACCCGTCTTCGCGATTAGCGTTTGCCCGGGGCCGGTTCCGGTGATTACCTGTGTTCATGTCCCCGGGATGGATCCGCCGTCGCGTTGGGGCACTGACCGCCGCAGGAGGGATCATGGCTGAAATCGACATTTCCGTTGACGATGTGGCGCGCGTCATCTTGTTGGCCCGTGAAATCCAGGAACAGGGGGCAATCGGGGCCCATGACGGGGTGCGTGACCGCTCGGCAGGACCGCTGGCCGCGCATGAATTTCGCAGCTTTGTCGATGATCTCTATGAGGATCAGCAGGCTGCTCTGGTTGCGCTGACCTGGATCGGGCGCGAGGATTTCGGCCCCGAGGAATATCCCGAGGCCCTGCAGACCGCACGTCAGGAAGCCGTGAACAAGACCTCGGGTTATCTGATCGGGATCCCCAATCTGGCCGATTATCTTGAGGCCGGGTTGGAGGCCTTGGGCATTGATCCCGGTGCGGCCGAGGACGGGGTGTACTGACCCTGCCGTTGCGCGGGGCCTTGGCCCTGCTGCCCCGTTGGCGGGATATGGCCGGTCCTGTGATGGGCCGTACCCCCCCTTTTTTTCGGGGCCCTGGTCCACATAAAACCTCTGGCCCGCAAACAGAAAAGCCGCCCCGAAGGGCGGCTTTTCTTCTGTTCGGTGCACAGAGATAAATCCCGAGGGATCAGCCCTGACGCGCCTTGAACCGTTTCTGGGTCTTGTTGATCACATAGACCCGGCCCTTGCGGCGCACGACGCGGCAATCGCGGTGACGCTGCTTGAGCGAGCGAAGCGAGTTTCTGACCTTCATGGCCTTCTCCAATTCGTCGCGGCGCGGCGATTGCGCCGTGTTTCCTGATGACCGCCCCGAAAGGCTGCCGGTTCAATGGTGGGCGGTACTGGGATCGAACCAGTGACCCCTACGATGTCAACGTAGTGCTCTACCGCTGAGCTAACCGCCCGTACCGGCCAAAGATCCCCTTATGGATGCCTCTTGTACGTCCCGGGCCCGGCCCGAAATGCACAAGACGCGGATCTCTCCGCGCCGGTGGAGCGTCTTTAGAGTGAATCGATATGGGGTTCAAGAGCCTTTTGGCCCCGAACAAATCCCGTCTATGATATCGGCATAAAAGGAGTGTGCGTCGCGTGACCTATGATCTTCTGAGACCGGCGATACCCCGTGGCGGGGTGCTGTTCGCCTCGCCCCACAGTGGTCGCGATTATCCCCATGATCTGCTGGCGCGTACCGAGTTGTCGGAAACTGCGCTGCGCTCATCCGAAGATGCGTTCATGGATCAACTGGTGGGCGATGCGCCGGCGTTGGGGGCGGCGCTGTTGTTGGCCAGGACGCCGCGTGCCTATGTCGATCTCAATCGTGGGGCGGATGAACTGGACCCTGCGGTGATCGATGGGGTCCGCCGTCTGATCCACAACCCCAGGGTCAATTCCGGATTGGGAGTGATTCCCCGGGTGGTGGCCAATGGCCAGGCGATCTATCGCGGAAAGATCCCCCTAGCCGAGGCCCAGGCCCGGATCGCGACCCATTGGGTGCCGTATCACGCGATGCTGCGCGATCTGATGGCCGAACATGTGGCCCGGTTTGGCCGTGCGATCCTGATCGACAGCCACTCCATGCCCCATGACGCGATTGTCGAATTCAGCCAGAACAGTGCAGGCACGCCGGATGTGGTTCTCGGGGATCGTTTCGGGGCGGCTGCCGATGGTACGATTGTCGATGAAATCGCGGCGCTCTTTCAGGCCGAAGGGTTGCGCGTGGCCCGCAACACACCCTTTGCCGGGGCCTATGTCACACAACGTTACGGTCGTCCCGGGCAGGACCAGCATGTGATCCAGGTTGAGATCGACCGGGCGCTTTACATGGATGAACGGCAGATCATGAAGCGCCCGAACTTTGAAACCCTCCGCGCGACGATGCGCCGGATCATGGCCGGGATCATTGATCTGGGGGCGGCGCAGGTGCCGCTGGCGGCGGAATAGCGCGTGTAGGCCCAAAAGTAGCACCTGTTTTGGGTGCTGCGAACAGGCGGGATCAAATGGTTGGGGCGTGCACGTGAATGTCAGAGAACGCGACAGGCGCTGGATCAGCGCAGCGCTCGGCCCTTGACGATGGCGGTCCTGCCGAACCGGGCGCGGATTGCATCGGTGGCCCGCTCGGCGGCGGCCCGGCGTTGGGCATCGGGGTCCAGCAGATCGCTGGCCCGGTCGGCATCGGTGGCCGGGACGATATCTGACAGGCCAACCCCGATCAGCCGGTAGGGCCCGGCGCGGTCGACCTGGTCGAACAGCGTGCGCGCGGTGCGATAGATGCGGTCGGCCAGCTGCGTGGGATCGGGCAAGGTCTGGCGGCGGGTGATCTGGGCGAAGCGGTCGGTTTTCAGCTTCAGGATGACAACCCGCCCGGCGCGGCCCTGGGCTTTGGCACGGTCCGCCGTTCGTTCCGCCAGGCGCCAGAGATGGCCGTCCAGGATCTCAGGGTCGGCCGTGTTCTCGGGGAAAGTGGTTTCGGAACTGATCGACTTGACCGGGGCATTGGCCGAGACGGGGCGGTTGTCTTCGCCCCGCGCCAGGTGCCAGAGGCGGTCGCCGAAACTGCCGAAGCGGGCATGCAGATCGCGCCGGTCCCAGCGGCGCAGGTCGGTGAAGGTGCGGATGCCCGCGGTTTCCAGCGTAGCCTGTGTTGCCCCGCCCACGCCCCAGATCAGGCGCACGGGTTTGTCCGCCAGAAAATCCGCCGTTTCCGCCCTGCCGATCACCGAAAATCCGCGTGGCTTGTCCAGATCCGAGGCGACCTTGGCCAGGAACTTGTTATGGGACAGGCCGATGGATCCGCTCAGACCCAACTCGTCCTGCATCCGCTTGACCAGCCGGGCCAGCAGCACGGCGGGCGAGGCGCCATGCAGACGGGCTGTCCCGGTGAGATCCAGAAAGGCCTCATCCAGGGACAGGGGTTCAACCGCCGGGGTCAGGTCGTCCATCATCGCGCGGATGGCGCGCGAGGCCTCGACATAGGCGGGAAACCGTGGCGGCAGCACTACCGCCTCGGGGCACAGTTTCAGTGCCTGGAACATGGGCATGGCCGAGCGCACCCCTTTGATCCGGGCGATGTAGCAGGCGGTTGAGACCACACCCCGCCGCCCGCCGCCGATGATCACCGCCTTGTCGCGCAGATCCGGGTTGTCACGTTTTTCGACCGAGGCATAGAACGCATCGCAATCCATATGGGCGATGGACAAGCTGTGCAGTTCGGGATGCGATACCACCCGGGGCCGCCCGCAGGCCGGGCAGCGGGCGCCATGATCAAAGCGGGTCAGACAGTCGCGGCAAAGGGCGGGCATCGGGAGAACCGGTTTGCGGTACGTTTTGGGGGTCTATAGCGCTTTCTGGAAAGTTGCCTCATCTGAAGCGCTACAAGTTTTGATTTTACGCATTTCTTAACCGAAAAAGTCTATCAACTTTTTCTTGAAATACTTTAAGCGCCCCATGCCACTTTTCCCAGCCAGTTCGGGGGTCAGCGTTTGTTCTGAACGGGAATGACGAAGCTGGCCGGATATTCGCGGTGCTTGTCGGTAATGGAATCGACGATGCCGAAATCCAGGAAGACGGCACTGGCCACGATCTTGCTGCCCATGGTGCTGGGGATGGCCCCAACGGCTTCATTGCCATTCTCAGTCTTGCAATCATATTGCAGGTTGTCATCCGATCGGCGAACGGAAGCGGTGTTGGGTATGGCGACCTGCTGGGTTTGCCGCTTGTTGCTGAGTTTGCACATGCCGGCCTCGCCGGTGCTGAACGACAAGGCCACGGGAATATTGCTGTCATTGGTGAGGGTCGCGCAGCCGGTACAGGCAAGCAAGAGGGCAAGCATGGCGATAGCGGTCTTGGGCATCAATCTGGTACTCCTTACAAACACGCCGAAGGACAGAGCGTGCCAGCAGGGCCTTCGGTTCCCTTCTTTGCCCATGAACATGTTACAATGCCCTGAAGATCGATCTGTGTTTCTTTATGAATGGCGGCTTTGAGGCCATTCTGACCGTTGCCCCCTCCCGGCGCGGGACAAGCCCGAAGGGCGCCGCGCCAGCGCCGGACCGCCCCACCGGTCTGGCGCTTTGGCTGATGTAAGCGCAAAGTTCTAAGGTCGCGCTACCACGGCCACCATAAATCGCGCCGTTCATAGGCTGGGTGCGCCAGCCCCCGGTCCGGCGCTGGCGCGGCTTGCTCTGCTGATGGTAACGACAGCTTTGCCCACAAAACCGCTTCTGCAGAACGCTGAGATCCGAGGCGGCGATGGCCGCCTCAGGACAGTTCCGCCAGAATCGCCCGCGCCGCTGCTGCAGGATCCTTTGCCTGCCAGATCGGGCGTCCGACGACGATGTGGTCGGCGCCGGCCGCGATGGC
>JBKDZR010000023.1:0-12969 GCA_047971485.1 Qingshengfaniella sp. | reverse complement strand
CCGGAAGCCTTCCAATCGGCCCACGAACTGACCCTCGACAGTGACCTCGCCGGTCGCGTTTACCTCGGCCACAAGGCCCTCCTTCTGCTTCAACCGCCGCAACAGCACAGAGGTGCGGCGGTCAACGAATCTTTGTGTCAGACGGTCATGCAGCGCGTCCGACAAGCGGTCTTCTACCGAACGTGTCACGCCCCGCCAATGACTTTCGTCATCCAGCCAACCTTTGCGTTGCGCCACATAGGTCCATGTGCGGATATACGCCAATCGCTTGCTCAGCGTGTCGATATCGCCATCCATCCGGTCAAGGCGCTTGACCTGACGGGCCATCCAGTCATCCGGGATCCGGCCCCGATCGGCGAGATACAGGAAGATCCGTTCCAGCAGGCCGGCATGTTCGGCATGGCTGATACCGCGAAAATCCGGGATCCGGCACACATCCCAGAGCAGCCGTACCGCCCGCCCCCCCTTTGCCCGATCCGCCACCGGATCCATGGCCGAAAGGGACTTGAGCGCGAGGATGTCATCGGCCTCGCGCGCCCGGCTGAGCCATGTGTTGTCGGTGGGCTGTTCAAGGGCGTCGATCAACCGCGCGGGCGTACCGAATTCCAGCGCCGCATTGCGCCATTGCAGCTTGCGCACCGGATCAAAGCGGTTGTCGATGATCGCCGAGGCCATATCCTCGGACAAAGGCCGCGCCTCGCCCGTCACGCCGAAGGTGCCGTTTTCCGTATGCCGCCCGGCCCGCCCGGCGATCTGGGCCAGTTCATTGGCCTGCAGGGGGCGCATCCGGCGCCCGTCGAACTTGTCCAGCGCAGAAAAGGCAACGTGGCGGATATCCAGGTTCAGCCCCATGCCGATGGCATCCGTGGCCACCAGATAATCCACATCGCCATTCTGATAGAGCGCCACCTGCGCATTGCGCGTACGCGGGCTGAGCGCCCCCATGACCACTGCCGCCCCACCTTTCTGGCGGCGCAGAAGCTCGGCGATGGCATAGACGTTATCCACTGAAAACCCGACAATGGCCGAGCGCGGCGGCATGCGCGACAGCTTTTTCGCGCCGCTATAGGCCAGTTGCGAAAAGCGTTCCCGGCTATGGAACCGGGCCTCGGGCACCAGGGCCGCGATCGTGTCCCGCATGGTCACGGCGCCCAGAAACAGGGTTTCATGCAGGCCCCGTGCGCGCAGCAGCCGGTCGGTGAAGACATGGCCGCGTTCGGGATCGGCGCAAAGCTGAATCTCGTCCACGGCCAGGAAATCGGCCCCCATGCCTTCGGGCATCGCTTCCACCGTGCAGACCCAATACTGGGCCCGGTCTGGCACGATGCGTTCCTCGCCGGTAACCAGCGCCACCACGGACGGCCCCCGGATCGCCTTGATCTTGTCATAGACCTCGCGGGCCAGCAGGCGCAGCGGCAGGCCGATAATGCCGGTCCGGTAGCCCAGCATCCGCTCGATCGCGTAATGGGTCTTTCCGGTATTCGTGGGACCGAGCACTGCCTCGATCCGGCCTTCACCCAACATGGCGCCCCCTTTCGGCGGGTTGCCCTGACATCCCCCGGACCGGCCCGCACCTGACCTGACAGTCAGATCTCGGATCCGGCCAGATCACCTTCCAAGCGTGTTATCGCCTCTCTTACGTGGGGCATATGGGGATGTATAGCGTGGGCGGCGCGATAGGCGGACAGGGCCTCTTGCGGCTGGTTCAACTCTTCGAGAATCAGGCCCAGACCGGCCAGCGCCCCGAAATGCTGCGGGTTCAGCGCCAGCGTGGCCTCGATGTCGCGCAGGGACGGGCCGTAAAGCCCCGCGCGGAAATAGGCGGTGGCCCGCGCATTGTACCCTTCGGCAAACTCCGGCGCATGATCGGTCAGGGCCGTCAGATGGGCGATGGCCAGACGCGTGTTGCCCTCGGCCAGCGCCTGACGCCCGCGCACCAGCAGCAAATCCATCGCCGGCGATCCGGACTGCGCCCATTCGGCCCAAATGCGGTTTTCCACCTCTTCCCAGTTCTGCAAAGCCGGCGCGCGCAATTGATCAAGCAGTGTCTCCAGCCCGTCCGCCTGCCCCAAAAGTGGCGCGGCCGAAAGCCACACCGCCACAGATGTCACCATCATGCATTTGAAATGGGAATCGATGCACCTCATATTCCCGATAGTAGCCGGTCTCCCGCGAAAGGCGAGCCCGCACATCGCGAACCGAAGACGACCGAAGAGGACCCGCATGAGCGAAATTATCACCAAGGCCGTCGCCGCCCTGAACCAAAGGCTGAGCGACGGATTCGACGGGATCGTCCGATTCGACATTGAGGGCGAGGGATCCATCATCATCGACAGCAACGGCGTGCGCGCCGGCGACGATGCCGCCGATGTCACCATGACCGCCAGCGCCGAAACCTTCCAGCAGATCCTCGAAGGGGAATTGAACCCGACCACAGCCTTCATGTCCGGCCGGCTGAAAGTCGATGGCGATATGGGCGCGGCGATGCGCCTGGGATCGGTTCTGGGGTGAGCATGCGGGCCCAACCCGCCTTGGCCGACGCGCTGGATCCGGCGCCTTTTCTGGCCGATCTGGCCCAGGCGCCGGTCGGGGCCCGGGCAACCTGGATCCAAAGCGCCGATGGCCTGCGGCTGCGCACCGGTCTGCTGGGCCGGGGCGATCGCGGCACCGTGCTGCTGTTGCAGGGGCGCACCGAGTATCTTGAAAAATACGGGCTGGCGGCACAGGCCTTCGCCGCCCGGGGCTATGGCACCGTTTCCGTGGATTTCCGCGGCCAGGGCCGATCCGAACGGATGTTGGGCGACAGTCCCTTGGGCCATATCGACGACTTTGCCAATTATCAGCACGACGTTCAGGCCCTTGTCCGTTTTGCCGAAGCGATGGGCATGCCACGCCCCTGGTTCGTCGTTGCCCACAGCATGGGCGGGGCGATCGGCCTGCGCGCACTGATTGAGGACAGACTGCCGGTGCAAGGTGCCGTGTTCAGCGCCCCGCTCTGGGGGATCCAGATGCCGGCGGTGCTGCGCCCCGTAGCCCATGCCCTGGGCTGGCTGGCCCGGCGGGTCGGGCGGGACGAACGCCTGGTGCCCGGTCTGTCCCCGACCAGCTATGTGCGTGGTGCCGATCCCGGCGATAACATGCTGACCTCGGATCCGGACATGGTGGCCTATATGCGCAGTCATCTGGAGGCCGACCCCGCCCTTGATCTGGGCGGCCCGACCCTGGCCTGGCTGGACGAGGCCCTGGCCGAATGCCGCAAACTGATGGCGGCCCCCTTGCCCGCGACCCCGGCGCTGATTTTTCTGCCCGAACGGGAAACCATCGTCTCAAAAGCGGCGATGCGCCAGATGGCCGCGCGCTGGCCCGGATCCGAGCTGATCGAGGTACCTGGCGGACGCCATGAAACGATGATGGAAACCGCTAACCGACGTGAGGATTTCTTTGCCCGCAGCACCGGTTTCTTCGACGCTCATCGCGGGTGACCAACCCAGATCACGAAAACGGGCAGTTGTGCCGGACAAAGCCGCCGTTGGGATCTTTCCTTGCGCCATCGGCGCGGGACAAGCCCGGAACGGGCGCCGCGCCATCACTGGGGCGGCCCACCGGTCTGGCGCTAAGGCTGAAGACAGTGCGAAGCTGGAAGGCAGCGCGACCATGGTTGCCATAAATCGCGCTGCTCATATCAATGGCCTTGAAAAATGACCGCTTTGGGGCCATTCTGACCGTTGCCCCAGCAGATCAACCATTCACGGAACAAGATCCGTCTTCACGCCCGTTAGGGTCAGATCTGGATCCCGATAAACGCATCGCGCAGGGCTGCGCTCCAGGCCTGGCTCATGGCGGCGAAGGTCGGATCGCCCTGTTCGATCCGGCGGTATTCGCCGATGTCGCATTCATCCTTGCGGATCACCGCCAGATCCAGCGGCCTGCCCACCGACAGGTTCGAACGCAGGGTTGAATCCATCGACAGCAGAACCGCCTTGCGCGCATCCGCCAGAGACGTCTTGGGCGTGACCACCCGGTCCAGGATAGGCTTGCCGTACTTATGCTCGCCGATTTGCAAAAACGGCGTGTCTGCGGTTGCCTCGATAAAATTGCCTTCAGGATAGATCAGAAACATGCGCATTGCGCCGCCCACACGCTGACCCGCCAGGATCAGCGAGGCCGAAGCCGAGGCCTGACTGTTCCGCGACAGTTTCTCGCTGACCTCGCCACTGACCTCGGCCAGGGCCTTACCGACGACATCGGCCACCTGCAGCATGCTGCGCGCCTTGAGAATCGAGGTCTCTTCGGTCGCCTCGGGATCATCGGCCGCTTCGCGCAGACGGGCAATGGCGGTCTGGGTCACCGACAAGCTGCCGGCGGTCATAATCACCAGCGCCCGTTCGCCCGGCACGACAAAACTGTGCATCTTCTTGTAGGTGGAAATATTGTCGATACCGGCATTGGTCCGCGTATCGCTGAGCATGACGATACCATCATCCAGAAGAAGCCCTACACAATAGGTCATTCGGGTCCACCCTTTACCGCTTACAGCACCGCAACGGTCGATTCCCTCGCCCGACGGTCACTGCTGCACTGACTGCACCGCCACGGCAACGTCAAGCATCTCTTCACCTGCCCCCGAGGCAAGGCCGCGAATGGGCGCGGCATCAAAGGCATCCGCACCGGAACACAGCCGAATATACCGTTCATCGGGACAACATCCGTTGGACGGGTCGAACCCGACCCAGCCCAGCCCGCCAACGAACAGTTCGGCCCAGGCATGACTGGCCTCGGATCCGGGCCCGTCCTCGGTATCCGCCCCGGCGAACAGATAGCCAGCCACATAGCGCGCCGGAATGCCCGCCGACCGGGCAGCCGCGATCAGCGCATGGGCATGATCCTGACACACCCCCTGGCCCAGGGCCAGCGCCTCGGCGGCGGTGGTGTCGGCCCCCGTTGCCCCCGGGACATAGGCGATGGCTTCGGCCACGGCATGGGACAGGGCATGGGCGCGCGCCAGCACATCCCCCTCGGCCACGCCCTCGGCCGAGGCCGCCGCCAGATCGCCCAACCCCAGATCAATGCGGGTCGAGCGGGTGGATTGCAGATAGACCTGCGGCGGAACCTTTTCGCGATGGCCCCGCAACACACCGCTCAGATCCGTGGTCTCGACGACACCCGCGATCTCGACCACAACCTCGTCGACCGGGCCGCGCACCCGGACCAGCCCGGTCATATCCCCCGCGCCGTCGCGAAACCGCGATCCCTCGATCCCGTCGGGCACGGTCACGGCCCAATGTTCGATCCTCTGGCCCTCGAAGGCGGTGGGTATCAGCCGGTGGCTTTGCAGCACGAAAGCCTGCGGTTCGTCATAGCGATAGACGGTGCGGTGGGTCACGCTCAGCTTCATGCCGCAACTCCAAGCAGATAGGCCCGGCGGATCGTCGTACCCAGCATCGCGACGCGGCCGTTGAACCGGGTCAGGAACTCATGCAGGCCCTCGTCGAAAATGTCACTGATCTGCAGTTCCATCAGTTCCCCCAACAATGCCCTGCTTTGGCTTTGCGCCGCCGTGCTGGTGCCATAGGCGCGCGCGATGTGATCCAGATGATGCATGGTGCCATGCAGGGCCGTGCGCAACGACCGCGGACACGCCGGATTCAGGATCAGCAGATCGACGATCTTCGATGGGCTGACCTCACCACCATAGGCCCAGTGAAAGGCCCGGTGCATCTGCATGCCGCGCAGCAGGGTCTGCCACTGGAAATTGTCCAGACCGGTGCCCACATAGGCCGCATCGGGCAACAGGACGTAATACTTCACATCAATGAAACGCGCAGTGTTGTCGGCCCGCTCCAGGTTGATGCCCAAGTTGATAAAGTCGAACCCGTCGCTGCGTAGCTGGGTCGTGCCGATCCCGCCATTGACCAGCGCGACATGGTTCGCAATCCATTCCCCCATCTCGTTGATGTCAAACTCGCTGCGCGGGCGGCGCTCAATCGCGCGCAGTTCCTGATAAGCCCCGTTCAGCGCGTTCCAGACCTGCCCGGACAGGGCCGTGCGCACGATCCGCGCGTTTTCCCGCGCCGTGCGCAGACAAGACGCCACCGAGGACGGGTTGTCGTAATCGAAGAACAGGTGGCTGATCGCGTTGCGTTCCACCGGCTCGCCGTATTTCTCGGTAAAGGCAGCCATCGTGCCCGTCGCCTGCAGGATCGCCTCCCATTCGCTGCGATAACCACCGACCGCATCGGGCAACAGGTTCATCCGTGCACCGACCTGCATCAGCCGGCCCATGGTTTCGGCGCGCTCGATATAGCGGCCCATCCAGAAAAGATTCTCTGCCGTTCTGCTTAGCATTGCCGTTACTCCGCCAGCACCCAGGTGTCCTTGACGCCCCCGCCCTGGGACGAATTCACCACCAGCGAGCCCTGTTTCAGCGCCACACGTGTCAAACCGCCCTGGACCAGTTCCACGGTTTCCCCCACCAGACAGAAGGGTCGCAGATCCACGTGACGCGGGGCGATGCCTTCTTCAACAAAACTGGGCACGGTGGACAGCGACAGGGTGGGCTGGGCGATGTAATTGCCCGGGTTTTCGCGGATCTTGTCGGCAAAGAGATCCCGTTCGCTCTGACTGGCCCGCGGGCCGATCAACATGCCATAGCCGCCCGAGCCGTGCACCTCCTTGACCACCAGGTCCTTGAGGTTCTCCAACACATATTGTTGCTCATCGCGCAAATGGCACTGCCAGGTCGGAACGTTCTGCAGGATCGGTTCTTCGCCCAGGTAAAAGCGCACCATGTCCGGCACGAAGGTATAGATCGCCTTGTCATCGGCCACCCCCGCCCCGGGCGCCGAACAGATCGTCACGCCACCTGAGCGATAGACATTCATCAGCCCCGGCACGCCCAGCATGCTGTCGGGACGGAAACACAGCGGGTCGATGAACGCATCGTCGATGCGCCGATAGATAACATCTACCTTCTGCGGCCCCTCGGTGGTGCGCATCCAGACGAAATCGCCCTCGACGAACAGATCCTGCCCCTCGACCAGTTCGATCCCCATCAGATCGGCCAGGAACGTGTGCTCATAGTAAGCCGAGTTGAAATGCCCCGGGGTCAGGATCACCACTTTCGGTTCGCCATCGCATTTCTGCGGCGCGACCGAGGACAGGGTTCGACGCAGGATCTGGGAATAGCTGTCCACCGGCGCGATGCGGTTTTCGCGGAAAAGCTGCGGGAACATGCGCATCATGATCTCGCGGTTTTCCAGCATGTAGGACACGCCCGACGGGGTGCGGCAGTTATCTTCCAGCACGAAGAAATCGTCCGGGCCAGTGCGCACGATATCAATGCCGACGATATGGGAATAGACAGAACGCGGCGGACGGAACCCGACCACCGCCTTTTCGAAGGCCTCATTCCGATAGACCAGCCGCGCAGGCACCTTGCCGGCCCGCACGATTTCGCCCCGGTCATAGATGTCCGACAAAAAGGCATTCAGCGCCCGCGCCCGTTGCTTGACCCCCTTTTCCAGCCGCGCCCATTCGGCGGCGGAAAAAACGCGCGGGTGCATGTCGAACGGGATCAGCCGGTCAGGATCGCCGCCCTCGCCATAGACGGCGAAGGTGATTCCGATACGGCGGAACAGCGCCTCGGCCTCGGCCTGCTTGAGGCTGCGCAGTTCGGCCGGCATGTTGCTTTGCCAATCCACCAGCCCCTGATACGGCGCGCGGATCTGACCATCGTTGTACATTTCGTTGAAAAAATTCTGCGTCATGCGGGGTCTTTATTCTTCCTCCGGTCGGGTCTGCCTGCCCGGTTGCGTCCCTTCAGCAAAGAGAACCTGAACGATAAAGGCAAGAGGCGGCGAACGACGGCTGCCCTGGCAGGGCCTGGCGACGGCTTTTTTTCGCCCCGGCCGGATTGTCGCCTATATTTTACGCAAAAGCCCCATGCGACAGCAAAGACCGGCCCCTTCGGCAGGGACCGGTCGATCCCATATGGGATCAGTCTTCCATTGCCTCCAACTCATCAATCATCGCGGCGATCATGCCCAGCCCCTTGTCCCAGAAGGCCGGATCCGAGGCATCCAGCCCGAAGGGGGCCAGCAGTTCCGTGTGATGCTTGGAACCACCGGCCCGAAGCATGTCGAAATACTTCTCGGCAAAGGCCGGATCGCCCTCTTGGTAAACGGCATAAAGCGCATTCACCAGGCCGTCGCCGAAGGCATAGGCGTAGACATAGAAGGGCGAATGAACAAAATGCGGGATGTATGCCCAGAATACATCATAACCCTCCATGAAGTCGAACGCCGGGCCCAGGCTTTCGGCCTGAACGCTCATCCACAGGGCGTTGATATCTTCGGGCGTCAGTTCCCCGGCGCGGCGGGCCTCGTGCAGCTTGCACTCGAAATCATAAAAAGCGATCTGGCGGACCACCGTGTTGATCATGTCCTCGACCTTGCCCGCCAGCAGGGTCTTGCGTTCGGCCTTGTCCCTGGCCTGATCCAGCAGCGCCCGAAAGGTCAGCATCTCGCCGAAGACACTGGCGGTTTCGGCAAGCGTCAGCGGGGTTGAGGCCAGCAACTCGCCCTGCCCGGCAGCCAGCACCTGATGCACCCCATGACCCAGCTCATGAGCCAGGGTCATCACATCGCGCGGCTTGCCCAGATAGTTCAGCATCACATAGGGGTGAACATCAGTCACTGTGGGATGGGCGAAGGCCCCGGGCGCCTTGCCCGGTTTGACGCCCGCATCAATCCAGCCCTTGTCGAAGAAAGGCGCGGCGATCTCGGCCATCTTGGGATCAAAGCCGGCATAGGCATCCATCACCGTATCGCGGGCTTCATCCCAACCGACCAGACGATCGCTTTCCATGGGCAGGGGCGCGTTGCGATCCCAAACCTGCATGCGATCCAGGCCCAGCCACTTGCGCTTGAGGTCATAATACCGATGCGACAGTTTCGGATAAGCGGCGACCACGGCATTGCGCAGGGCCTCGACCACCTCGGGCTCGACATCGTTGGACAGGTGCCGCCCGGCCTGGGCCGAGGGCATCTTGCGCCAGCGATCCTCGATCTCTTTTTCCTTGGCCAGGGTGTTGTGAACACGGGCAAAGAGCTTGATGTTCTCACCAAACACACGGGCGATTTCCCGGGCCCCGGCCTCACGCTTGGCACGATCCTGATCTGACAGCAGGTTCAGGGTTTCCTCGATCCCCATCACCTGGCCCTCAACGGTAAACTCCAGCCCGGCCACGGTTTCATCGAACAACCGGTTCCACGCCGCCGCACCCACTGTGGACTGATCGTGCAGGTAGGTCTCCAACTCATCCGACAGTTGATGCGGCTTCATCGCCCGCAACCGGGTGAAGAGCGAGCGATAGCGCCCCAGATCGGCATTCTCGTCCAGCATCGCATTCAGGCGATCGTCGTCGATCGTGTTCAGCTCCAACGACCAGAAGACCAGTTGGCCGGTCATCACCGTGATCCGATCCTGGCAATCGGCCATGAATTTGGCCCGCCCGGCATCGGTGGTGTTCTGGTAATAGCGCAGGCCCGCATAGGACATGATCCGCCCGGCCACCGCGCTGATCCGTTCGTCGCGCTGCATCGCCACCAGCAGACCGGCTGCATCAAGGCCCGCCAGCTTGCCTTGATAATCAGTGGCGAAATCGGTGCAGGCCTGTTCCAGCCACGCCATGTCCCGGGTCAGTTCCGGCGCGTCGGGGGCGGTGTAAAGATCGCTCAGGTCCCAATCGGGCAGGTCACCCAGCGGGCGGGCGCCGGCATCGGTGGCGGCATCGCGGGAAAGGTTCGGCTGAATGTGCATGGGCACCCCCTGTCAGGTCGATGCCCTACCTAGGACCGAACCCCGCCCCGCCGCAACCGGATCCCCGCAGTTTCGCGCAATTGCGCGATCACGTCTTGGTCTGCATCGGGTTCGGCGTGGTCGCGCGGCGGCGAGCCACTGCCTCGCGCCAGGCCATGAAGCTGATCGCCGCGACGATCACCCCGCCGCCGGTCATCACCCAGCCATCCAGCGGCTCGCCAAAGACCAGAGCCCCCAGCAGCACAGCCCAGACCAGCTGCAGGAAGGTCGCCGGCTGGGTGACGGTGATCGGCGCCGCGCGAAAGGCCAGCACCATCGTGTAATGCCCCGCTGTGGCGAAGGCCGCCACCAGCGTCAGCAGGCCCATATCCACCAGCGACACCGGCGCCCAAACCAACAGCGCGAACGGGGCCAGCCCGACCGTCACGGTCAGGGTCAGCATCATGACCACCACATCCGGCGGATAACGGTTGGAAAACACCTTGGCCATCAGATAGCTGATCCCAAAACTCAGCCCGGTGACCAGCATCGCCACATGGCCGGCCCCCAGCGCGCGAACCCCCGGGCGCAGAATGATCAGCCCACCGATCAGTGCGACCACGATGGCCAAGATCCGCCGGAACGACAAGGTTTCCCCCAGAAACAACGCAGCCCCGATCGTGACATAGATCGGCGCCAGATAGTTCATCGCCGTCACCTCGGCCAGGGTGATCTGGGTCATGGCGTAGAACCAGCACCCCACACCCAGCGTATGCAACACGCCACGCCCGACAAACAGGCGCAGATCGGCACGGGCGATGGGCGTGCGGATCAAATGGGGCCACATGGGCGCCATCAGGACAACGCCCAGAAGATAGCGCAGAAAGGCCGATTGCGCCGCCGGAATATCCGGCCCGATCACCTTGACCGTTGCCTGAACACCGACGAACAGCAGCCCGGTCAGCACCATCCACAGGATGGCGGTAAGGGGACGCGAAGCGGGAACATCGGCGGCGGAACTGACCATGGGGTCCTCCTGCCACGCGGCGGACGGGAAGACCAGCCCGGCCCGTCAGGCGGCGCTGAGGGCTTCCATCACCTCGTCGGACACCTCGAAATTTGCGGTGACGCGCTGCACGTCATCGTCGTCTTCCAGCGTCTCAATCAGCTTCATCAGCTTCTGGGCGTCTTCCAACCCCAGTTCCGTCGTCGTCTGCGGCTTCCAGATCAGCTTGGTGCTTTCGCTTTCGCCCAGAGCCGCCTCAAGCGCGGTGGACACATCGTTCAGATCGGTGTCGGCACAATAGATGACGTGGCCGTCCTCGCTGCTTTCCACATCTTCGGCGCCCGCTTCGATGGCGGCCTCCATGATCGCGTCGGCATCGCCCGCATCCACCGGATAGACAACCTCGCCCTTGCGATCGAACATGAAGGCGACGGATCCGGTTTCCCCCAGGTTGCCGCCATTCTTCGAAAAGGTCGAACGCACGTTTGACGCCGTCCGGTTACGGTTGTCGGTCATCGCCTCGACGATCACCGCGACACCGTTGGGCCCGTACCCTTCGTAGCGGATTTCCTCGTAATCATCGCCCTCGCCGCCCATGGATTTCTTGATGGCGCGCTCGATGACGTCCTTGGGAACGGAACTGGACTTGGCCTCTTTCACCGCCAGACGCAGGCGCGGGTTCTTGTCCGGGTCGGGGTCGCCCATCTTGGCGGCCACGGTGATTTCCTTGGCAAGCTTGGAAAACAGTTTCGAGCGCGCCGCATCCTGACGGCCCTTGCGATGCTGGATGTTAGCCCATTTGGAATGTCCGGCCATGCGCGTCTCCTCCGAAAATCAGGGTCAGCGCGGTCCATACTTCACTGACCCCGCCCCTGCAAGGGCGACAGCCGCAGGATCCTCTGCCGATCCGGGCCCGCCGATCCCCGTCAGCCGCCCGTCCGGACATGTCAGGGCTCGAATCACCCCGTCAACGCGAGTTGCCCAACACCAAAAGGCCCAAATCCGTCCCTGTCACGCTACAGTCCTGCATGTGCAGCAGTCCTGCATGTGCAGCATATCCAGGCAGCCCATTGCGCCCCCACACCAGTCAATCCATTAAATCGCAAAAAACAATGGGCAACTAAAATATTAATTTTCAGTATTTTATCCGAAATTTGATTTTAACTGAATTTTATCATTTCACGGCTAACTCACGTTGAGTATAAAGGCGCCGAACAGACCTTTTAGTTGTGTGAGGATACCATGAAAGTACTCAAGAAGCTCTCGGCTGCCGCGGTCGGTCTGGTCATGACCGCAGGCGCCGCGCTGGCCGTTCCGGTGATGCCGGGTTCGTCCTTCTCCCTGTCGGGTGAAGGTTTGAACACCATTCCGCTGCAGGCCGGTGCGACCATCACCCCGACCTTGGCGAACGACCACATTGCCGGTGCTGCCCACACCTTCGCGCTGCTGGACAACGGTACCATCGGGATCTCCCCCAGCAATGTGCTGACGGTGGCCAGCGGTGGCGGCGTGAACAACGGCGACACGTTCTACATCGACTGGGGTACCGGTGCGGGCACGTTCTCTTTCATGATCAGCGAAACCACCTACGCGCTGACCGAACAAGCCGGCCTGACCCGTTCGGCCAACCTGGGCGGCACGCTGAGCGTTGCGGACAGCTCCGGTTACTATGACAACACCACCGCTGACTGGTCCTTCACCTACAGCAGCGCCATCAACACCGGCATCGGCACCTGGACCTTCTCGGTCGCAGTGCCGGAAGTGCCGGTTCCGGCCGCTCTGCCGATGATGGCCGGTGGCCTCGTCCTGCTGGGCGCGCTGCGCCGCCGGGTGAAATCCAAAGCCTGAGCGCTGCGGACAGAATTTGATCAAGGGGCCTTCGGGCCCCTTTTTCATGTGCCGGGGCAAATCCCGCCCAAGGCACACCTTGCGGGCAAACCTGATTGCCCGCCGCAAGCCCCCCCATCGGCTGGCTATGATGCCACGATGCAACGCCCCTGTCGGACCCTTTTGACAGCAGCGGACGCACACCCACACAAGGGCGCGCTGGCAGACGCCAATCGCCATGCGAGGGACACCCCCCGCATTGAGACCCGGGCGACGGCAGGCCTTGTGTCAGGCTGATGGGGAACAGCACAGCACCGAAGGATCCTGCACCGAACCCC
>JBKDZR010000022.1:0-6610 GCA_047971485.1 Qingshengfaniella sp. | reverse complement strand
GCTCCGACGCCGCACGTTTCGCTTCCTCAGAACGCAAAACCGCCCGACCTTCAGAAACAGGCGCGCCATAGTCGCGAAGCAATGACTTCGCCTGATACTCGTGGATGTTCATAACGTGTGTCCGTCCTTGCTTGATTCGGCCAGAGCCTGACCGTTTCCCACATGGTTTCATGACACAGCATTTATCGCCATCCTATGAATATCGCGAAAAAAGCAGCATTTGTGATCACACAAAAAAATCATGTGATCACAAAATCGGCGTTCTGCCATTTTTCGGGTGGGTTGCGGCTGTGCAGAGTGATTCGCAGCGGCGGTCGCCTAGCGCCGCAGCAGGTCGCGGATCTGGCCGGGGATGTCGAAGGGCGCGGCGGCGCGGGCCCGGGTGCCGGGGGTCAGCTGGCGGTCGGCGGCGATCATCTTGCGGACGTGGCGCATGAACCAGCGGCCATAGATCTGGTCCGGCGACGGTGGCGGGCCATCGTCGGTCATGCGGGTGATGAAGGCGGTGTTGTGCAGGACCCGCGGCGCGGGCAGTTTCGACCCGGAAAAGCGCCAGAGCGTCCGGTCGCGCAGGTTGTATTCCGGGGGCAGGATGGCCAGCCGCAGGTCGCTGTCATAAAGCAATTCGCGCAGGACGGGTTGATCCTGGGGCAGGTTTTCCTCGATCAGTGCCTGTTGCACGGCTTGAAACAGCGCGTCCGTGTCGGCGGATCGTTTCACGGCCATCAGCCCGCCATTGATCTGGGGAAAGGCGTTGGGCAGGGGTTTGCGCCAGGGGCGCATGGCAAAGCTTTGATTGCGGTTCTGGACGTGGGTTGCGGCGATGTCGAAGCGGTCGAGGATGTCGAACACATCGCTCAGATCGCCAACCACGACGATATCCACGTCCATATAGAGGGTGCGCTCAAAGCGGGACCGGACCAGCGCTTCGAATTTGGGGCGGAACCAGCTGCGATCCAGCTTGTGGACCTGGGCGAAGGGGCCGGGATCGGTGTCGCCATCGGTGAACAGATCGACGGGCAGGCCGGGGCAGGTGGCGGCGATGCTTTCGGCGGTCTGGCGGGCCAGGGTCACATAGCGCCGGCCCGAGGCGGCCAGGACAACCCCGCGCGGGGCCGGAGAAACAGGGGTGGTCATCTCAGGCGATGCATCCGTTGTGTCGCCCGGCAGCGCGCTGGCCGCCGGGCGGGCTGGCCGATCAGGCCAGGCTTTCATCAATGGTCTTGCAGGCGGCAACCAGGCTCTTCACCGCATCAACCGACTTGTCGAACATCACCTGTTCGTCCTTGGCCAGCTTGATGTCGACGATCCGCTCGATTCCGCCGGCGCCGATGACCGTGGGGACCCCCACATAAAAGCCCTTGAGCCCGAATTCGCCGTCGCAATAGGCGGCACAGGGCAGCAGGCGCTTTTGGTCTTTCAGATAGGCTTCGGCCATCTCGATGGCGCTGGTCGCCGGGGCGTAGAAGGCCGACCCGGTTTTCAGCAGGCCGACGATCTCGGCACCGCCATCACGGGTGCGCTGCACGATGGCATCCAGCTTGTCCTGGGTGGTCCAGCCCATCTGCACCAGATCGGGCAGCGGGATGCCGGCCACGGTGGAATAGCGCGCCAGCGGCACCATTGTGTCGCCATGGCCACCCAGAACGAAGGCGGTGACGTCGCGCATGGAGACGTTGAACTCGACGCTCAGGAAGTGGCGGA
The DNA here is from genome assembly GCA_047971485.1 of Qingshengfaniella sp. Taxonomy (GTDB): domain Bacteria; phylum Pseudomonadota; class Alphaproteobacteria; order Rhodobacterales; family Rhodobacteraceae; genus JBKDZR01. The sequence continues at coordinate 4,906 of JBKDZR010000022.1, read as the reverse complement.
AGCGGGCGCTGTCCAGCACACCGGCCATGCCGCAGACCTTGTTGGCCGGCAGCCCCGAGAACTTCTGCAACGCCCAGACCATCGCATCCAGCGGGTTGGTGATGCAGATGACGAAGGCGTTGGGGGCGTGATCGCGGATGCCCTCGCCTACGGCCTTCATCACCTTCAGGTTGATGCCCAGCAGGTCATCGCGGCTCATGCCCGGCTTGCGCGGCACACCGGCGGTGACGATGCAGACATCGGCACCAGCGATATCGGCATAGTCATTGGCGCCCTTGAGAACCGCGTCGAAGCCCTCGACCGGCCCGGATTCGGCGATATCCAGCGCCTTGCCCTGGGGCGTGCCCTCGGCGATGTCGAACAGAACGACGTCGCCCAGTTCCTTGAGCACCGCCAGATGGGCAAGCGTGCCGCCGATCTGTCCGGCGCCGATCAGCGCGATTTTGGCTCTGGCCATGGATCCTGATCCCTCTTGGTTGGTCCTTCGCCCTGTGGCCTAGTCGGAAAGTGCGCTCCTTTCAAGCCGGGGGCCGTGTTCTGGCAGTGGGATCGGGGGCGTGCTGCCCAGAAAGCATGCAGTTCGGGGCAAAGCGCCGCAGGCCGCCCGGCCTTGGGACAGCGTGGGGGACCCGTTGCTTGTCGGGCGCGGGGCTTCCATGGGATACAGCCGAAAACCCCGGAGGTAAGAATCATGTCTGATCCCGCCCGACCGTTTCGGTCCGTCCTGTATATCCCCGGCTCGAATGCGCGGGCGCTGGACAAGGCCAGGACCCTGCCGGTCGATGCGATCATCTTCGATCTGGAGGATGCCGTTGCCATCGAGGCCAAGGCCGAGGCCCGGATCTTGCTGGCCGAGACGTTGAAGGCCGGGGGCTATGGCGCCCGCTATCAGATGGTGCGGTTGAACGGGTTCGACACCGATTGGGGCCAGGCCGATTTCGAAACCATTGCCGCCATCGCCCCCCAGGCCATCCTGTTGCCCAAGGTCGGATCGGCGGCGCAGGTTGCCGAGGTGGCGGCGCGGCTGGATGCGATCCCGGGCTGTGAGAACACTGCGATCTGGGCGATGATCGAAACCCCGCTGGGCGTATTGAATGCTGCCGAGATCGCCGGGGCCCCGCGCATGGGTGGCTTTATCCTGGGCACCAACGATCTGGCCAAGGATCTGACCACCCGGTTCCGTACCGATCGCGAACCGCTGCTGACCGCGCTGCAATTGTGTGTGTTGGCGGCGCGCGCCCATGGGATCACGGTGATCGACGGGGTTTATAACGCCTTCAAGGATGAGGACGGGCTGCGTGTCGAATGCGAACAGGGCCGGGACATGGGCTTTGATGGCAAATCCCTGATCCACCCCGCGCAGGTGGCGCTGGCCAATGCCAGCTTTGCCCCCACCGCCGATGAGATCGACCTGGCCCGCCGCCAGATCGCCGCTTTTGAAGAGGCAGAGGCCCGTGGCCAGGGTGTGGCGGTGGTCGATGGGCGGATCGTTGAAAACCTGCATATCGAAACCGCGCGCCAGACCCTGGCCAAAGCGGCCGCCATTGCGGCGTTGGAGGCGGCATGATCTGGTTGCTGTTCGGCCTGGCGCTGTGGTGGGTGGGGCACTTCTGGCGCCGCCTGTTGCCCGGCGCCTACGGTGCTGCCGGCGGGGCTGCGCGCGCGATCAGCGCCGGGGTGATCGGGGTCGGCGTGATCCTGATGATCCTCGGGTTTCGCGGGGCGGCCCCGATCCCGGTCTGGGAACCGCCCCATGGCCTGCGTCACCTGAACAACCTGTTGGTTCTGGTCGGGTTTTACCTGTTCGCTGTGTCCGGGGCCAAGACGCGGCTGCACCGCTATATTCGCCATCCGCAGCTGATCGGCTTTGCGCTGTGGGCGGTGGCCCATCTGCTGGTCAACGGCGATCTTGCCTCGGTCGTGCTGTTCGGCGGTCTGCTGGTCTGGGCCGTGGCCGAGATCGTCCTGCTGAACCGTCTTCAGCCCGCCTGGACCCCGCCCTCCGCCGGGCCAGTCCGTAAGGAAATCACCTCGGTCTTGGCAACGCTGGTGCTGTTTGGCATCGTTGGCTGGATCCATGGCTGGCTTGGTTACAACCCGTTCGGATGAAATCATGAAACTTTATCGCTTTCTGTCCGAGGATGACACCTCGGCCTTCTGCCACAAGGTCTCGGCCGCGTTGGACAAGGGGTGGGACCTGTATGGCCCGCCAACCTACGCCTTCGACGCCGCGCGTGGTGTCATGCGCTGTGGTCAGGCCGTGACCAAGGAGGTCGAGGGGCGCTATTCCACCGATTTGAAACTGGGAGAACAGTGATGACGAAAACCTCTGCCGGCCGCTTTTTCGAGGATTACAGCCTGGGCGAGGTTCTCAGCCATGCCGTTCCGCGCACCGTATCTGGCGGGGAACGGGCGCTCTATCATGCGCTCTACCCGTCGCGGTTTGCGCTTTATTCATCGGATGAATTCGCCCGGTCCTGCGGGTTGGCGGCCTCACCGCTGGAGGATCTGGCCGCGTTTCACATGGTCTTTGGCAAGACGGTGCCGGACGTGTCGCTGAACGCGGTGGCCAATCTGGGCTATGCCCAGGGTCGGTTTCTCAAGTCGGTCTGGCCAGGCGATACCCTGCGGGCAGAGTCGCGGGTGATCGGGCTGCGGCAACTGTCCAATGGCAAGACGGGTATCGTTTGGGTGCAGACCCTGGGCCTGAACCAGCGTGGCGAAACCGTGCTGGACTATGTCCGCTGGGTGATGCTGCGCAAGCGCGATGCGGCGGCGCCGGCCCCCGAAACCGTTGTGCCCGATCTGGCGCCGGCGGTCGCGGCCGAGGATCTGGTGGTCCCCGAGGGGCTGGATTTCACCGGCTACGATTTCACACTGGCCGGTGAACCGCACCGCTGGGCCGATTATCGGGTTGGTGAGATCATAGACCATGTCGATGGTGTGACGCTGCAGGAAGCGGAACACATGATGGCCACCCGGCTGTGGCAGAACACCGCCAAGGTCCATTTCGATGTCACCGCGCGGCCTGACGGGCGACCGCTGATCTATGGCGGCCATATCATCAGCCTGGCTCGCGCGCTCAGCTTCAATGGCCTGGCCAATGCCCAGATGATCGTGGCGATCAATGGCGGGGCCCATGCCAACCCGGCCTTCGCGGGCACCACGGTGCGCGCCTGGTCCGAGGTGCTGGACAAGGCGCATGTCCCGGCGCCGGGTGTGGGGGCGTTGCGGTTGCGTCTGGTCGCGGTGGCGGACGGGACCGCGCCGGGGGCGCTGAAGGATGCCGAGGGCAAATACCTGCCCGGCGTTTTGCTGGATTTCGACTATTGGGCGCTTTTGCCGCTGTGATCCGGTCCGGGTGCGGTCCGGGCTGCCCAAAAAACGGGTATTTTCCGAAGTTTTGTGATCACGGCGTTTTAAACTGTGATCACAAAATGAAAAAACATTCAAAATCGAACCAAAACATGGCACTGATACCGGCGGTGTACACTGACAACTGACTGAAAGATGATAAGAGCGTACCGACTCAGGGATTTCAGCACATAAGGGGGTTCCCATGGCCGATGTGAACCGGGGCAAGCGTCCGCTTTCGCCCTTCATGCTCGGAAAATACTATCGCTTGCAATACACATCCGTGACGTCGATCCTGACCCGGATCACCGGAATCTCGATGTTGCTGGCCGGGTTGATGATCGTCTGGTGGTTCGCCGCTGCGGCCACCGGGCCCGGGGCCTTTGCCGTCGCTGACTTTGTGATCACATCCTGGATTGGCGATCTGATCATGGTCCTGTCGGTCTGGGCGCTGTGCTATCACCTGCTGGCCGGGCTGCGGCACCTGTGGTGGGACAGCGGCCGGGGCTTTGATCTGCCCTCGGCGCAAAAGCTGGCCTATGGCGTCGTCGGCGGGTCCTTCGTCCTGACGCTTATCGTTCTGATCTTCGTATAAAGGGGCAGCCCGCATGTCATATCTGACCGATCGCAAGCGCGCCACGGGGCTGGGATCCGCGAAAAGCGGCACCGCCCATCACTGGTTCATGACCCAGACCTCGGTGGCGCTGCTGATCCTGGTGCCGCTGTTCGTCTTTACCTTCGGCCCCATCCTGGGCAGCCCCTATGAAGAGGTGGTCGCCTATTACCAGCGGCCCTTCCCGGCCATCGTCGCGGCCCTGACCATCGTGGTCAGCTTTATCCACTTCGCCAACGGCATCCAGATGACCATCGAGGATTACCTGGGCGGCACGACCCGCAAGGTCATGCTGCTGGCCGTCACCTATCTCAGCTATGCCGCCATCGCCACCGGGCTTTATGGCCTGGTGCGGCTGGTCCTGTAACAGAAGTACGGAGCAACCCAAATGGCAGCATATGAATACGAGACGCACCAATACGATGTGGTCGTCGTCGGTGCCGGTGGCGCGGGGCTTCGGGCAACGCTGGGCATGGCCGAGCAGGGGCTGAAGACCGCCTGTGTGACTAAGGTTTTCCCGACCCGGTCCCACACCGTGGCGGCGCAGGGGGGCATCGCGGCCTCGCTGGGCAACATGGGGCCGGACAACTGGCAGTGGCATATGTATGACACGATCAAGGGGTCCGACTGGCTGGGTGACATGGATGCCATGGAGTACCTGGTCCGAGAGGCGCCAAAGGCCGTTTATGAGCTGGAACATTACGGTGTGCCGTTTTCGCGCACCGAAGAGGGCCGGATCTACCAGCGCCCCTTTGGCGGCCACACCACGGAATTCGGCGAAGGCCCCCCGGTGCAGCGCACCTGTGCGGCGGCCGACCGCACCGGCCACGCCATTCTGCACACGCTGTATGGCCAGAGCCTGAAGAACAACGCGGAATTCTATATCGAATATTTCGCCATCGACCTGATCATGTCCGAGGACGGGTCCTGCCAGGGGGT
>JBKDZR010000021.1:0-10248 GCA_047971485.1 Qingshengfaniella sp. | reverse complement strand
GTGATGGATTCCACCTCTTCCAGCGGGATCGCCTTGCCCAGGGGTTTCAGATCCAGCAGGTCGCGCAGATGGATCGGCGGGGCCGCCCGCATGCGCGCCGAATACTGTTTCCACATCTCGAAACTGGCGCGATCACAAGCCGCCTGCAGCATGTGCATGGCCTGTGCTTCCCAGCCATGGGTCTCGCCGGAACGACGGGCCTTGTAGAAGCCACCGATGGGCAGCACGTCAGACGCGCCCCCCCAGCCCAGGGCATGAACCGTTTCCAGCTTTTTCTGGATCCCGGACACACCGATCCCGGAAATGCGGCTGTGCATGCCGGGGAAGAATTCCGCACACATGGCCCGCGACAGGCCCACCGCTTCAAAGTTCAAACCACCGCGATAAGAGGAAATCACCGAGATCCCCATCTTGGCCATGATCTTCAGCATGCCCTGGTCGATGGCATCGCGGTAGCGCGCCACCGCTGCCGAAAGCGGGCCATCGACCAGGCCGCGCTCGATCCGGTCGGCGATGCTGTCTTCGGCCAGATAGGGGTTCACCACGGTGGCCCCGGCCCCGATCAGCACCGCGAAGTAATGCGGGTCAATGCATTCGGCCGAGCGCACGTTGAGCGAACAGAAGGTCCGCAGCCCATTGCGCGTCAGCCAGCTGTGCACAGCGCTGGTCGCCAGGATCATCGGCATCGCCACCTTGCCGGCATCCTGATGTTCATCGGTCAGGATCAGATGGCCGGCGCCAGAGCGCACGGCATCCTCGGCCTCATCCCGGATCCGGCCCAGTTCCCGGCGCAGGGCATCGGGATTGGTGCCGCGCGGGAAGGTACAGTCGATTTCCACGCACGGCGCATTGAAATGGGTCTTCAGCTCGTCGAACTGGCTGTTGCCGACAAAGGGGCTGTCCAGCACCAGGATCTCGGTCTGGCTGCTGTCTTCATCCAGCACGTTCTTGAGATTGCCGAAGCGGGTTTTCAGGCTCATCACCCGGTATTCGCGCAGGCTGTCGATGGGCGGGTTGGTCACCTGGCTGAAGTTCTGGCGGAAGAAATGGGACAAAGGCCGGTATTTTTCCGACAAGACGGCGGGCGGCGTATCATCGCCCATTGAGGCGATCGCCTCTTTGCCGTCCTCGGCCATGGGTGCCAGGATCTGTTCCAGTTCCTCAACCGTGTAACCGGCCGCGATCTGGCGCTTGCGCAAATCCGCTCCGGTAAAGACGGGGCGTTCGGAAACCCCGTTCATCGCATCGTCCAGCTCGGTAATCCGGCCAACCCAATCGCCAAAGGGCTGCGAGGCGGCCAACCGGTCCTTGATCTCGACATCATGGAACAGACCGCCCTCTTTCATGTCGACGGCGATCATCTGCCCCGGGCCAAGCGCCCCTTTTTCAACGACATGGGCCTCATCCACCGGCACCATGCCTGCCTCGGATCCCGCGATCAGCAGGCCCGAGCCGGTCACCACATAGCGCATCGGGCGCAGGCCGTTGCGGTCCAGACCGGCGCAAATCCAACGGCCATCGGTCATCGCCAAGGCGGCAGGGCCATCCCAGGGCTCCATGACCGAGTTGCAGTAGGAATACATGTCGCGCCAGGCCTCGGGCAGCTCAATCGCCTGCTTGGACCAGGATTCGGGCACCAGCATGGTCTTGGCCATGGGCGCAGACCGTCCGGCCCGGACCAGAACCTCGAACACCGCATCCAGTGCGGCGGAATCGGACGATCCCTGGGGCACGATCGGCTTGATTTCATCCGCCATGTCCCCGAACGCGGACGACGCCATGCGGATTTCATGGCTTTTCATCCAGTTCAGGTTGCCCTTCAGCGTGTTGATCTCGCCGTTATGGGCCAGCATGCGGAAGGGCTGGGCCAACCACCATTGCGGGAAGGTGTTGGTCGAATAACGCTGGTGATAGATGGCAAAGGCGCTTTCAAAGCGCTCATCTTTGAGGTCGGGGTAGAATTCCGCCACCTGCTCGGCCAGCATCATCCCCTTGTAGATGATCGAACGGCAGGACAGCGAACACAGGTACAGGCTGGGCACCTGCGCGGCGATGGCCGCCTTTTCGATGCGGCGGCGGATCACATAAAGTTCGCGTTCAAAGGTCTCTTCGTCCACGCCCTTGGAGTTCGAGATCAGGATCTGCTCGATCTCGGGGCGGGTGGCGTTGGCCTTGTCACCCAGAACCGACACATCCACCGGCACATGGCGCCAGCCGTAAATGTAATAGCCCATGCGCAGGACTTCGGCCTCGACAATCGTCCGGCAGGTTTCCTGGGCCCCGAAATCCGTACGCGGCAGGAAGACCTGACCCACGGCAAAGATCTGGTCCTTGCGCGGCTCATGCCCGGTGCGGCGGATCTGATCGAAAAAGAACTTGCCCGGCAATTGCACATGGATGCCCGCGCCATCGCCAGTCTTGCCATCGGCATCAACAGCGCCCCGGTGCCAGATGGCCTTGAGCGCGTTGATCCCCGCCTCCACCACCTTGCGGCTGCGCGCGCCATTCAGCGACACCACCAGCCCAACGCCGCAATTCGCGGTATCGGTATCCGGCAGATACATGCCGTCAGCGGCCAGCTTGGTGCGCAGGGCCTCTTGCTCGGCAACCCAGGCCTGATCGAATGTGGTCATTGGGTATCTCCCCTAACGAAGGAAGCGGTGATCGCCTCGACTTCCAGTTTCATCCTGTTGGCAACGCCCCCGGCCTGACCAGCCGGGGTATGGTGATTGATCACGTCATGCCCGGCCACCCCTGGCAGCACGGGACCGACCCGCCTATTGCGCCGCAACCGAGACCGCCGCATCGAACGCGGCCAGCATGCTGTCGGCGGCTTCGCGCCCGTCACGGATTGCCCACACCACAAGCGAGGCCCCGCGCACGATATCGCCCACCGCATAGACATTGCGCAGCGCGGTCTGATGGGTCCGGAAATCGGCCTTGATCGTGCCCCAGCGGGTGACCTCCAGATCCGGTTCTCCCCACAGGGTCGGCAGATCCTCGGGCTCAAAGCCCAAGGCCTTGATCACCAGATCGGCCTCTTCGACATAATCCGCGCCCTCGATCACCTCGGGCGAGCGGCGCCCCGAGGCATCCGGCGCCCCAAGGCGCATGCGCTGGACCATCACACCGGATACAGCCCCGTCATCGCCGGCGACAAAACCCTTGGGCGCGGCCAGCCAGACGAATTCCACGCCTTCTTCCTCGGCGTTCTGCACTTCGCGCTGGCTGCCCGGCATGTTGTCGCGATCCCGGCGATAAAGACATTTGACCGACCGCGCACCCTGCCGGATCGCCGTGCGCACGCAATCCATCGCCGTGTCGCCCCCACCGATGACCACCACGCGCTTGCCCTCGGCATTCAGTGTGCCGTTTTCAAATGCGGGCACATCATCGCCAAAGCTTTTGCGATTCGAGGCGGTCAGATAATCCAGCGCCCGCTCGATCCCGGTGGATCCGCTGCCCGGCCCAGCCAGATCGCGGGACTTGTAAACCCCGGTGGCGATCAGAACAGCGTCATGTTTCTTGCGGATCTCGGCAAAGCTGATGTCCTGACCAACCGCGCAGTTCAGTTCGAACGTGACCCCGCCGGCCGCCAGCAAGTCATTGCGGCGCACAACAACCGGCTTTTCCAGCTTGAAGCCCGGAATGCCATAGATCATCAACCCGCCGGCCCGGTCATGGCGATCATAGACCGTCACCTGCACCCCCGCACGGCGCAGCCGGTCCGCAGCCGCCAGCCCCCCCGGCCCGGCACCGATGATGCCGACACTTTCAGGGCGCTCAGTGGCAGGCGCGATGGGCGGAACCCAGCCTTCTTCCCAGGCCGTGTCGGTCAGGTATTTCTCGACCGCACCGATGGTCACCGTGCCATGGCCGGACTGTTCGATCACGCAATTGCCTTCGCACAGGCGATCCTGGGGGCAGATACGGCCGCAGATCTCCGGAAAGGTATTGGTCTCCTGGCTCAGGGCATACGCCTCTTGCAGGCGGCCCTCAGCGGTCAGTTTCAGCCAGTCGGGGATATTGTTGTGCAGCGGGCAGTGGCTGTGACAATAGGGCACGCCGCATTGGCTGCATCGGCCGGCCTGTTCAGCCGCCTTTTCCCGGGCGTACTCGGCATAGATTTCGCCGAAATCCTCGCGGCGCGTCTCGGCCTTGCGCTTTTCCGGCATATCCCGCGACACCGTCACGAACTTGAGCATCATTTGCTTGGCCATGCCGAACCCCCTCGACTAGTCTGGCTGGTGTATCCGCACCACAGGTGCAGAAGTGCTCATTACGCAAGCAGAGCGAAAAAGAAAAGTCAGCGATACTGACCAAAATACAAGTTTTCCTTCGGTGAGGCCGCCAAATTCGATCTATTTCACAAAAATAAGGGTCCGTATTGTTACCTAAAATTCATGTTTGATCAACCTTTCAAGTTGTTACATAGCCAAGACAACCGACGCAACGATTCAGCCCCATGACCCTACTTCACCTCTTTCTCGTCGCCATCATCCAGGGCGTGACTGAATTTCTTCCCATCTCGTCCTCCGGTCATCTCATCCTTTTGCCGAATCTGACCGGCATGACGGATCAGGGGCTGACGGTGGATGTGGCCGTGCATGTCGGCACCCTGTTCGCCGTGGTCCTCTACTTCTGGTCCGATGTCCGCGCAGCCGTGGCCGGCACCCCCCGGATGCTGCGCGGCAAGCTGGACACACCCGGCGCACGGCTGGCCTTTCTGCTGGCCATCGCCACGGTGCCCGTCGTCATCGCCGGTGGACTCATTGAACTGATGGGCTGGGATCAATACCTCCGCTCAACCGCTCTGATCGGCTGGACCATGCTGATCTTCGGCCTTGTGCTCTACTGGGCCGATCAGAAATCCCCCACCACCCGCCAGGCCGAGGACTGGACCACGCGCGATGCGATAATCATCGGGTTGTGGCAGGTGATCGCGCTGATCCCGGGGACCTCGCGATCGGGGATCACCATTACCGGGGGGCGGCGGCTGGGCTACAGTCGCGAAGCGGCGGCCAAGCTGGCCATGCTTATGTCGATTCCGACCATCGCCATGGCCGGCCTGCTGCTGGGCCTGAAGGTCGCGACCCAAGCCGATATGCAAACCGCGCGCGACGGCGCCATCGCGGCCGTGCTGGCCTTTTTCGCAGCCCTGGCGGCCCTGGCACTGATGTTCCGGCTTCTGCGCTCGGTCAGTTTTACGCCTTACGTGATCTACCGGGTCGTGCTGGGCGTAGTGCTGCTGATCCTCGCCTATGGCCTGGGCTGGTAGGGCTCAAACCTTCAGGTTCTTGCCCGAGGCAACCTGATCGGCATATTGCCCCGCCACCCGGAACCGCCACAAGTAGGCGTCAAGAATCGCCTCGCTGCTGACCGGGTCAATCCCCAGATCAGCAAAGCCCAGGGCAGCCCCCGACACCACATTGTCCGTTTTCAGGCTGCGTACCTGATCACGGGTCAGCGCGGCGGGAATCAGGCCCAGACTGACCTTTGCGACCAGATCACACCCCCCCGCGATCAGTCCCGCCAAGGCGAAGGGAATGTTCACCACCAGGCGGCGGCGACGGATGACCCGCAACATCTGGACAATGAAATCGCGGAAGGTGCCGACCTCGGGACCGCCCAGTTCGTAAACGCCCGGATCCGCCTGACCCAGAACGCCCTTGACCGCAGCCGCCGCAACATCATCGACATAGACCGGCTGAAACCGCGTCTGTGCACCGACCAGCGGCACGATCAGCGAAAACCGCGCCATACCCGCGAACCGGTTGAAGACCTGATCCTCTTGTCCGAAAACGATGGACGGGCGCAGAATGACCGCCTCGGGCTGATGGGCCAGAACCGCCGCCTCACCCGCAGCCTTGCTGCGCGCATAGGCGCTGGCACTGTCCGGATCGGCCCCGATCGCCGAGATGTGCACCATCCGTCCAATCCCGGCCGCCGCCGCCAGCCGCGCGATCCGGCCAGCCCCTTCAGACTGTACCGCGTCGAACCGGTTTCGGCCAGCTTCAGCAAGGATGCCGACACAGTTCACCACCGCATCGGCCCCCGCCAGCACAGCCTGAACCGAGGCATCGTCGCGAATATTGCAGAAGACCGGCTCAACCTGGCCGACCGCGCCATAGGGACGGACAAACAGCGCCTCATTCGGGCGCCGCACTGCAACGCGCACACGCCAGCCTTCGCGCGCCATGCGCCGGGCGATATAGCGGCCGATAAAGCCTGACCCACCGAAAATCGTGACGAGTTTGGACATGGTTTCCTAGCCCTCCGTTCGGCCGCACCCTGCGGATCAAGGGTTACAGAGGCCATGGGCATGGAACAAGGTGCAAAAAACACGGCCTCTTACACGACATTTGCAAAAACCGCACGGTTCGCCATTGACACCCCCCGCGCCCCAGCCTAAATCCCCGCCTCACGACACCTGCCCAGGTGGCGGAATTGGTAGACGCGCTAGCTTCAGGTGCTAGTGTCCGTATGGACGTGGAGGTTCGAGTCCTCTCCTGGGCACCACAATCTATCCCCATAAAACGATGGCGTTTTCAGCCCGGCTTGCGATTGAGGTTGGCCTTCAGTTTCCCCTGATTGCCAAATATCCTGGGGGCTACCCCGGTAGTACCAAAGCGGTGTGATACGATTGCAATCTGTTGCACGGCAGCACGTCAAACCAATAGCCTGTGGCTTTGAAGACCGACCTGTGCGTTCTTCGCAAATGGTGATTCTGTTGGATCCGGCGGCGCCGTTGTCCCCAAAGATGGTTTTCCAGAACGGTCAGACCATTGGGCTTTTGGGATCAGACCAATGTGATTCCCCCACCGCCCAGAATGCGCCGCACCGATCCCACCGCAGATTGCGGCGTGTATGCCCCCGTTACCCCACCCAAGGAACGGGAAGATACTTTGATGTCCCAACTCAGCCCCGGCCCGGACACCTCGATCCTGTGCACATTGTCAAGCTGCCCCGGCACCGCGACAATGCGGCTGACAGTTGCATCAAAGCCCAGCCCGGCCAGCGACACCGCCGCATGAACGTTGACATTGCGTGGAAACCGCACACAGGCGCCGCGTGCCGACCCTTCATAAAGAACACCGCTCTGCGTGGAACCAAGCCCCAGGCTCTGGCCGCTTTTGGTGGTTGTAATGACCACCTTTTCGATCGACTCGCGCCCATCTGACAGGCCGTCCAGTCCCAGGATGGCACCATGGGGCACGTAGAACGCCCGCCCGCTGGCAATGCATGCCGCCCGGATGGAGGCCTCGACCTCTCGGTCTGCCAGGGCCGTACCGCTGAAGGAACAGACATCGGCCCCGCGCAGAAGACAGGGCCCCAGACGGGCGACAAGGTCAGGCAGCGCCGCCTCGATGACCAGATCAACCGAACGGTGCAGCACGTCGTTTTCATTGCCGGTCAAGACACCATCGGGAAGATCAAGGTCATTGCTGCGCATTTTTGCGTTCCTCACCAGAACGAACGCAATTTCGACATCCGGCCTGCTCCGCAGATCCTGCAAGATCGCCGTACCGATGGCGCCCGCCCCGATGAGCCCGATTTTCTTGATCTGTGTCATGTCGTCCTGCCATCCTGCACTTGTCGCCACGCCCGTCAGATCTGCGGACAAAAGTCCCAATCCGGACAGCGATCGGCGAAAACCTGGCGCATATAATGCGATGAGGCAATGTCGGCGAAAATGTCCAGAGACTCTGCCCCAATGACCAGCACCGCATCAAGCGCGGCAAGCCGCGTCTGCACCACCGTACCGCTGGGCGCCCGTGACGGACGCAGATCGGCCGAGGTCATCCCCCCAAGCGCCCCGCGACTGCCCGTGCCCTCCAGTCTGAACCAAAACCACGTCTCTGCGCGGTAGCCGTCATGAACACCTGCCGAAAGGGGGGCGTCGGGCAGGCTTGTCCCGTCATCCGCCAGGATCAAAACCTCATGTGCCCCAAGGCGCGCCACCCGCAGGCCATTCGCCTCTGATACCGTATTAATCGCGGCAGGAAACAGAACCCCGTGTGCAAGACACCACCCCGAGGTTCCCGTTCCACGCAATCCCATCCGTGGGGCCGCCGTCCTGTCAATGATCCGCCTGTCACACGGCAGACCACCTGGCGGGGGAGGCTCGGCACCGAAGGGAAACCTGCGGAGCGAAACGTCAATAGACTTATCCATGATCACATCTCCTGACGCGCGTTTTCGGGATCATAGAAGGCGTGCGAGACAAGGCGCGCCCGCCGTTCCATGCCAGAGCGCGTTCGTATCGTGATGGCCCCAGTGCCAAGCGTGTCCGGATTTGCATAAGCCAAGCCAATCAAACGGTTTACGGTGGGCGACGCCGCGACCGAGGTCACATGGCCAACGGGGCTTCCATCCTGCATCACCAGGCAGGATTCGCCCACCTCGGGTGCGGCATCAATCGGCAACTCGAAACGGCACAAGACCCGTCGCATCCGTTCGGCACGCCGCCGTTCCACGGCAGGTTTACCCAGGAAATACGGCTTCTTTTTCGAAAGGGCCCAGACCATGCCAAGTTCGTCAGGGGTGCTCAGGGCGTCCGTATCCTGACCGATGATGATATGCCCTTTTTCCAGGCGGAGGATGCGGGAGGCCTCCAGGCCATACGGCCGTGCACCCGCCGTCTCCAGCGCCTGCCACAGACTTGCGGCATAGGAGGTCGGGGTGTGCAATTCGAAGCTCAGCTCCCCGGTGAACCCGATCCGCATGATCCGGACCGGACAGCCCGCCAGCACCCCCACGCGGCCCTCAAGAAACCCGAAGCTGGCCTTGTCGAGCGGGATGGTCCCGCCCAGCCGTTCCAGGACGGTGCGGGCGTTCGGCCCGGTCACATTAAGCCCGGCAAAGGCCGCTGTGACATTCTGAATATCGACATCCATGCGCCATTGTGCATTCCACCAGGACATGTCCGAATAGACGCGATCCACAGCCCCCGTCGTGGCCGTGATATAGAAATCGTCCTCGGCCATCCGATAGGCAACCCCATCATCGACGACCGAGCCCATCTCGTTCAGCATCAGGCGATAACGCACACGGCCAACCGGCTGTCTGGCATGGGCCATCGTATAAATCCGGTCGATGAACTCACCGGCTTGGGGCCCGCGCACCGCCAGTTTGCCGAGGGTCGATACATCCAACATGCCCACATCTTCCCGAACCATCCGCACCTCGCGGGCGACCAGATCGGCAACACGGCCCGTTCCGTAATACAGCGGACGCCACCAGGCCCCGGCAGGCGTCATCTGCGCCCCGTGCGCCCGATGCGCCGCGTCCAGCGCGGTCAGTCGATACGGTGTACGCAGCGGCCCGGCCAGAAGGCCCAGCCTTTCCGGACCGAAAGGCGGGCGGGCCGTTGTAACCCCGACCTGGCCAACACTGCGGCCGGTTTCACGCGCCACGATCTGCGCGGTTGGCAGCGCGGAATGCCGGCCTTGCGACGGACCCATTCCAACGGTCGAATAGCGCTTCACCAGTTCCAGTTCGCCATACCCATCAGCAACGGCATTGACGATGTCCTTGATCTGCAAATCCTCGTCGAAATCGACAAAGTCACGCCCCGCCTTATCAGGTTCTGGCACGGGAAAGGTACGGTAGTGGGCCGCGTCCCCGTCCGTTGGCGCCTCTGGCAGGTCTACGTCCAGGTTCAACGCCCGCGCCGCCTGTAGGCCCGCATAGGCACCGCTACGACGCACCGCGCCTGGTTCAAAACAGCCGGCGACAGACCCCGCCAGCCACATGTTTTCAGGCAGATCCGAGATCGTAAAGCACTGCCCCCGGTCATCGAAACCCAGCCGTGCCCCGGCGTACAGCGGCAATTGGTATCCTGGTGTTGCCCCCGCATCGACAACCACAAGGTCGCAGACAACGGTCTCGTGCGATGTGTCCGAAAGAACCCTGACCGAGGCGACCCGCCGTTTTCCCCGCGTGCCGCTTGCAGCCAGGATCCGCGCCCCGCGCAGCAGCCGCACACCGCGTCCGGCCAGCTCCAGGACAAGCGCTTCGGGACTGTCCACGCCTTCGGGGATCAACACAGCCGCAACCGAGACCCCGGCATCATCCAGATCCAACGCGGCCTGTAATCCGTGGGGCGTCCCCGCCACGATGACCGCTTTCTCGCCGGGGCGCACGGCATAATGGCGCATCATGCGTTGCACGGCGGCCGCCGTCACAATGCCCGGCAGGTCATTGTTGCGGAACACAAAGGCTTGTTCCTGCGTTCCACTGGCAATG
>JBKDZR010000020.1:0-1553 GCA_047971485.1 Qingshengfaniella sp. | reverse complement strand
CCGTGAAAGCGCCCTGCGCGCCCTGGCCGCTGTCGGCTTTAACATCACGTCGATCCGCGACGTGACGCCGATCGCGCATAACGGTTGCCGCCCGCCGAAACGTCGCCGGGTCTGACCAAGAGACGCAGATTCGGGCCGCGCCACAACAGGCACGGCCCGGATTTGTCATTTTTACCTCGGGGGTCGCCGGCTTTGGACATGGGCCGGGGGCGAGCATGGAGGCGACAGGCATGATCCAAAGAAATTGGCAGGAACTCATCAAACCGACGCAGCTTGACGTCAAGCCGGGTCCGGATCCCTCACGCACCGCCACCGTTGTCGCCGAACCGCTGGAACGCGGCTTTGGTCTGACCTTGGGCAATGCCCTGCGCCGGGTGCTGATGTCTTCGCTGCAGGGCGCAGCGATCACCAGCGTCCAGATCGACAACGTGTTGCATGAATTCTCGTCCGTCTCTGGCGTGCGCGAGGACGTGACCGATATCGTTCTGAACCTCAAGGGTGTGGCGATCCGCATGGATGCCGAAGGTCCCAAGCGCCTGATGGTGCAGAAGGCCGGCCCCGGTGCCGTGACCGCTGGCGATATCGCTGAAAGCGCCGGGATCGAGATCCTGAACCGTGATCACGTGATCTGCCATCTGGACGATGGTGCGCAACTGTCCATGGAACTGACGGTAGACACCGGCAAGGGCTATGTCGCGGCCGACCGCAACCGCCCCGAAGATGCGCCCATCGGCCTGATCCCGATTGATGCGATCTATTCGCCGGTGCGCAAGGTCAGCTATGATGTTCAGCCCACCCGTGAGGGCCAGGTTCTGGACTATGACAAGCTGACGCTGAAGCTGGAAACCGACGGCTCCGTCACCCCTGATGATGCCGTGGCCTATGCCGCCCGCATCCTTCAGGATCAGCTGCAGGTCTTCGTCAACTTCGATGAGCCCGAGCCCGCGCGCTCGGAAATGGAAGATGACGGGCTGGAATTCAACCCGCTGCTTCTGAAGAAGGTTGATGAACTGGAATTGTCCGTGCGTTCGGCGAATTGCCTGAAAAACGACAATATCGTCTACATTGGTGACCTGATCCAGAAAACCGAAGCCGAGATGCTGCGCACCCCGAACTTCGGCCGCAAGTCGCTGAACGAGATCAAGGAAGTGCTGTCTGGCATGGGCCTGCATCTCGGCATGGATGTCGAGGACTGGCCGCCCGACAACATCGAGGATCTGGCCAAGAAATTCGAAGATCACTTCTGATCCAATGGGGGCGGTCCCGATGGGGCCGCTCCTCTACGACCCGGGCATTCCGCCCCAAGGAGAGCCCCCGCTACGCACGGGGGCCGGACAAAGCAAAACACGAAGGATTTGAAAGATGCGTCACGCAAAAGGCTATCGCCGCCTAAACCGCACCCATGAACACCGCAAGGCGCTGTTCGCCAACATGGCCGGCTCGCTGATCGAGCATGAGCAGATCAAGACCACCCTGCCCAAGGCCAAGGAACTGCGCCCCATCGTGGAAAAGCTGATCACCCTGGGCAAGCGCGGTGATCTGCATGCGCGCCG
>JBKDZR010000019.1:0-72033 GCA_047971485.1 Qingshengfaniella sp. | reverse complement strand
CCCGGCTGCCGCAATTCCTTAACGTATCGGCCTGTAGAACCGGACGGGATCAGTTTGCCGGAGCGCGCCATGATTGACTGGGCAAGGGTCGCGGAACTTCGCGCCGAAGTCGGGGAAGCTGTCTTTGCCGAAGTGATCGAGCTTTTTCTCGAAGAGGTCGAGGCGGTGCTGGACCGGCTCAACCCGGCACTTCCCGGGTTCCAGATTGCCGAAAAACTGCACTTCATCAAGGGCAGTGCGCTGAACCTGGGGTTTCGCCAGCTGTCCGACGCATGCCGCGGCGCCGAAGAGATCGCCCGGCGGGGCGGGGCGGCCGGGCCGGCGCTGGCACAGGTCGTCGCCGCCTACCGCCCGTCGCGCGAGGCCTTCCTCGACGGGCTGAAACCTGGGGGTCAGATGCCACTTCGGCTTGTGGGCTGACGGTTTTCGGATTATCGACCGGCGCCGATGCGCCCGCCCGCGCGCCCGCCGGAGAGAACCATGTCTGCACCCAAGAAAGTCGTCCTCGCCTATTCCGGCGGTCTGGATACCTCGATCATCCTGAAATGGCTGCAGACCGAATACGGGTGCGAGGTGGTGACCTTCACCGCCGACCTCGGCCAGGGAGAAGAGCTTGAGCCCGCGCGCAAGAAGGCCGAGTTGCTGGGCATCAAGCCCGAAAACATCTTCATCGAGGATGTGCGCGAGGAATTCGTCCGTGATTTCGTCTTTCCGATGTTCCGTGCCAACGCAGTCTACGAAGGGCTGTACCTTCTGGGCACCTCGATCGCCCGGCCGCTGATTTCCAAGCGCCTGGTCGAAATCGCCGCCGAAACCGGGGCCGATGCCATTGCCCATGGCGCGACCGGCAAGGGCAATGATCAGGTGCGCTTCGAACTGGCCGCCTATGCGCTGAACCCCGATATCAAGGTGATCGCGCCGTGGCGGGAATGGGATCTGTCCAGCCGGACCAAGCTTCTGGAATTCGCCGAGGCCCACCAGATCCCCATCGCCAAGGACAAGCGCGGCGAGGCCCCGTTCAGTGTCGATGCGAACCTGCTGCATACCTCATCCGAGGGCAAGGTACTGGAGGATCCAGCCGAAGAGGCACCGGATTACGTCTATCAGCGCACCGTGAACCCCGAGGATGCCCCCGACACCCCCGAATATGTCGAGATCACCTTCGAGCGGGGCGATGCCGTGGCGATCAATGGCGAGGCCATGTCGCCAGCCACCATCCTGACCCGGCTGAACGAGCTGGGCGGCAAACACGGCTGCGGTCGTCTGGATCTGGTCGAAGGCCGGTTTGTCGGCATGAAATCCCGCGGCGTCTATGAAACGCCCGGCGGCACATTGCTGCTGGAGGCCCATCGCGGGATCGAGCAGATCACCCTGGATCGCGGCGCGGCCCATCTGAAGGATGATTTGATGCCGCGCTATGCGGAATTGATCTACAATGGCTTCTGGTTCAGCCCGGAACGCGAGATGCTGCAGGCCGCCATCGACAAAAGCCAGGAACATGTGTCCGGTACGGTTCGGCTGAAGCTCTACAAGGGTGTGGCACGCACCGTGGGCCGCTGGTCGGATCAGACGCTCTATTCCGAAAGCCATGTCACCTTTGAGGAAGACGCCGGCGCCTATGATCAGAAAGACGCCGCTGGCTTCATCAAGCTGAACGCGCTGCGCCTGCGCCTTCTGGCCATGCGCGACCGGCGCGGGAAGTAACGCCCCCGTGGCGCAAGCGCCCCGTGCCTGGCAGCGGATGCTGTCGGGCCGCCGTCTTGATCTTCTCGACCCCACGCCCATGGATGTGGAGGTCGAGGACATCGCCCACGGCCTGGCCTTTGTCGCACGCTGGAACGGCCAGACGATTGGCGATCACCCCTATTCGGTGGCCGAGCATTCGCTGCTGGTCGAGGTGCTGTTTACCCGCATGGTCCCCAAGGCGCCGGTAAAATGGCAGCTGGCGGCGCTGCTGCATGACGCCCCGGAATATGTGATCGGTGACATGATTTCCCCGGTCAAGGCGGCTATCGGGCCAGGCTATGGCACGCTCGACACCCGCCTGACCGCTGCCATCCACCAGCGTTTCGGCCTGCCGGCGGTGCTGCCCAAGCAGATCAAGGCCCAGATCAAGCGCGCGGATCGGGCCTCGGCCTGGCTGGAGGCAACGCGCATCGCGGGCTTCTCGAAAACCGAGGCCAACCGCTTTTTCGGCACCCCCCGCCCCGAGCTGATCGAGGGGCTGGAGGTCCGCCTGCGCCCGCCGGTTGAGGTGCGCCGCGATTTCACCGCCCGCCATGCCGCGCTGATGAACGGCCTGTAATTCAGATCAGGAAGCGACAACGCAAATCGCACCAGCCCTGCGAAACATGAGGGCGAGCGCCGGCCCGTGGGATGGCGCCGCCAACGGCTGAGCGACGCGCTTTATCGTGCCGAATACATTTCTTCGCGGGGCTGGTGCGCTGACGTCACCCAAGCGCCAGCCCGCGGGGACGGGCAGGCGCTCGCCCGGCGGGCCTGCGGCCCTGGTTCCGGGCTGGGCAGAGGAGGAAATAAACACGCCCTTATGCGTCGAGCCCTATCTCACAAACCCGACCAGCCGAATTGCCCACACCGCCAGCGCGCTGCCAATTCCTGCCCTCGGGATCCACAGACCAGCCAACAAAGGCCTCGGGCGTAAAGTAAAGCGTCAGCCCACCGGGATAGCGTGCGCGCTCGGCAATGCCGCCACATCCCCCAGCCCAAACCGGGCCAGCGCCCGCCATACGGCTGACCGCCGCCACCGCCCCATCACGCGCGCGGCCAAAACCCACCTCTTGCCCGGTCTGGCCGGCCAGTATGCCGCCCAGCGCCAGCACCGGATCAGGGCCGCCCGGGGCCGGGGCTGTGCAGGCCGCCAGAAGGGGCAGGATCAGGATTGCGCGTTTCAGCGGGGGCTGCGCTTGGCTAGGATGCGCTGCAGCGTACGCCGGTGCATGTTCAGCCGCCGCGCCGTTTCGCTGACATTGCGATCACACAGTTCATAGACCCGCTGGATATGTTCCCAGCGTACCCGATCCGCCGACATCGGGTTCTCGGGGGGCGGCGGCAATGCATCAGCCCCGGCCAGAAGCGCGGCAGTGATATCATCGGCATCAGCCGGTTTCGACAGATAATCCGTCGCCCCGATCTTAACCGCCGCCACCGCCGTGGCGATTGCGCCATAGCCGGTCAGAACCACGATCCGGCAATCGGGACGCTTTTCGCGCAGCACCTCGACCACATCCAGACCGTTGCCATCCTCCAGCCGCAAATCAACCACCGCATAGGCGGGCGGGCGGGCGGTGGCGATGGCCTTGCCCGCAGCAACGGATCCGGCATTTTCCGGCGCGAAGCCGCGTTTTTCCATGGCCCGGGACAGCCGCTTGAGAAAAGCTTCGTCATCATCGACAAGAAGAAGCGAGTTATCCTCGCCGATTTCCCGCAGCGCCTGTTCCGTCATATCCGTCTCCGCTGTGATCGGTTGATCAGGGATACCCCGTTGCCCCGAGACCGTCAATTTGGCCACCGGGACCGCCCTGCGGTCAACTGGCCTCAATGAAACAGGTAACCTTGCTGGCCATGTCCTCGGCCGACAGATCACGGCGGAAGAACTCGACAAAGCCATGCCCGGGCAGCACCAGATAGGTAAAGGTCGAATGATCGACCAGATAGTAGGGGTCGTCGCCCGGGTCATTGGCCTTGTAATAGGTCTTGTAGGCCTGGCTGGCAGCGCGGATCTGTTCGGGCGCTCCGGTCAGGCCGATGGCCTTTTCGCTCATGTTGGCGGCGAAGTTGCCCACCACTTCGGGTGTATCGCGCTTGGGGTCGATGGAGATGAAGACTGGGGTCACATCATGGCCCCGATCCTCCAGAACCTCGGTGGCCATGGCGTTGCGGGCCATGTCGAAAGGACAGATGTCGGGACAGAACGTATAGCCGAAATAGAGCAAGGAGGGCTTTGTGATCACATCGGCATCGGTCACGGTCCGGCCCTGGGCGTCGACCAGCGTGAACGGCCCGCCGATGGTATCCGTGCCCCCCGCAATGCGGCTGTCGCGGCACTGGGCAAACCTATCTTCCCCGTCCGGACCGCGCAGCGCGACGAATGCGGTGACGCCGACAAGCAGGACCAGGGCCGTGCCCGCAGCAATCGCAACCGTTCGGATCATGGTTCTCACCCCGCTTTCTGTCTGGAAATTGTCATGACACACGCGGGGCGCTATCACAGCAGGGCAACACCGGCAATCCAGGGCCCCAATGGACGATCCCTTTCTCGACCCGTTCAACCCCCAGGCGCGCAGCCACTGGATTCGGCTGCGCACCCTGATCGTACTGCGCTGGATCGCCATCATCGGCCAGGTGGCAGCGATCACCGTAGCGGGACGCTTTTTCGACATCGCGCTGAACCTGCCCCTGTGTTACCTGGCCGTTGGCGTCTCGACCCTGGCCAACACGCTGGCAATGTTTGCCTTTCCGGCCATCAAGCGCCTGACCGAACACCAGGTCGTCGCGATGCTGCTGTTCGACATCTCGCAATTGTGCTTCCTGCTTTACCTGACCGGCGGGCTGAGCAACCCTTTCGCCCTGCTGATCCTGGCCCCGGTCACAATTTCGGCATCGGCACTGAACCTGCGCTCAACCATCGTGCTGGGCGTCGCAGCCAGCGCCCTGGTGACCCTGGTCACGCTGTACAACGTGCCGCTGCACACCCGCGACGGCATCATCATCCGGCCACCGGACGACCTGCTGTTCGGGATCTGGGCGGCGGTTCTGATCGGAATGATCTTTATCGCTGGCTACGCCTATCGGATCAGCCGGGAAATAAATGTCATGTCCGACGCGCTGCTGGCAACGCAGATGGCACTGCTGCGCGAACAAAAGCTGACCGATCTGGGGGGGGTTGTGGCCGCCGCGGCCCATGAACTGGGCACGCCACTGGCGACGATCAAGTTGGTCAGTTCCGAACTGGTCAGCGAACTGTCCGATCCCGAACTGCGCGACGATGCCCTACTGATCCGCGATCAGACCGACCGGTGCCGCGATATCCTGCGCTCCATGGGCCGGGCCGGGAAGGATGACAAATACATGCGCCACGCGCCGCTGGACACCGTCGTGCGCGAAGCGGCCGAACCCCACAAGGACCGCGGTAAGACCATCGTGTTCAGCGTCATGCCGGCCGACAGCGGCGAAAGCCAGCAGCCGACCATCGCACGCCTGCCCGAGATCATCCACGGCATCCGGAACCTGGTACAAAACGCTGTGGATTTTGCCGAAAGCCGGGTCTGGGTCGACGCGTCATGGTCGGCCGATACGATCACCATCTGTATCAGCGATGACGGCCGGGGCTTCCCCTCCCAGGTCATCGGGCGGCTGGGTGATCCGTTCCTGCGCCGCCGCCGCACCGAGACGGACCGCACAGCCCGGCCCGGATACGAGGGCATGGGCCTGGGGCTGTTCATCGCCAAAACCCTGTTGGAACGCACCGGTGCACGGCTTACATTCACCAATGGCAGCGATCCGTTCCTCAGCAGCGATGAACTGCCCGAGCGCAGCGGCGCCAACATATTCGTCATCTGGCCCCGCGACCGGATCGAAAAACCGGCGGTTGGTGATGCATCCGGGATAGGTGTCAACGAAATAATTCGCGTTTGATCTTAATATTAACCTTTCGTTAACCTTAATGCGCGGAATCTCGCCGACGCCGGGGGACGCCGGTAACTGGGGATTGGCGAGGTGGGCATGATAGGCCCGGATGTTCTGTTTATTGGTGCGGTTTCAAGCCTCGTCTCGGCTTCGCTTGTGACACTCGCCTGGATCTGGCTGGGCCGTGACGGTACAGGCCAGCGAGCGCACCTCAAGCTTGCGGTACCGGATGAAGAGGTGGTGTTCCTTTTCGACGGCCGGCGTCTGGCCGATGCCACGGAAGCCGCGCGCGCCATGTTGCCGCGATCGGGCAGCGGCATTGATGACTGGGGTGAATTTCTGCTGGGCTTTGGCCACCGCTTCGATGACCTGGAAAACCGCATCCTCAACCTGCCTCAGGGACAACCCGTGGCCCTGCGCATCAACGACAGCGGCAAGGGCCCGGAAACCATGTCCCTGGAAGCGGAACGCAACGGCGATCTGCTGCGGATCGTTCTGAAGGAACAGGGGCAAGCCACGCAATCGGAACTGGTTGAACGCTACAGCATGATGGCCATGCGCGCCGAGCTGGAAACCCTGCGCGCCATCGCCGAACTGTCCCCCGTCCTCACCTGGAAACAACGCGATGACGGGGCCATCACCTGGGCGAATGCCGCCTACATGGCGCTGGCCGAAACCGATGAAACCGACAAGAAGAGCCTTTCCTGGCCGCCCCCCGACATCTTTGCCTCCGTCCCAGCACAGCGCGGATCAGGCGCCAGTCAGCGGCGCGTCGCCAGTCAGCCGCCGGGCCGGGACAAGGAGCACTGGTTCGATCTGACCACGATCCAGAATGACAGCTGCGGCAAGCTGAACTTCGCCGCCCCTGCCGATGCGCTGGTGCGGGCCGAGCGGGCGCTGTCGGGCTTTGTCCAGACCCTGACCAAGACCTTTGCGCATCTGACCATCGGGCTGGCGATCTTTGACCGGCGGCGGCGACTGGTGCTGTTCAACCCCGCGCTGGTCGATCTGACCGGGGTACCCGCCGAACAACTGAGCACCCAGCCCACGCTGCATTCCTTTCTCGATGCCTTGCGCGACCGCCAGCGCATCCCCGAACCCAAGGATTACAAAAGCTGGCGGCTGCATATCGCCCAGCTTGAGGCCGGCGCCGAGGAAGGCACCTATGCCCAGACCTGGTATCTGGCGACGGGCCAGACCTACCGCGTCACCGGGCGCCCCCACCCCGACGGCGCCGTGGCCTATGTTTTTGAGGACATCACATCCGAGGTGTCCCTGACCCGCAGCTTCCGGTCCGAAATCCAGATGAGCCAGTCGATCCTGGACAATCTTGATGATGCGATTGCGATCTTTTCCCACAATGGCGTGCTCAGCGCATCGAACCGCATCTATGAACAGATGTGGCAGGCCTGCGATTGCGAGGACGCGCCCAGTGTCGGGGTCGGGGTCGGACTGGCGGATGCCGTGCAACGCTGGCAGGCTCGATCCTCGCGGCCCGATCTGTGGGGGCCGGTCCGCCTGGGGCTGATCGACGGGCAAATGCGCCAAAGCTTTGACGCGCGGGTCACGGCACCGGACGGCACCGGCCTGTTGCTGCGCACCCGGCTGCTGACCGGCGGGGCCTGCATGGTGTCATTCGAGCACAACACCCAGCAGATCACGACAGATGTGCCACGCCTGTCCCGCGTCGGCACCTGATCGGGACGACCAACCCCCAAGGATTGGCCATTTGCAAGCCGGCTTTGCTGTCAGAGCGGCGGTTTGCATTGCAGATCAAGCCCCGCGCCGACAGGCGGCAATGTGGCGGCACTGCATTCTTCTATTCCCGCCGAGGGTAAGAATGGCACCGAACGCCATTGGCAGACTGTCTCCGGTTGGAAATCAGAGGACCAAGACAAGGCCACCGATCCACAGCGCTTGCCCCCGCTCCGGCGCAGGGCCATAGTTGCGCCATGTCCGCCGAGACCCGCCTTGTCCTGACCACAGATGACCCCACGCAAACCGCCGCCCTGGCCCGGCGGTTGGCCCCGGTTTTGCGCGCCGGCGACGTGTTGGCGCTGACGGGGCCGATCGGGGCGGGCAAAAGCCTGATGGCCCGGGAAATCATCCGGACCCGCGGCGTGACCGAAGATATCCCCTCGCCAACCTTTACCCTGGTTCAAAGCTACGTCACCCCGGATCTGGAAATCTGGCACACCGATCTCTACCGCCTGAGCGGCGCGGGCGAGGTATGGGAACTGGGCCTGGAGGACGCCTTTGACACCGCGCTGTGCCTGGTCGAATGGCCCGACCGGCTGGGCGGCGACCTGCCGGCCACTGCGCTGCACCTGTCCCTCGACCCGCTTGGCGAAACCGGCGGACAGCGCCGGATCATCCTGTCCGGGCCCGCCCCGGTCTGGGCCGACCGGCTGGCCGCCCTGCGCACGGAACCGGCCGATGACTGATCCGATCCGCCCCTTTCTGCGCCGCACCGATTGGGCCGATGCACCGCTGGCGCCGCTGGCCGGGGATGCCTCGTCGCGGCGGTATTATCGGCTGACCGGAGCGTCCGGACCCGCCATCCTGATGCAGGATCCCAACCCCGGAACCGTCAGCACCTTCGCCGCCATCGCCCGGCATCTGCACCAGTCCGGCCTGTCCGCCCCCCGGATCCTGGCCGAGGATGTCAAGGCCGGGTTGCTGCTGCTTGAGGATCTGGGCGATGACGATCTGGCCAGCCGTGCCACCGCCCATCCAACCGAGGAGCCAGAGCTGTACGCCGCAGCGGTGGACACGCTGGTCGCCTTTCAGCGCATCACCCCGCCCGCTGGTATCCCCGCCTACAGCGCGGCAAGCATGGCCATGATGATCGCACCGGCAGCCGAATGGTATGCCCGGGATCCAGGTCTGGCCGGACCGCTGGCCGAGGCCGCGCTGGCGCCCCTGATGGCGGTGTTCGATACGGGCGCAATGGTGCCCTGCCACCGGGATTTTCATGCCGAAAATCTGCTTTGGCTGCCGGATCGGACAGGGGCCGCGCGGATCGGGCTGCTGGATTTCCAGGACGCCTTCATCGGGCCGGCCAGCTATGATCTGGCCTCGTTGATCACCGATGCCCGGCGCGATCTGGCCCCAGCCGCACGCACCATGGCCCTGACCCGCTTTGCCGCACTCGGGAACCTGAACCCCGCCAATCTGGCCCGCGATCTGGCCGTGATGGGCGCCCAACGCAATCTGCGCATCCTGGGGATTTTTGCCCGCCTGTCACAACTGATGGGCAAGCCACGCTATATCGACCTGATCCCCCGGGTCTGGGCCCATGTGCAGGCGGATCTCGCCCATCCTGATCTTGCCGACCTGCGGTGCCTGGTGCAGGATTGCCTGCCACCGCCCGATGCCGTTCATCTCGACCGACTGAGACACCCATGCCCGACGCCCTGATGCTTTTCGCCGCCGGCTTCGGCACGCGCATGGGCGATCTGACCCGAAACCGACCGAAACCGCTGATCGAGGTTGCCGGCCGGCCGCTGATCGACCATGCGCTGGCGCTGGCCGAGGGGACAGGTCTGGCGCGAATCGTGGTCAATGCGCATTACCTGGCCGATCAGATCACCGCCCACCTGAAGGATCGGCCGGTCCAGGTAACGGTCGAGGCACCGCAAGTGCTGGACACCGGGGGCGGGCTGAAGGCTGCCCTGCCGCTTCTGGTCGGTGACACGCACCCCGCCCCGGTCTTTACCCTGAACAGCGATGCGGTCTGGACCGGGGCCAACCCTTTGCAAACACTGGCCAATGCCTGGGATGGGACGCGCATGGGCGCACTTCTTCTGCTGGTGCCCGCCGACCGCGCCCGGGGCCATAAGGGGGCGGGCGACTTTGCCATGGCCGATGACGGGCGCCTGACCCGCGGCCCGGGCCTTGTCTATACCGGCACGCAGATCATCGACACTGCTCTTCTGGGCGATACCCCCGAGGGGCCCTTTTCGCTGAACCTGATCTGGTCACGTCTGGCCAGCGCGGGACGTCTTTACGGGGCCGTTCATCCCGGCGGTTGGTGCGATGTCGGCCATCCCGGCGGCATTCCCCTGGCCGAAGCCCTTCTGGACACCGCCGGATGACGGACGCGCTGTTTCCCGCGCCGCTCTATGGCGTGCCGCCAGGTGCGGATTTTCCACAGGCTCTGGTCGAGGGGCTGCTGGCACGGTTTGGGGCGCTGCCCCCGGCGGATCTGGCCCGGGTCACCGTCTATGTGAACACACGGCGCATGCAGCGACGGATCCGCGCGCTGTTCGATGACGGCACGCCGCGCTTGCTGCCCCGCCTGCGCCTGCTGAGCGAACTGGAACTGGAGGGCGCCCCCGGCCTGCCGCCCCCTGTACCCGGGCTGCGGAGACGGCTGGAGCTGGCACAGCTGGTCCGCCACCTGATCGAGGCCGAGCCGGATCTGGCCCCGCGTGGCGCAACCTTTGATCTGGCGGATTCCCTGGCCGCACTGATGGATGAGATGCAGGGCGAAGGCGTCGGCATGGACCGGATCGCCACGCTTGATGTCACCGACCTGTCGGGACATTGGGAACGCAGCCAGAAGTTCCTTGATCTGGTGGGTCATTTCCTGGCCGCCGATCCAGATCAGCCCCTGGACCCCGAGGCCCGACAGCGCAAGGTGGTCGAGGCCATCCTGGCCCGCTGGCGCCACACACCCCCACCCCATCCCGTAATCGTCGCCGGATCCACCGGATCGCGGGGCACCACAGCACTGTTCATGCGCGCAGTCGCCGCCTTGCCCAATGGCGCGGTGGTCCTCCCCGGGGTCGATCCCGATCTGCCCGCCGATGTCTGGGATACGCTGACCGGCCGGATCCCGCAGGAGGACCACCCCCAGTACCGCTTTGCCGCACTGGCCGCCGATCTGGACATGGCCCCGCAGGATATCCGCCCCTGGGCGGAAACCCCCGCGCCCAACCCGGCGCGCAATGCTCTTCTGTCTCTGGCGCTACGTCCCGCGCCGGTGACCGATGCCTGGCGTCGTGATGGGCCACGGCTGGGCGCCCTCGGCCCCGCCATGGACGGCGTGACCCTGATCGAGGCCCCCGATCAGCGGGCCGAGGCCAGCGCCCTGGCGCTTTGCCTGCGCGACGCGGTCGAGCGCGGTGTGACAGCGGCCCTGATCAGCCCAGACCGGATGCTGACCCGCCGGGTCACCGCCGCCCTGGGCCGCTGGGGGATCGAACCCGATGACAGCGCCGGCGCCCCCCTGCGCCAGATGGCCGCCGGGCGCTTTCTGCGGCTGATTGCCGGGCTGGGTGGCAAGCGCGCCGGGGGTGAGGACATCCTGACCCTGCTGAAACATCCGCTGACCGCCCGGGGCGATGGGCGCGGTCAGCACATGCTGTTCACCCACAAGCTGGAACTGCGCCTGCGCCGCCACGGCCCACCCTTTCCGACGCGCACCGATCTGACCGGCTGGGCGGCGGAAACCGACGATGCCGATATCGCGATCCGCGCCGCCTGGATCGCGGACCTGCTGGATCGTGCCGCGGCCATCGGCACGGCCCCCCTGGCCGACCATACCCGACACCTGATCGCGCTGGCCGAGGCCCTGGCCAGTGGACCGGCAAGGGGCAATCCAGGGCGGCTCTGGACTGATCGTGACGGGCGGCAGGCACGTGGTGTTCTGGACGATCTTCTGGCCGAAGCCACCCATGGCGGCGACTTGAATCCAGCCGATTTTGCAAACCTTCTCAATAGCCTGTTGGGCGGCGAGGTGCGCGACCCCGACCGCCCCCATCCCGGCGTGATGATCTGGGGCACGCTGGAGGCCAGGGTGCAGGGCGCAGATCTGGTGCTGCTGGCCGGGCTGAATGATGGCACCTGGCCGGAACTGCCCCAGCCCGATCCCTGGCTGAACCGCGCCATGCGCCGGGCCGCCGGGTTGCTGTCGCCGGAACGTCGGGTCGGGCTGGCGGCCCATGACTTTCAGCAGGCCGCCGGCGCCCCCCGGATCGTGCTGTCACGCGCCCTGCGCGAAGGTGAGGCCCCCTCGGTTCCCTCGCGCTGGCTGAACCGGCTGACCAACCTGATGACCGGCCTGCCCGACCAGAACGGCCCGGCAGCACTGACAGCGATCCGCGACAAGGGCCAGGTCTGGCTGGACATGGCCGCCGCACTGGACCGCCCCCTGGCCGGGACGCCTCCGGCGCGGCGCCCCTCGCCCCAGCCACCGGTTGCGGTCCGGCCCCGGCAGCTTTCGGTCACCGCGATCGAAACGCTGATCCGCGATCCCTATGCGATCTACGCCCGCCGCATCCTGCGCCTGTCACGGCTGGATCCCCTGCGCCGGGTACCAGAGCCGCGCCTGCGTGGCACTGTCCTGCATGCGCTGATGGAGGGCTTCATCCCCACCATGATGGCCCTGCCCGAGGCCGAGCGCGCCGCCGCCCTGATCAGGGCTGCCAGCCAGGTCCTTGCCCAGCACGTCCCCTGGCCCGCCGCCCGGCATCTCTGGCAGGCTCGGATCGCACGGATCGCCGACCGCTTCGTCACCGAAGAAGCCACGCGTCAGGCCGATGCCCACCCCACCGCCTTTGAGGCCAGCGGATCCCTGACCTTGCAGTCCCCGGCCTTTACCCTGACCGCCAAGGCCGACCGCATTGATCTGGCCGACACCGGCGAGATCGCCATCTATGACTACAAGACGGGCAACCCGCCCAGCCCGCAACAGCAGAAAACCTTTTCAAAACAGTTGCTTTTAACCGCCGCCATCGCTGAATCCGGCGGTTTCAGGGATATCCCCCCGGCCCCGGTCCTGCGGGCTGTCTATCTGGGGCTGGGCGCGGCGATGAAATCCTCGGCCGTGTCCCTGACCAATCCGCCCATCGCCGATGTTCCGACCGATCTGGCCCGGCTGATCGCTGCCTGGATGGACGAGGACAAGGGCTATACCGCGCGCCTCGCCCGCCAACGCGACAGTTTTGTCGAGGATTTCGACCACCTGTCGCGGGTTGGCGAATGGGATCTCAGCGATGAGCCCAGCCCAGAAAGGGTCGGATCATGAACGACACGGCCACCGAACGCCAGAACCGCGCCGCCGATCCCGGCCTGTCCACCTGGCTGGCGGCCAATGCCGGATCGGGCAAGACCCGCGTGCTGACCAACCGGGTGGCGCGGCTGCTGCTGACCGGGGTGCCCCCCGAGAACATCCTGTGTCTGACCTACACCAAGGCTGCCGCCGCCGAGATGCAGAACCGGCTGTTCGCGACCCTGGGCAACTGGGCGATGACGCCAGATGCCGACCTGCGCAATGCCCTGCGCGACCTGGGCGAAACCGGCCCTTTGGAAGGCGACAGGCTGCGCGCCGCCCGGCGCCTGTTCGCCAGCGCAATCGAAACGCCCGGCGGCCTCAAGATCCAGACGATCCACGCCTTTTGTGCCGCCTTGCTGCGCCGCTTTCCGCTGGAGGCCGGGGTTTCGCCCCAGTTCCGGGAACTGGACGAACGCACCCTGGCCGGTCTGATCACCGAGGCTTGCGATGCCCTGGCCGAGGACCCGCAGGCCACCGCGTTGGACGGGCTGGCCCTCTATCTGTCCAGCGATGACAGCCTGGATGGGCTGGTCCGGGAAATCCTGCGCGATCGTGATGGCTTTGCACGCCCGCTCACCCCCGAAGCAGCCCTGCGCCTGCACGACCTGCCCGCCGGCTTCACCGAGACCCAACTGACCGAGATGGCCTTTGACGGATCCGAGGCCGACCTGCTGACCCAGGTGATCCCGCGCTTTCGGGCCGGAAGCAGCACGGATGCCAAAAACGCCGAGATTCTGGCCCGCGCCGCCGCCCTTTTGCCCGGCCCCGCAGCCCTGCCCCTGCTGGAGGGCATGTTGCTGACCGGCAAGGGCGCCAAGGCCCCATTCACGGCCAAGATCGGCACGGTCCCGACAAAATCCACGCAAAAGACGCTGGATCCCGCCGATCTGGACGCGCTGAACGCCCTGATGGAACGCATTGAGGCCACGCGCCCGGCCCGGCTGGGGCTGTTCGCTGCACGCCGGACCCTGGCACTGCACCGGTTCGCCGCCGCCTTCCTGCCCCGGCTGGATGCCATCAAGGCCGAAGGCGGCTGGCTGGATTTCGACGATCTGATCCTCAAGGCACGGGATCTGCTGTCCAACCCGGCGGTGGCGGATTGGGTGCTCTACAAGCTGGACGGGGGCATCGACCATATCCTTGTCGACGAAGCCCAGGACACCAGCCCCCTGCAATGGCAGGTCATCCGCCTGCTTGCCCGGGAAATCGGCGCCGGCGAAGGCACCCGCGGCCCCGGCGAACGCACCCTCTTTGTGGTCGGCGATCGCAAGCAATCCATCTAGTCCTTCCAGGGCGCCGATCCCGACGCGATGGATCCGGTGCGCGCCGATTTTGCCCAGCGGCTGGCTGACGGGCCCGGGCTGGCCGATGGGGTCCTGGAACATTCCTTTCGCTCGGCCCCGGCGATCCTGTCGGCGGTGGATGCAACCTTTGCCGCCAGCGGGGGCATCGGGCTGGGCGGCCCGCCGGCGCACCGGGCGTTCTTCGACGGGTTGCCCGGCCGGGTCGATCTGTGGCCGACGCTGGAAAAGGAAGACACCGGCGATGACACCCCCTGGTATGACCCGATCGACCGGATCAGCCCACGCCACGAAGCCGCCCGCCTGGCCGATGCCGTGGCCGATCACGTCAAGGCGCTGATCACCGAGGGCGCGCAACTGACCGATCACAAAGGCCAGGCGCGGCCCATCCACGCCGGCGATGTGCTGATCCTGGTCCAGCGCCGTAGCACCGTATTTCGGGAAATCCTGCGTGCCGCCAAGGAACGTGCCCTGCCCGTTGCCGGGGCCGACCGGCTGATCCTGACCTCGGATCTGGCGGTCAAGGATCTGCTGTCATTGCTGGGCTTTTTGTCGCTGCAAGAGGATGACCTGGCCCTGGCCGAGGCCCTGCGGTCGCCCCTGCTTGGCTGGTCCGAGGGTGATCTCTACACTTTGGCCCAGCCCCGCAAGGGCCCCCTGTGGGAAGCGCTGCGCAAGGACACGGCCCATCCCGACACGCTGGACATGCTGCATGATCTGCGCCGCGAGGCCGATTTCCTGCGCCCCTATGACCTGCTGGAGCGGATCCTGATCCGCCATGACGGCCGTCGCCGGCTGGTGGCCCGGCTGGGCCCGGATTGTGAAGAGGCGCTGGATGCCCTGCTGAGTGTCGCCCTGGAGTATGAGCGCGCGGAAATCCCCAGCCTGACGGGTTTCCTGGAATGGATGCGTGCAGAGGATGTGGAAATCAAGCGCCAGGCCGAAGGCGCCGGCGGGCTGATGCGGATCATGACCGTTCATGGCGCCAAGGGGCTGGAAGCACCGGTGGTCATCCTGCCCGATACCGCCGACCGCAATGCCCCGGGCGCCCCCGACATCCTGCCCGCCCCGGATGCCACCCCGATCTGGCGGGCAGCCGAGGACGCCCAACCCCCCATGGCCACCGAGGCCACCGCCGCGCGCAAGGACAAGCTGGATCAGGAACGGCAGCGGTTGCTCTATGTGGCGATGACCCGGGCCGAGCAATGGCTGATCGTCTGCGCAGGCGGCAAGGCCGGCGAGCGATCCTGGCACGGGCAGATCGAAACCGGCCTGATCGCGCTTGGCGCACGGCCCAGTGTGCAGCCCACAGGCACGGGGCTGCGGCTGGAAAACGGCGCCTGGCCCGATCCCGGCATGACGGCCGACGCCCCGCGTCCCCCGCGCACTGCCCTGCCCGCCTGGGCCCAAACCCGAGCGCCCGACCCCCCAGCTACCGCCCCGACACTGACGCCCACAGGGCTGGGCGGGGCCAAGGCCCTGCCCGGCGAGGCCGGCCTGGATGAAGAAACCGCCCTGCGCCGGGGCAGCCTGCTGCACCTGCTGCTGGAACATCTGCCCGCCTACCCGGCCGCGAACCGACATCAGATCGGCACCGATCTGCTGCGCATGGCCGAGGACCGCGCCCCCCCGGCCGAAGCTGCCGATCTGCTGGCCGAGGCCCTGGCGGTTCTGGACGATCCCGGTCTTGCGCCCCTGTTCGGTCCCGATGCGCTGGCCGAGGTCGATCTGACCGCATCCCTGACCGCCCTGCCCCATGCCGGGCCCTTGCGGGGAACGGTGGACCGGCTTGTGATCACAAAGGACCGGGTGCTGGCCGTGGACTACAAGACCAATGCCGTGCTGCCCGAAACCCCCGATGCGGTGCCCGAAGGGCTGTTGCGCCAGATGGGTGCCTATGCCGCCGCCCTGACCGCGATCTTCCCCGATCACCAGATCGACACGGCAATCCTGTGGACCAGGGCACCGGCGCTGATGCCCCTGCCCCCAGCCCTGACTGCGGCCGCACTGGCGCGCGCGGCGGATGCCCGCCTTGACGCCACCACAGACGCTACCTAGGTTCACGCCGAACCCGTTTCGCCAAGGAGGCACCCATGGCTACCGTCGCCGTCACAGATGACACGTTTGAAACCGAAGTGAAGAACGCCGACCTGCCCGTCGTCGTCGATTTCTGGGCCGAATGGTGCGGTCCCTGCAAGCAGATCGGCCCCGCGCTGGAGGAACTGTCAGAAGAACTCAGCGGCAAGGTCAAGATCGTCAAGGTCAATGTCGATGAGAACATGAAAACCGCCCAGGAAATGCACATCCGCGGCATTCCGGCCCTGTTCGTGTTCAAGGACGGTCAGGTCGTGTCGAACAAGACCGGCGCCGCCCCGAAGGCCGCGCTGCAAACCTGGATCGAATCCGCCCTCTGATCCGGGCAGGATCTGTCTGATGGCGGCCCCGCGCAATCGTGGGGCCGTTGGCTTGTGCGTGGAACTGTGGAACATCGCCCTCCGGCCCCGTTCCGTCCCATTCGAACACGCCTGTGACCTGGTGACCTGATTTTGATCACATCGTCAGGTTGTCACTTTTTGATGGCACGCTGATCCGGCGCGAATTTGCCGTTGTCAGCTTTCCAACCCCACGGATTTCGGAGGTTTCCCATGGCGGAACAAGGCTTTCCCGGCTGGCACGGCACTACGATCATCGGGGTGCGCAAGGGCGGCAAGGTGGTGATTGCCGGCGATGGTCAGGTCAGCCTGGGCGATACCGTGATCAAGGGCACAGCGCGTAAGGTGCGCCGCCTGTCGCCGGGCGGGTACGATGTCATCGCGGGTTTTGCCGGATCGACAGCGGACGCCTTCACCCTGCTGGAACGGCTGGAGGCCAAGCTGGAAGCCGCGCCCGGCCAACTGGCCCGAGCCAGCGTCGATCTGGCCAAGGACTGGCGCACCGACAAGTATCTGCAAAAGCTGGAGGCCATGCTGATTGTGTCCGATGGCAGGGATCTTTTTGTGATCACAGGCGCGGGCGATGTGCTGGAACCCGAACATGACGTGGCGGCGATCGGGTCCGGTGGCAACTATGCCCTGGCTGCCGCCCGCGCCCTGACCGAGACGGATCTGGCCGCCGAACAGATCGCACGCCGAGCCATGGCCATCGCGGCGGATATCTGTGTCTACACAAACGGAAATCTGACGGTAGAAAGCCTGGGTGATGCCGACGACCCCAAGTGACCGCCTGTCTATAGTCAGCCTTGCGGACGCAAGCTGTCGTTCATCCCCTCGGCGCGGAACAAGCCCGAAGGGCGCCGCGCCATCACTGGGGCGGCCCACCGGTCCGGCGCTGGCGCGGCTTGCTCTGCTGGTGGCTAAGGTCAACACGGCCTCAAAGCTGCCCTTTGCGAAAGAAGAACAGATCAATCCCTGATGCCCTTGGTGTCAGTAATCTATGCTGCCCATGGTCCGCGCATAGGGGGCATCGCGCAGCCGGTCACGTTGGGCGCGCAGATCCTCGTGCTGCAGGCGGATCCTGTCGCGGGCCATCTGCCGGGCTTCGCCAGGCCGGGTCAGGCCCGGGTCCATGGTCAGCAAAAGCTGGCGGTTGCGCAGGCCGACCCCGGCATCGCGGCGGGCGGCATTGGCCTCGGTCTGGTGGTAAAAGGCCTGCGCCGCTTCGGCCGATGACAGCGGCACAGGGGCCGGAGCCCGCCACGCCGAAGAGGTCTGATCTGTCATGATCCGGGTGTTTCCGAACCCACCCGTCACACCAGCCAACCCGCCAGCCGATGCGATGGCCGTCTCTTCTGGGGGCAAGGCGGTCAGCCCGCCGCAACCGGCCATCAGGGGCAAGAGGCACAGGATCAGGCGCATGTCCCGGATATAGTGCATTTTGCACCCGGGTCATCCCATTCAGGGCTGCCACCTCAGCCCGTTGACGTCCGGCCCACCCCGGCCCTAAGACAACCCGGTGTCGCTTTACCCGACGAAAGGTTGCGTCTGACGTCGGGGTGATTAAGTAGCCTCCATGTCCCGCGCCGATTTTCCGGCCCCCCTGACCGAGCCGCCAGATGACAGACCTGACCCCCCGCGAAATCGTATCCGAACTTGACCGCTTCATCATCGGCCAGCGCGACGCCAAGCGCGCCGTCGCCGTAGCCTTGCGCAACCGCTGGCGGCGCAAGCGCCTGGATCCAGCCATCCGCGAAGAGGTCTATCCCAAGAACATCCTGATGATCGGCCCTACCGGCGTCGGTAAAACGGAAATCAGCCGCCGGCTGGCACGGTTGGCCCGCGCGCCTTTCGTCAAGGTCGAGGCGACCAAGTTCACCGAGGTCGGCTATGTCGGTCGCGATGTCGAACAGATCATCCGCGATCTGGTCGATGCCGCGATCATCGAAACCCGTGAACGCATGCGCGACGATGTGAAGACCCGCGCCCAGCAGGCCGCCGAGGACCGGGTGATTGCCGCCATTGCCGGCCCCGATGCCCGCCCCGGCACCCGGGAACGCTTTCGCGAGAAGCTGCTGGCAGGCGATCTGGATGGCCATGAAATCGAGATGGAGGTTCAGGACACGTCCAGCCCCTTCCAGATGATGGACATTCCCGGTCAGCCTAGCATGGGGGCAATGAACCTGGGCGACATCTTTGGCAAGGCCCTCGGCGGTGGGCGGACGGTGCGGCGCAAGATGACCGTCTCGGAAAGCTATGAAGTGCTGATCGCCGAAGAGGCCGACAAACTGCTGGACGATGAAACAGTGACCCGCGCCGCGCTGGAGGCCGTGCAGGAAAACGGTATCGTCTTCATCGACGAGATCGACAAGGTCGCCGCCCGCCAGGATGTCCGTGGTGGCGATGTCAGCCGTGAGGGCGTGCAGCGCGACCTGCTGCCCCTGATTGAGGGCACGACCGTGTCCACCAAGCATGGCCCGGTGAAAACCGATCATATCCTGTTCATCGCCTCGGGCGCGTTCCACATTGCCAAACCCTCGGATTTGCTACCGGAATTGCAGGGGCGCCTGCCGATCCGGGTAGAGCTGCGCGCCCTGACCGAGGAAGATTTCGTCCGCATCCTGACCGAAACGGACAACGCCCTGACCCTGCAATACACCGCCCTTCTCGGCACCGAGGACGTGACGGTGGTGTTCAACCCGGATGGCATCGCCGCCCTGGCCCGGATTGCCGCCGAGGTGAACCAGAGCGTTGAGAATATCGGGGCACGACGGCTTTATACCGTGATGGAACGGGTGTTCGAAGAACTGGGGTTCAGCGCACCGGACCGATCCGGCGAGACGGTGACGGTGGATGCGGCCTTCGTCGAGACCCATCTGGGTGATCTGGCCCGATCCGCAGATCTCAGTCGCTACGTTCTGTAAGCCCGCAGGGGGCACGTCCGGGTCCCCGCTATCGGTTTCGCCGCAAGAACACGTAAAGCGCGCCGTCGCCGCCATGACGGATGTGGGCCGGAGCAAGGCGCAGGACGATCCCGCGCAGGGGCGGCAGAGACAACCAGTGGGGCACCTGATGGCGCAGGATCCCGACCGGAACAGGCAGGGGGCCGCCCTCATCCCGGGGCTTGCCCTTGCCTGTGATCACAAGCACCAGCCGCAGCCCATCGGCCTGGGCCCCCAGAATGAACCGGGTCAGCGCGCCATGGGCCTGGGCTTGGGTCATCCCGTGCAGGTCTATCCGTGCCTCGGGACGGACCTTCCCCCGCCGTTCACGCAAGGCGGTGCGCCGATTTGGCTGTGGCCCGAAATCGGCGATGCGGGTTTCCAGGCCAGGTTGCAGGATGACACCGGTTTGGGCCCCGCGCGAGGCCTGACCCACCCGAAACCGGGGGGATCCCACGGGCACAAAAGGATCGGGGGGCGCAAGAGGTTCGGACCCCTCCGGTCGCGGATCAGACCCCGCAGACCCCTTTCGATCCGCCCCGCCAGTTCGCTGCGCGCCCCGATCCAACGGCGTCACCTGATCGGCAACCTGATCCCAGAGGCGGCGATCTTCTTGCGACAGAATCCGGCGACGGGACATGGGGCGGGCTCCTTGGGGGTGGCGCGACCCGGACGCCGCGGCGGCAGGCTATTCGCCGGTCGCAACCAGTTGCCAGTTGGGATCATCCGCGCCCATCGTCCGGGCAAAGGTCCAGACATCGCGTTGGCGCTTGATTTCGTTTGGATTTCCTTCGACCAACTCGCCCGCGGCGTTGCGCACCACATAGGTCAGCTCGCCCACGAACCGGACCGTGACCTCCCCTTCGCGGGTTGCCTCATCGAAGCGGGCATCGACCAGCTTCAACTCGCGCAGACCAACGAA
Organism: Qingshengfaniella sp.; assembly: GCA_047971485.1. Lineage (GTDB taxonomy): Bacteria > Pseudomonadota > Alphaproteobacteria > Rhodobacterales > Rhodobacteraceae > JBKDZR01. The sequence continues at coordinate 51,730 of JBKDZR010000019.1, read as the reverse complement.
ACTGGCCTCAACCGTCAGGTTCTGGCGCTCGCGTTCCTCAACCGCGCCCTGGAACCCCTGGTACACCTCGGGGGCAAGGAACGGCTGAACCGAGGCCATGTCGCCCCGTTCAAAGGCCATCAGGATCATCTCATAGGCGCCCCGCGCCCCTTCCAGAAACTCACCGACCGAAAACCCGCCATCGACCGCCTTCATCCCGGTCAGGGCTTCGGCTGCCGCGCTGTCTTCTTCGACATGATCGGTGATATCGCGGTCTGGACCGCCCTCAATCACGTCAAACTCGGGTTTTTGGCGGTTATGCGGTTCAGGCTGTCCGGGCATCTGGACGGGGGGCTTTTCAAAGCCCTCACGCGTTCCCAGAACATTTCTGAGACGCAGGATCAGGAAAATCGCGACTCCGGCAAGCACCAGAAGTTGGATCACGGCAGAGCTCATTATCAGCCTCGTCGATAGCAGTATGGCAACATCGTTGCGCGTTACCTATGTAGGTGCTGGGGGGGCGCAAGTCCACCTGACAGACCAAAGACATTGCTTCTGCCCAAGGATTGCCCAATGTGGCTTTTGATTGCCTTTATCGCGGTTCCGCTGATCGAGATCGGCCTGTTCATCCAGGTCGGCGGGTTGATCGGTCTGTGGCCGACCCTGGCCATCGTTCTGGGAACCGCCATTCTGGGCACGACACTGGTACGCAGCCAGGGCAGTTCCGTGCTGCGCGACATTCAGGGGGCCTTCAACCGGCTGGATGACCCGACCGAGCCGATCGCCCATGGCGCGATGGTGCTGATTGCCGGGGTGCTGCTGCTGACCCCGGGATTTTTCACCGACGCCCTGGGGTTTGCCCTGCTGGTGCCAACCATCCGATCGGCCGCATTCCACTTTCTGCGCAGCAGGATCCGGGTACAGGGCTTTACCATGGGAACCACCCAGACCGGGTTCACCACCCGATCCGCAGGCGATCCACACCGTCCCGATATCATCGACGGCGAGTTCCACGAAATCGACCCTGACAGCCTGCCACCACGTCACTCGGATCAGGGGCCATCGGGCTGGACCCGGCACTGACAGGCCTGCACAGCCACGGCCCCTGCTGTTGTCGCGGCCAAAGCAAGCTGGTAGTCAGGCGCCAACAGATATCACGGAGAAGACGATGAGCGATCAGACCAACGGCGCCGCACAGCCGCCACAGGTGAAAATGCAGGTTCTGGGGCAATTCGTCCGCGATATGTCCTTTGAAAACATCGTTGCCCAAAAGGGGATCAAGGGCGATGTGCAGCCGGACATTCAGGTCCAGGTCAATCTCGACGCCAAGAAGCGTCCAGCCGAGAACCAGTACGAAGTGGTGACCAAGTTCAACATCACCTCGAAAAACAAGGAAACCCAAGAGGTTCTCTTTGTGCTGGAACTGGATTACGGTGGCGTGTTCCAGATCGAAGGCGTGCCCGAGGAACAGCTGCATCCCTTCCTGCTGATCGAATGCCCGCGGATGCTGTTTCCCTTTGTCCGCCGCATCGTATCGGATGTGACCCGCGATGGGGGCTTTCCGCCGCTGAACCTGGATAACGTTGATTTCATGGGCATTTACCGCCAGGAAATCCAGCGCCGCGCAGCTGCCCAAGGGGCCGCGCCCAGCGTGAACAGCGAACCGGCCGGCAACGCCTGATCCGGGTTTTCACAAAACCCCGTGCCCGGCGGTGCTCAGTCCGGCTGAAAACGCCGCCACTGACACTCGGGGCCCAGGGTCTCGACAAAGGCGGCATGGGCCGCCTTTTCCGTCTCGGTAATCCGCGCCGGCAAGGGCTGGGGGCGGGGCCGGGGACGCCAGGCTGCGGTGTCTCCACCCGCAGTATCCTGACGGCTGGCGGTCAGAACCAACCCAGGCTGGCGGCCACCGATCAGTTCCAGGTAAACTTCGGCCAGAATCTCGGAATCGAGCAGCGCCCCGTGCTTTTCCCGCGCGGAATTGTCGATCCCGAAACGGCGGCACAACGCATCCAGTGTGGCCGGTGACCCGGGAAATTTCCGGCGCGCCAGGTTCAGCGTATCCAGCGCCTGGCTGTCGGGCAGGGTGGGCAACCCCACCCAGCCCAGTTCCGCATTCAGGAATTTCATATCAAAGGCGGCGTTATGGATCACCAGCCGCGCATCGCCGACAAAATCAATGAAATCCTGCGCGATCTTGGCGAAAACCGGCTTGTCGGCCAAAAATTCCTCAGTGATCCCGTGCACGGCCAGCGCCTCTTCGGGCATGTCCCGCTGGGGGTTGATATATTGATGATAGGTCTTGCCGGTGGGCATGTGGTTGAACAGTTCCACCCCACCGATTTCAACGATCCGGTCACCGGAAAACGGATCGAAGCCAGTTGTTTCCGTATCAAGAACAATCTCACGCATGCCGGGCCCTGATTTCATTTACGATGGCGTTGACGGCGCTTTGGGCAGCCGCGACCGTCGTGGTCTCGACAAGGTAATCCGCGCGCTTCCTCTTTTCCGCATCCGGCATCTGTTTGGCAAGGATGGCATCAAGATGGGCCTCGGTCATGCCCGGACGGGCGAGGACACGTGCACGCTGAACCTCGGGCGGGGCAGTAACGACAACCACGGCGTCAGTCTCGGCCACGCTGCCAATCTCGAACAGCAGCGGCACGTCCAGAACTACGATATCCGCCGTGGCCCCGGCCAGGAAAGCCGCACGATCGGCCTGAACCAGGGGATGGACCACGGCTTCGATCGCCTGCAAGGCGCCGGGATCCCGCGCCATCCACGCCTTCAGCGCCGGCCGGCTAATCCCGCCATCGACCACCGCCTGGGGGCAAAGCCGACCGATTGGGGCCACTGCCGCCCCACCGGGTTCGTAAAGCCGATGAACGGCGGCATCGGCATCCCAGACCGCACAACCGGCCTGCGCGAACAGGCCCGCCGTGGTCGACTTGCCCATGCCCACCGATCCGGTCAGGCCCAGTACGAAGGGCCGCGTCATCCGAGTGCGGCGGCCCGGGTTGCCGCATCGACCTCGGGCAGGGCGCCAAACCACCGCTCAAATCCCGGAACAGCCTGATGCAGCAACATGCCCAGACCATCAACTGTCCGCGCGCCCTGCCGGGCAGCCGCCAGCAGGAAGGGCGTCTCAAGCGGCGTATAAACGATATCGGTGGCAATCGTCCCGGGTCGAAGCGTCGTCAGGATATCCGGAAACGGCGGTTGGCCGACCATGCCAAGCGAGGTGGTATTCACCACCATATCGCTGTCGGCAACCATCGCCGGGGCATCATCCCAGTCATGCACGGTTATCGGCCCACCAATGTGCCGCGCCAGCGCCTCGGCCCGTTCACGCGTACGGTTGAGCAACCGGATATCTGGCACCCCCTTGTCGATCAGCGCAACCAGAACCGCACGCGCCGCGCCCCCCGCGCCGAAAACAGTGACCGGCCCGGCCTTCGGTTTCCAGTCCGGCACCGCCTGACGCAGCGACTGGGAGAAACCAAAGGCATCGGTATTATCGGCATGAATCCGACCATCGGGACGAAAGGTAAGGGTGTTGGCCGCCCCGATCCGCCGCGCCACGCTGGTCACGTTATCGGCCAGGTCCAGCACAGCCTCCTTATGGGGAACGGTGATGTTGACCCCGACAAACCCCGCGCGGGGCAGGGCCTGCAACACCATTTCCAGGTCTCGTGCAGCCACCGGTAACGGTACGTAATGACCATTCAACCCGCATCTGCCCAGCCAATGCGCATGCAACCGGGGCGAGCGGCTGTGAGACACCGGATCACCGATCACGCCGGCGAGAGGAATGCCCACTTTGGTCATCCGTCGATTTCCTTTCTCAGGGTCAGGTAAGACAGCAGTTCAAGCAGCGGTATCCCTAGAATCGTCCAGTAATCGCCCTCAATGCGCGAAAACAGGCGCACACCTTCTTCTTCCAGCTTATAGGCCCCGACGGAATGGCGAATGCTGTCCCAGTTTCGTTGGATATACGCATCCAGATAGGCATCCGACAGCACCCTCATGGTCAGCCGGGCCACGCCGACATGGCGCCAGAGAGGGCGACCAGCCTGACAGATCACAGCGGCGGATAGCAGGGCATGCGTCTGGCCGCTCAGCAGGGCCAACTGATCCCGTGCGGCCGCAGGTGAATCCGATTTTGATAATATTTCTTTTTTAAAATCAATAACTTGATCACATCCAATGACCAAAGCATCAGGATAACGTTCCGAAATCTTGCGGGCCTTCATCTCGGCAAGGGCGTCGGTGATATCGCGGGGCAGGGCCCCTTCGGCCACCATTGACCGCTTCACCGCCTCTTCATCGACCCGGGGCCGAGCCGTTTCAACCATCACCCCGGCAGACCGCAACAGTTGTGCCCGGATTTCAGAGCCAGAGGCCAGAACGATCGGATGCGGCATGTGGACAACCCTGTGAATGACTTGCCGGCAACGGGTTGATCAGTAGTGGACTGATCCGGCCCCGCCGACAAGCCCCCATGCCCCACGCCACTTTCCCCCATTCCGTGAGACGATCCTCCACAGGGGACAATCCATGACACAGCACTGTGTACGGAAGGAAAGCAAAACAACTATCCCGTGAGTTATCCACAGGACGTTGTTAAACTTCATCTGCTTTCCTATTGAAATATATGATATTTTCTTTACACATCCAGCCAATGCCAAAAATGGCCCGGGATTGTCCCCAGTGGGTTTTTCTGTGAGCAACCCAATGATTCAAGTCATCCACAGGATCTATAACAACCACATCTTTTCTTTTCTTATATTTTTATTTTTTGTTCAGACTTGAAAGGATCGAGATGACCAACCTGCTGATCGACTACTATCCTTGGATCAAATCTCTTCATGTGATCTCGGTGATCGCGTGGATGGCAGGTTTGTTCTATCTGCCCAGGTTATACGTTTACCATGTTGAACGGGTTACGCAGATCGGGGCCGAAACCACCGCGTTGTTCGAAACCATGGAAATCCGGCTTCTGCGGGCAATCATGAACCCTGCCATGATCGCAACCTGGGTTTTCGGACTGATGCTTGTTCTGACCCCCGGAATCCTGGACTGGGGCGCGATCTGGCCCTGGACGAAGGCCGCTGGCATCCTGGGCATGAGCTGGTTCCACCATTGGTTGGCGCGGCGCAGAAAGGATTTGGCTGCTGACAGGAACAGGCTAACCGGTCGAACTTACCGGATGATGAATGAACTGCCGACTTTGCTGTTGATCGTCATCGTGATCTCGGTGATTGCCCGCCCTTTCTGAGAAAGATTGACTCGTTGGTCAGGGACCCGTATCAACCCAAGGTCGGGCGTCCGTCCGCGTGATTTCCCATGAAGTGTGAGACGAGCGGCCAAACAGGCCGGCTGCGTGGAGTTCGATGAATATAGCCGTGACCCAGGAAAAGCTGAATCTGGCCGATCTGAAGGGGAAAAGCCCCAAAAATCTGCTTGCCATGGCCGAAGAGCTTGAAATCGAGAACGCCTCGACCATGCGCAAGGGCGAGATGATGTTCCAGATCCTGCGCGAGCGGGCAGAGGAAGGCTGGGAAATCTCTGGTGATGGGGTGCTTGAGGTGCTCCAGGACGGATTCGGATTTCTGCGTTCACCGGAAGCGAACTATCTTCCTGGTCCAGATGATATTTACGTTTCTCCTGAAACAATCAGACAGTTCAGCCTGCGCACCGGGGACACGATCGACGGCGTGATCCAGGCCCCGCGCGAGAATGAACGCTATTTTTGCATGACCAAGGTCACGAAGATCAACTTCGAAGACCCTGAGCGCGCGCGCCACAAAATCAATTTCGATAACCTTACGCCGCTTTATCCCGACGAGCGGCTGAAGATGGAGATCGAGGATCCGACCATCCGCGACCGCTCGGCCCGGATCATTGATCTGGTTGCGCCCATCGGGAAGGGTCAGCGCAGCCTGATTGTTGCACCCCCGCGTACGGGGAAGACGGTGTTGCTGCAAAACATCGCGAATTCGATCGAAAAAAACCATCCTGAATGCTATCTGATCGTTCTTCTGATCGATGAACGGCCTGAAGAAGTCACCGACATGCAACGTTCGGTGAAGGGTGAGGTGATCTCATCGACATTTGATGAACCTGCTTCGCGCCATGTTGCCGTGTCAGAAATGGTGATCGAAAAGGCCAAACGTCTGGTTGAACACAAGCGGGATGTGGTGATCCTGCTTGATTCGATCACCCGTTTGGGCCGTGCCTACAACACGACGGTTCCGTCATCGGGCAAGGTTTTGACCGGTGGTGTTGATGCCAATGCGCTGCAACGCCCCAAGCGCTTCTTCGGGGCGGCTCGGAACATTGAAGAGGGTGGGTCCCTGACGATCATCGCAACGGCACTGATCGACACAGGCAGCCGGATGGATGAGGTGATTTTCGAAGAATTCAAAGGTACCGGGAACTCGGAAATCGTTCTGGATCGTAAGGTTGCCGACAAGCGTGTCTTCCCGGCGATTGACATCCTGAAATCTGGTACTCGTAAGGAAGACCTGCTGACAGATAAAGGCGATTTGCAGAAAACCTTTGTTTTGCGGCGGATCCTGAACCCGATGGGAACCACGGATGCGGTTGAATTCCTGCTGTCAAAATTGAAGCAGACCAAGACCAATGCCGAGTTCTTCGATTCTATGAACACCTGATATAGTGTATTTATAGGTTATGGATACAATATACGCCCTTGCTTCGGCACAGGGAAAAGCTGGCGTTTCTGTCATGCGCGTATCCGGACCTGCTGCGCAATCGGTTTTGCGGGCCTTGGCGGGGCGTCTGACACGACCGCGCATTGCCAGCTTGGTAACCTTGACGGATCCGGATGGGCTGCATCTGGACCAGGCGTTGTGCGTTTATTTTCAGGCCGGGGCCAGTTTTACCGGTGAGGATGTCGTCGAATTTCATCTCCATGGCAGCCGCGCTGTGGTACAGGCAATGCTTCAGGTTCTGTCTGATCAACCGGGATGTCGGCTGGCCGAGCCAGGTGAATTCACCCGGCGGGCCTTGGATAATGGCTGCCTTGACCTGACCGAGGTTGAGGGCCTGGCTGATTTGATCGAGGCCGAGACGGAAGAGCAACGGCGTCAGGCCCTGCGATTGCTGTCTGGTGAATTGGGGCAGCGTGTTGAGATTTGGCGAAAGTGTTTGATCCGCGCAATGGCCTTGCTTGAAGCTACGATCGATTTTGCCGATGAAGAGGTCCCAGTGGATGTCGGGCCAGAGGTTCTGGACCTTATTGAGCAGGTTGAGGCCGGATTGCATCATGATCTGGCGGGCCAAAAAGTTGCGGAACGGATCCGGGATGGTTTTGAAGTGGCTATTCTTGGGCCACCAAATATTGGAAAATCAACACTTCTCAATATGTTAGCCGGTCGTGATGCGGCGTTGACCTCAGATATCGCAGGAACAACACGGGATGTGATCGAGGTCCGTATGGATCTTAACGGCTTGCCAGTGACTTTTCTCGACACTGCGGGGCTGCGCCAAACCGAAGATCATGTTGAAGCCATGGGGATCGATCGGGCGTTGAAACGGGCAGAATCAGCGGATCTGAGAATCGTTTTGACGGATGGATCTGTCCCTGATCAGCTTGATTTGCAAAAGGATGATCTGGTGTTGCAGGGTAAAGCGGATCTTTTGCAAGGGAACATTGCTGCCGTTTCAGGGTTAACCGGACGGGGTGTTGACCGCCTGGTTGCCGATGTGTGTCGAATTCTGGCAGCGCGTGCCTCTCATGCAGGCAGTGCGGTTCATGAACGGCATAGAATTGCCATAGCAAAGACGGCGACCCTTTTGGAATCAGCCCGATCCGAGATAGAAGCGGGTCAAGATCGAGCCGAATTTGCGGCTGAAGCACTTCGTCAATCGGTCCTTGCGCTGGATGCACTGGTTGGCCGGATTGATGTGGAACACGTATTGGATGAGATCTTTCGAAGCTTTTGCCTGGGCAAGTGAGGAGTGTTTCACGTGAAACAAAACGGTTTCGATGTTCTTGTCATTGGTGCTGGCCATGCTGGATGCGAAGCAGCCCATGCAGCGGCTCGTATGGGTGTTTCTGTTGCACTGGTCACGTTAAGGGCGGATTCAGCAGGGGTCATGTCTTGCAACCCAGCGATTGGTGGGTTGGGCAAAGGCCATTTGGTCCGTGAGATTGATGCTCTGGATGGCCTTATGGGCTGTGTGGCGGATTACGCTGGCATCCAATTTCGTTTGCTTAATCGTCGCAAGGGTCCGGCGGTACAAGGGCCGCGTGCCCAATCTGATCGTCGGCGTTATCGGCATGAGATGACTCGCCGACTCGACGCGACACCGAACCTGACGATTATCGAAGGTGAGGTTGTCGATATTGCCTTGTCAGAAAGTGGCATTGACCATGTTGTCTTGGCTGATGACAGTAGGGTTCCGTGTCGTACCGTTATCGTCACCACAGGTACATTCCTGGGCGGGATGATTCATATCGGCGAGGACTCTTATCCTGCTGGCCGGATGGGCGAGAAATCTGCAACAGGGCTTTCTCAACGGTTTCGTGATATGGGGTTGCCACTGGGTCGTTTGAAAACCGGAACGCCGCCTCGGTTGGATGGGCGAACGATTGACTGGGCAAAGCTGGATATGCAGCCTGGCGATGAGGATCCTACTTTCTTCTCTTTTTTATCGACGCAGTTATCGTGTCGACAGGTAAGTTGTGGGATTACCCACACAAACCAGCAAACACATGATATTATCGAGAAAAACCTGTCACGCTCAGCCATGTATGGTGGCCGGATCGATGGGGTTGGTCCGCGATACTGCCCATCAATTGAAGACAAGGTGGTTCGGTTTGCGGATAAAATCAGCCATCAGGTGTTTCTTGAGCCAGAAGGCTTGGATGATCCCACGGTTTACCCGAATGGTATTTCAACTTCTTTACCTCGGGATGTTCAGGAAAGCTATGTTCGCTCTATCGCAGGGCTAGAAAAGGTTTCAATTCTTCAGCCGGGCTACGCCATTGAATATGATTACATTGATCCACGTGCTTTGAACTCATCACTGCAGTTGCGGACTGTACCGGGTCTCTATCTTGCCGGGCAAATTAACGGGACCACTGGGTATGAAGAAGCCGCTGCACAAGGGCTTGTCGCGGGATTGAATGCCGCAAGGGCGGTGCATGGGCACGAGGCGGTCACGTTCTCGCGCAGTAACAGCTATATTGGTGTCATGATTGATGACCTGACCAGTCGCGGTGTGTCTGAACCTTACCGGATGTTCACATCGCGCGCTGAATTTCGTCTTTCATTGCGGGCAGATAATGCAGATCAACGGCTGACCGACTTTGGGATAGCTTTGGGCTGTGTGGGCGCTAAGCGCGCTGAGGTGTATCACAGAAAGCACGAAGCGCTGGAAGAAGGCGCAGCTTTGCTGCGCTCAGCACAGTTTCGGCCATCTGCTTTGCGGGATCGTGGTATCAACATCAGTGCAGACGGGGGGCGGCGAAATGGCTATGATCTTTTGTCATTTCCGGATGTTCGCTTTTCGATCCTGGCCACGCTGGACGAAACGTTGCGGCATGTGAACCCGGAAATACAGGTTCAGTTGGAACGGGATGCGCTCTACGCAAAATATGTGGATCGGCAGGAAAAAGATGCCAAACTGTTGCGTAAGGAAGAGCAGCTGATCATTCCGGAAGATTTTGATTATGCGGCGCTTTCCGGCTTGTCTGCGGAAATTCAGGCCAAGCTTTCGCAGGATCGCCCTATCTCCATTGCCCAAGCGTCTCGCATTGAGGGCATGACCCCCGCTGCCTTGGTTTTATTAATCGCCCGTATTCGCCAAGGTCAGTCGGCGAAAAGCGCATGATGGACAGAGAGAAAATCGCCGGAATCTCTGTTTCACGTGAAACAGTACAGCGGCTTGAGATATATCAGAACCTTATTCGAAAATGGACGGCCCATATCAACCTGGTTTCACGTAAGTCATTGGATGAGCTGGAGACGCGGCATATCGCGGATTCGGCTCAGATTTTCCAGATTGCGAGACCACAATCCGGAAAGTGGGTAGATCTTGGCAGTGGCGGAGGGTTGCCTGGGATCGTGATTGCGATCCTCAGCGCTGAACACGCACGTGATTTGCAGGTAACGCTTGTCGAGGCTGATCAGCGAAAGGCCGAGTTCTTGCGAACTGTTTCACGTGAAACATCGGTCGCTTTTACGGTCATTGCTGAGCGCATCGAGACCGTTCCTGCCATGAAGGCGGATTATCTGAGTGCACGGGCCCTTGCGGGATTACCCGATCTTCTGACCCATGCGGATCGGCATTTGTCGCGGTTTGGAAAAGCGTATTTTCCAAAAGGGGCCCAGCATCGGACTGAACGGACCTTGGCGGAACAGCAGTGGGCTTTTACCTGTAAAGCGCATAAAAGTCTGACAGATCCCCAGGCTGTGATCTATGAAATTGATGAGGTTCGCCGTGTCTGAAAAAACCCCCAAGATCATCGCCATCGCGAACCAGAAAGGCGGAGTGGGCAAGACAACCACAACCATAAATCTTGCGGCTGCGTTGGCCAAAAATGGTCTGAGCTGTCTTATTCTTGATATAGATCCACAGGGAAATGCCTCAACCGGGTTGGGGGTTGAGCCCGAGATGCGGCGCAAGACCACCTATGATTTGATCTTGGATGGCGCAACTCTTGCGGATGTCGTTCATGAGACGGAGGTGCCGGGTATTCGAATCGTGCCGGCGACAACCGATCTGAGTTCGGCCGATATTGAACTGGTTGCCAATGAACGACGTAGCATGCTGTTGCGGGACGTCTTGCATGGCCCGGAAATAGCCGCACTTGATGTGGATTTTGTGTTCATTGATTGCCCCCCATCGCTGAACCTGTTGACAGTAAATGCCATGGTTGCGGCAAATTCGGTGCTCATTCCTTTGCAGAGCGAGTTTTTCGCGCTGGAAGGTTTGTCGCAACTGATGCTGACGATCCGGGAGGTACGTCAAACCGCAAATCCGGGGCTTCGAATTGAGGGGGTGCTGTTGACCATGCATGACCAACGCAATCGCTTGGCCCGCCAGGTTGAAAGTGATGCACGGGAAACCCTGGGGGAGTTGGTTTTTCAGACGGTCGTGCCACGCAATGTGCGGATCAGCGAGGCGCCGTCACATGCGATTCCGGTGATCGATTATGATCCGCTGTCCAAGGGCAGTCAGGCGTATCAGGCCTTGGCAGACGAGATGTTGTTGCGCTATCACCAAAAAACACACTCTGTGGAAGAGGTTTGAGCAGTGGACAGGACAAAGCGTGGCTTGGGCAGGGGGCTTTCTGCCCTTATGGCGGATGTGGGTGTGTCCGGCGGTGATGATGTTCCCGCTGTTGGTCGGGCAGAAACAGTCCTGCCGATTGAAAAGGTCTTTCCAAATCCGGATCAACCCCGGCGCCTTTTTTCCGCTGAAAATTTGCAAGATCTGGCAAATTCGATTCGTGAAAAGGGCATCATTCAGCCTTTGATCGTGCGGCGAAGCCCCACCGAGGCAGGTACGTACCAAATTGTTGCCGGTGAGCGCCGTTGGCGGGCCGCGCAGATGGCGCAGGTTCATGAATTACCGGTGATCGTTCGGGATCTGGATGATACCGAAGTTCTGGAAATCGCCATCATCGAGAACATTCAGCGCGCGGATCTGAATGCGATCGAAGAGGCGATGGGCTATCGCCAGCTGATGGATAAATTCGGGCATACGCAGGAAAAGCTGGCGGCTGCGCTTGGGAAAAGCCGTAGCCACATTGCCAACTTCTTGCGTCTTTTGTCCTTGCCGGAAACGGTGCGGGATCTGGTCGCGCGGGGCGATTTGTCGGCTGGTCACGCAAGAGCCTTGATTCCACTGGATAATCCCGAAGTTCTGGCGCGGCGGATCGTGGCGAATGGCCTGTCGGTGCGCGAAACGGAACGTTTGGTCAAGGAACAGACCGCCGGGCCCAAGCCTGCGCGCTCATCGGCCCCAGCGGGGGCCGAGGCCAAGGATGCGGATACGCGGGTTCTGGAGCAGGATCTGTCTGCGGCGTTGGGCCTTCAGGTTCGGATCACCCACAGGCCGGGTCAGGAAACCGGGACGCTGAGCATCGCGTACCGGAATTTCGAGCAGCTTGACGATCTTTGCGGTCGGCTCAGCGCGACCCGGGGGGCCGGGTCCATATAAAGATCAGTGCCCCGCTCAGCGCCAGGGCTTGCACGATCAGAACGGCCGTTGGCAGGCCAATCAGCAGGGCGATGCCCATTGCGGCCGCCATGCTGATCGTTGCCAGTCGTTTCGCGCCAGGACGGATTGACCCGTACACTTGCCAATCCCGGATATGGGGTCCGTAGACGGGGTGCTCGATCAGCCAGCGGTAAAGCCGGGGCGAGGATTTCCCGAAGCAAAAAGTCGCCAGGATCAGAAACGGCACGGTGGGCATGATGGGCAGGAGAATGCCGATCACACCCAACAGCGTGGCGGTCAGGCCGGTGAGAAGCCAAAAAATGCGCATTAGCCGGCCATCAGCTGGCGCAACACGGCGTTAAGTACGATCCGGCCGGCCGGCTGGGCAATCAGGTGATTGTTCTGGATGGTGGCTAGGCCTAATTCTTTAAGGATATCAATAGTATCCATGGATATCTTTCCGCCCAGCCGACGATGGCGAGCCAGATCTGTGCCGTCATTGAGGCGCAGGCTCATCATCAGGTATTCGTCGGCCTGATCCGGCAGTGACAGCGGCGTTGGGGGCTGCTCACCCGATCCGGTTTGTTCGACACGCTCCAGCCATGCGGTCGGGGATCGCGGCGTTTCCGTGGCCAGACGCTGGCCGTTCAGGGTCAGCCGGCCATGGGCGCCGGGGCCGATCCCGGCATAGTCGCCGGCACGCCAGTAGATCAGGTTGTGGCGGCTTTCCGATCCGGGTGCCGCGTGGTTGGATATTTCATAGGCGGGCAGCCCGGCGTGATCGCACAGATCCTGTGTCAGATCATAGAGATCGGCGGCCAGATCTTCATCCGGCAGGCCGCGCAACCCGCCCTTGGCGTAACGGGCGCCAAAAGCGGTGCCGGGTTCAACGGTCAGTTGATAGAGTGACAGGTGATCGGCGGCCATGGCGAGAGCCTCGGTCAGTTCTGCGTGCCAGTCGGGCAGGGATTGGTTCTGGCGGGCATAGATCAGATCAAAGCTGACCCGATCAAAGGCCCGGCGCGCAATATCAAAGGCGGCGCGGGCCTCGGCCACGGTGTGCAGGCGGCCGAGCGCGCGCAAGTGATCGTCGCGGAGCGATTGGATGCCCATGGAAATCCGGGTGATGCCGGCATCGCGAAAGGCCCGGAACCGGCCGGCCTCGACCGAGGTGGGGTTGGCTTCCAGCGTGATTTCCGGGTCGTTGACCATGGGCCAGGCCTGGCGGATCGTCTGGATGACAGCGGCGGTGGTGTCCGGGGCCATCAGGCTGGGGGTACCGCCGCCAAAGAACACGCTGGTCAGGATGCGGCCCGGGGTCAGTGCGGCGATACGGCGGATTTCCGACAGATAGGCGTCCCGCCATCGGGTGTGGTCTATCTCGGCGGTGACATGGGAATTGAAATCGCAATAGGGGCATTTGGCGGCGCAGAACGGCCAGTGGATATAGAGGCCAAAGCCCCCGGCCTGCCAATCCTCAGCCAAGAAGATCCGCCCGGAATTTGGCGAAGGCGTCGGCCCGGTGGCTCATCTCATGTTTGGCGCTTTGGTCCATTTCGCCGAATGTTTCGGACATGCCTGTGGGTTGGAACATGGGATCATAGCCAAAGCCTAGGGTGCCGCGGGGGGGCCAGACCAGATGGCCATCGACCGTGCCCTCAAACAGCCGATCCTCGCCATCGGGCCAGGCTAGGCACAGCGTGCAGTGAAAGCGTGCGTGGTGGGGGGCGGGCGCGTTGGCTTGGGTCAGCCGGTCGTGGACCTTGCCCATGGCCATGGCGAAATCGCGGCCCTGGGGGGTTTCGGCCCAATCGGCGGTGTAGACCCCAGGGGCGCCGTTCAGGGCCGCGACGCTGAGGCCGCTATCGTCCGACAGGGCGGGCAGGCCGGTGGCCTTGGCGGCCGCATGGGCCTTGATCCGGGCGTTGCCGGCAAAGGTGGTTTCGGTTTCCGCGGGCTCATCCAACCCCAGATCGCCGGCTGAGACGACAGCGATGCCGAAGGGCGCCAGCAGGGTGCCAATCTCGCGCACCTTGCCGGCGTTGTGGGAGGCGATGACCAGCTTGTCCCCGATCTTGCGCATCAGGCGATGGCCGCTTGCTGGGCGGCGCTTAGCTCGGCCACGCCTTTGGCGGCCAGATCCAGAAGGGCGGTCATCTGGTCACGGGAAAAGGTGGCGCCCTCGGCGGACATTTGTACCTCGATCAGGCGACCGCTGCCGGTCATGACGAAATTGCCATCCACGCCGGCTTCGCTGTCTTCGGGATAGTCCAGATCCAGCACCGGCTGGCCCGCATAGATCCCGCAAGATACGGCGGCCACCGGATCAAGCAGCGGGTCGCTGGTGATTGCGCCGGATTTCAGCAGCTTTTGTACCGCCAGTTTCAGCGCCACCCAGCCCCCGGTGATCGAGGCACAGCGGGTGCCGCCATCGGCCTGCAATACGTCGCAGTCGATGGTGATCTGGCGTTCGCCCAGGGCAGGGCGGTCCACGCCGGCGCGCAGGCTGCGGCCGATCAGGCGCTGGATTTCCTGGGTCCGGCCGGACTGGCCGCGCTTGGCCTCGCGTCCAGATCGGGTATGGGTGGCGCGGGGCAGCATGCCGTATTCGGCGGTCACCCAGCCCAGGCCGGTGTTTTTCAGAAACGGCGGCACCCGTTCCTCAAGCGAGGCGGTGCACAGCACATGGGTATTGCCCATCATGATCAGGCAAGAGCCCTCGGCATGGGCGTTGACGCCGGTCTCAATCGAAACGGGGCGTAATTCGTCCAGGGAACGGCGGGAAGGTCGCATGAGTTATCCTTGTGTTCGGATCTGGTTTCCATATCTTCCGGTATGCCCCTTAGATCAACCCCTGGGATCCTGGCGGGCGCAAACCAAGGGCGGCCCATCATGACCGAAGCCAACACCCTGCTGAACGAACTGAACGACCGCTCGCGCGAGGTATTTCGCCGGGTGGTTGAGGCCTATCTGGCCAGTGGCGATCCGGTCGGTTCGCGCACCCTGACCCGCGCCATGACCGAAAAGGTCAGCGCGGCGACGATCCGCAATGTCATGCAGGATCTGGAATATCTGGGGCTTCTGGACAGTCCTCATGTCTCGGCGGGGCGGATTCCCACGGAAAAGGGCCTGCGCATGTTCGTCGATGGCTTCCTTGAGGTCGGCGATCTGACGGATGACGACCGGGGCCGGATTGACGCAACGCTGGGGGGGAAATCGGGTGATCTGGGTGCGATGATGGACAAGGTCGGTGCGGCCTTGTCCGGTGTGACCCATGGCGCCAGTCTGGTCCTGACCCCCAAGCACGAGGCCCCGATCAAGCATATCGAGTTCATCAGCCTTGCCCCCGACCGTGCGCTGGTGGTGCTGGTGTTTGCCGATGGTCATGTGGAAAACCGCGTCTTTGTGCCGCCGCCGGGGCAGACGCCGTCGTCCATGCGCGAAGGGGCGAATTTTCTGAACGCCTTGGCCGAGGGCCGCACCCTGGGCGAATTGCGCGGCGTGATCGAAACCGAGATCGCCAGGAGCCGCCAGCAGATCGACGTTCTGGCCCGGCAGTTGGTGGAAAGCGGTCTGGCACTTTGGGAAAACGAAGGCCAGGATGAGGGGCGGCTGATCGTCCGGGGACGTTCGCACCTGTTGGAGGATCAGACCGAGGCCGATCTGGAACGGGTCCGTACCCTGTTTGATGATCTGGAACGCAAGCGCGACATTGCCGAATTTCTCGAACTGGCCGAACAGGGCGAAGGCGTGCGCATTTTTATTGGTTCCGAGAACAAGCTTTTTTCACTTTCCGGTTCCTCTTTGGTGGTCAGCCCATATATGAACGCTGATCGAAAGATTATCGGCGCGGTGGGGGTGATCGGCCCGACGCGGCTGAACTATGGGCGCATCGTGCCGATCGTGGATTATACGGCGCAGCTGGTCGGGCGCCTCTTGTCCGACCGGACGTGAAAGGAATGGCAATGGCGGAACCGAAACGCGAGACACCTGAATCCAAGTTTGAGGACATCCTGTCTGATCTCGACACCGAGGATCCGATGGATCTGGATGCGCTGGCGGCCGAGGCCGATGCCATCACCGGCGAGGTTCCCGTCGATGACGAGGCGCTGGAAACCCTGCGGGCCGAACGCGATGACATGCGCGACCGCTGGATGCGGGCCCTGGCGGACAGCGAAAACCTGCGCAAGCGCGCGGATCGGGATCGTCGCGAAGCGGAACAATATGGCGGCAGCCGTTTGGCCCGCGATCTGCTGCCGATCCATGACAACCTGGCCCGCGCACTGGAAGCGGCCCCTGACAGCGGCGCCGATCCGGCGCTGGTCGAGGGGGTTGAACTGACCATGCGGGAGTTGCTGAACATCTTCGCCAAGCACGGGATCACCCAGATTGAGCCCGAACTGGGCGAAAAGTTCGATCCCCAGATCCATCAGGCGATGTTCGAGGCCCCGGTGCCGGACACCAAGGCCGGCGATATCATTCAGGTGATGGCCAAGGGCTTCAAGTTGCAGGAACGGCTGCTGCGCCCGGCACAGGTGGGCGTGTCGTCCAACCCGGCGAAATAAGCGGCGCGGCCCGAAAGGGCCGCACGTTGCCCGCCCCCGTCAGGTCAGCTATGGGCCTCAGTCAGGGCCTTCAGTTCATAGACCAGATCCAGCGCCTCGCGTGGGCTAAGCGTATCTGGGTGGATCTCTGACAGCCGCTCGCTCAGCGGGCTGGCCACAGGGGCTGCGGTGGGCGGTGTCGGGCTGGCCGCGGCAAAAAGCGGCAGATCGTCGATCAGCCGCTGGCGGCGGTCGCCATCGCGGTCCGCGGCCTCCAGCTGGCCCAGAACGGCGCGGGCACGATCGACCACCGATTGCGGCAACCCGGCCAGTCGCCCCACCTGCACCCCATAGCTGCGATCGGCGGCACCGGGGCGGACTTCATGCAGGAAGATCACGTCACCCTTCCATTCCCGCACCGCAACTGTGGCGTTCTGGGCGCCACTCAGGCTGTCGGCCAGGGCGGTCAGTTCGTGGTAATGGGTGGCGAAGAGCGCTCGACAGCGGTTGGTTTCGTGCAGATGTTCCAGCGTCGCCCAGGCGATGGACAGCCCGTCATAGGTGGCTGTGCCGCGCCCGATCTCATCAAGGATAACCAGCGCGCGATCATCAGCCTGGTTCAGGATGGCGGCGGTTTCCACCATCTCGACCATGAAGGTCGACCGTCCCCGCGCCAGATCATCGGCGGCGCCAACCCGGCTGAACAGCTGACTGACCAGACCGATGCGGGCTTGCGCGGCGGGCACGAAGGCCCCGGCCTGGGCCAGCAACGCGATCAGCGCATTCTGCCGCAACCAGGTGGATTTACCGCCCATGTTCGGCCCGGTCAGCAGGCAGATGGCAGCGCCCGCGCCCGGGCCCGGGCTGAGATGGCAATCATTGGCGATGAAGGGCCGGCCCGTGGGGCGCAGGGCTGCCTCGACCACCGGATGGCGGCCGCCGGTGACCTCAAAGGCGCGGGTCTCGTCGATTTCAGGGCAGGTCCAGTCGGATCCGGCGGCGATATCGGCGAAACCTGCGGTGACATCCAGTTCCGCCAGCGCGCGTGCGGCCAGCCCAAGCGCCGGGCCGGCGGCGATGCACAGATCGGCCAGCTTCTGGAACAGGCGTTTCTCGATGTCCAGCGCAGTGGTGCCGGCGGCCATGATCCGGCGCTCCAGATCCGACAGTTCCAGCGTGGTAAAGCGCACCGCGTTGGCCGTGGTCTGGCGGTGGATGAACCGGTCGGCCAGGGGTGGGGCCAGCATCTTCTTGGCATGGGTGGCAGGCGTTTCGATGAAATAGCCCAACACGTTGTTATGCTTGACTTTCAGCGCCCCGATCCCTGTTTCTTCGGCATAGTTCGCCTGTAGCCCGGCGATGACGCCCCGGCCTTCGTCGCGCAGGGTGCGGGCGTCGTCCAGATCTGGATCGTGGCCCGGCGCGATAAAGCCGCCGTCGCGGGCCAGCAGCGGCGGTTCGGCCACCAGCGCTGCCTCAAGCTGGTGTTGCAGGGTGTCGAACCCGGTCAGCGCGGCACCGGCACCGGTCAGCCGCTCGGGCAGATCGTGGCCCAGGCGGGTGTGGATCTCCTGGGCCTGGGCCAAGGCGTCGCGCAGCGCCCCCAGATCCCGCGGGCCGCCCCGGTCAAGCGACAGCCGCGCCAGCGCCCTGTCGATATCCGGGGCGCGTTTCAGGGCGGCACGCAGATCACCGCGCAGGCGGGGATCCTCAACCAGGGCAGCGACGGCGGCATGACGGGATCGAATTTCCCCCAACTCCCGCGACGGGCTGGACAGGCGCCGATCCAGCAGCCGCGCGCCAGCGGCGGTGACCGTTCGGTCAATCGCCGCCAGCAAGGATCCTTGCCGTCCCCCGGCCAGCGCCTGGGCGATTTCCAGGTTGCGGCGGGTAGCGGTATCCATCTGCATGGTGGCGCCAGCCTCTTCGCGCCGGGGCGGCAGCAGGCGGGGCATCTTGCCCTGCTGGGTCAGATCCAGATAGTCGGCCAGCGCCCCCAGTGCCGACAGTTCCGGCCGGGTGAAGCTGCCAAACGCATCAAGGCTGGCCACCCCATAGAGGCGACACAAGCGATCCGCCCCGGCGCTGCTGTCAAAGGCCGCCGCACCCAGGGGCATCAAGGCGCAGCCGAATTCCTCGGCCAGTGGGTCCAGATCGGTCTCGGCCTCATCCCGGCAGAGCAGTTCGCGCGGGGCCAGCCGGGCCAGTTGCGGGGCCAGCGCCATACGCGGACAGGCCATGACATGCACCTCGGCGGTTGAAATATCGGCCCAGGCCAGCGCCCCTTCGCCGCGCAGATCGACCCAGGCCGCCAGATAGTTGTGCTGCCGGGCCTCCAGCAGGCTGTCCTCGGTCAGCGTGCCCGGCGTGACCAGCCGCACCACCCCGCGCTTGACCACGGATTTCGAGCCGCGCTTCTTCGCCTCGGCCGGATCTTCCAGTTGCTCGCAGATCGCCACGCGAAAGCTCTTGCGCGTCAGCTGATGCAGATAGGTTTCCGCCGCATGAACGGGCACGCCACACATGGGGATGTCCTGGCCATCATGCTTGCCCCGCCGGGTCAGGGCGATGTCCAGCGCGCTCGCGGCCTGCACGGCGTCGTCAAAGAACATCTCGTAGAAATCGCCCATTCGATAGAACAACAGCGCATCCGGGTGATCGGCCTTGATCCCCAGATACTGGGCCATCATCGGTGTCGTATTCTGGCTGGCTGTGCTCACACCTGATCCCCCGTTGGTCGGGGCAAATTAGGCAAGGCGGCAGGCGGGGAAAAGGCCAAAGGCGCGTTATGGGCGCGAAAGCCTCAGCTGCCGGAAAACACCGCCTGATCGCCCCAGACTGCCCGCACCCGTGCGTCGCGGCCACAGCCTTCGCGGTATTTCTTGTAGGCCGAGGCCTTCGAGATCGGGCCAAAGCGGGTCATGATCAGTTCGTCCTGCTTGTAGTAATCCTGGTGGTAGGCTTCGGCAGGGTAGAACGGGGCGGCATCGCGCAGGGGAACCTGTGGTGCCTTGCCAAGCTCGGCTTCGGCCTGGGCCAGCGCGGCCTGGGCCACCTGACGTTCCGCAGGGGTAGCGGTAAAGATGGCTGGCGCATAGCTCTCGCCCCGATCACAGAACTGGCCGCCCGCATCCAGCGGGTCGATCGAACGGAGGAACAGGTGGATCAGCCGGTCATAGCTGATCTGGGCGGGATCATAGTGAATCTCCACCACCTCCAGATGGCCGGTGCCGCCACGTACGACCTGCTTGTAACTGGGATCGGCGACATGGCCGCCGGCAAAGCCGGAAATGACCTGTGACACGCCGGGAACGCCCTCGAAATCGGCTTCGACACACCAGAAGCAGCCGCCAGCCAGCACGGCCGTGCGTTCTTTGGTTTGTGCCGTGGCGCTGTGGGCCAGCAGGGTGGCGGCCAGGGCCAGGCCTCGGGCGGCGTGTCTGATGGGGGCGCTCAGGCGGGATGGAAAGGTCATGGCGGGGCTCCTGCGGTTGCCCCAGTGTGCCGTGATCGGGGGTGGTGCGCAATCACAAGCCGGACCAGTCACGCAGGGGTGAGCAGCTGGGCTTGGATGTATCGGGCCGGAAACCGCCCAAAATACAGGGTTAACCGGCCTGTAACCAGCCTGCGGTTAGGACCGAAAAGAGAACAGCCCCTTGATTCCGGAATTTGGGCTTCGGGGGGGCGTTCGATCCGTACCGGAACGTTCCGGGCAGAGAGCTTTTTGAGGATTACATGCTGGACACGACAGACCAAAAGGCCGCAACCGCCCTCATTTTCATGACGGCCCGCAACTGCGAGATGTATGCAGCGGAAGCGCTCAGAAGCGTGTCGCGTCAGACGATGGATGATCTCTTCATTCTCTATATCGACGATGCTTCAGAAGATCAGACTGGGGACATTGCCCGGCGTTATTTGCAAGACCTTTTCCCCGGGCGGCACGAATATATCCGGAACCCGTCGCATTACGGAAAATCCAGAAATACATGGGAACATCTTTGCCCGCGCGCGCATAGGGCGGAATTTATTGCCGTTCTCGATGCCGATGATCAATTGGCGGATGCCAGCGTCCTGCGGGCGATGGCCCAATGCTATGCAGATGGAAAAGATGCCGTTTGGACCAACTATTTTACGGATACGGGGAAACAGGGGTCGAATGCCGCGCTGGACCCAAGGCTGTCTCCGCGCGAGCAGCGCTGGGTAAGCAGTCACTTCTTCAGCTTCCGGGCCTCCCTGCTGCCGAACGTTCCTGAAAGCTATTTCAAGGACAGCACCGGGGCATGGTTTATGGGCGCCTGCGATGTGGCGCTCGCCATTCCGATTCTGGATCAGACCCGGAACTATCTGTTCATTCCGTCCCTGTCCTACCGCTATACTAGCGCCAATCCGCTTTCGCTGCACAACAGCACGCCCAGGGTGAATGAACTGACCTCTCAGGTGCAGTTGAAAAACGCCAAGGAAATCAGGGAAAAGCCCCCTTTGCCTCTGGTCCCAAAAGCCCGGAATAAACGCCCCGCGGCCCCTGTATCGTCCCAGACCCATCAGAGTGTTGGCATGACGGCCACGTGGGATATCAAGGCTGCGGATCTTCTGGTTGCACGCTTCCCCGCGCTTCTGACCGCGCAGTCCATGGCGTCCGGCACCGGGCTAAGTCCCTTGCAGGCCTGGTCTTTGGCCGCGCAAATCGAACAGCAGGAAGGCGATATTCTGTACCTGGGCAGCCCCGATACGGCCCTTGCCCTGGCTGCAATGGTGTCTGCACTTCCTGGCCGGCGCATGACCTGTCTGGTGGACCCGACACAGGGCCCCGATGACTTGCGCGCGCGCCTTGCGCTGGTCGGGTTGGCGCAGCAAGTCGAGATTATGCAAGGCAGGGTCTCCACGGTGTCTATGGGCGATAAGCAATATGCGTCGCTTTCCTGCTCGGAGTTGCAGGATGGTGCTGCCTTCTCTGTCGTTGTGATCGATCCACGGGCTGAAGTGGATGAAGAAGGCCTGTCCGTCACCACATTGCCTGCCATATCGGAACATCTTGCAGCAGATGGCTTCCGCTATTGCGTATTGTCCACTGACAGCACCTTCGCGCAAACTGCGATACAGAAACTTTCACACCTGACATCTGGCGTGAATTATTGCCTTGGCGGACTTGGTGGAACCGGCTTTGTCGCTTCTCTGGCCTCTCAGGAGTAACCGAACATGAGCATCATGACCCCTTCTGCAACCGCGAATACTGGTGCAACGCCGGTTCCTTCCCAAAACGTCAAGACGATCACTGCCTTTAACCGTGATATCAAATTTCACCTGCCGAAGCAGGACGATCATATCCAGATGATCGTGCGCCAAAGTGGCAAGTTCTATGAACAGAAAATGCTGATCGAACTGACGGCCCTTCTTCCGGAAAACCCCACTATTGTGGATATCGGTGCAAATATCGGCAACCATAGCCTCTTTTTCGCGATGATCGCCGAGGCCAAGGTTATCAGCATTGAACCCAATCCGGTGGCTTTTGACCTTCTGAAGGCCAATATTGACCTCAACCAGCTTGGTGACCGCGTTGAGCTGAACCAACTTGCGCTGGGGGCCGCCACCGGACGTGGGGCGATCCGCAATGTCTCTGATCAAAATCTGGGCATGGCACAGGTTCTGTCCACCCCGGATGGGGATATCGCGATCTCCACCTTGGATAAGGTGATCGGGGACCGGCATGTGGATCTGCTCAAGATCGATGTCGAAGGCATGGAGGCCGAGGTTCTGCGCGGCGCCGAATCTGTGCTGTCGCGCTGCCATCCCATCGTGATTGCCGAGGCGGCCACGTTGGAAGAGCTCGCCGCGATCGAGGCGCTGCTGCGGATCCATGGCTATCGCAAGGTCCGCAGATATAACGACACGCCGACCTATCTGTTCCAGAAAAGCGTGGAGTGTTTGGATCAGGCCAAACCCATGACGGAAAACCTGCTGGCTACGGTGCGCGAAACACTTCCCAGGACGACTGGCATCTATGCGGGCATGGCTACCGTTGCCGGGAATGAAACTGCGATGCGGGCGGCTGTGATGTCATTGTTGCCCCAGGTTGACGGCCTGTTCGTTTACCTTAATGGCTTTACCGAAGTGCCCGAATTCCTGACGCGGTTTGACAAGATCCACTGCCATATCGATCCGGAGGGCACCCAATACGGCGACGCGGGCAAGTTCTGGGGGCTCGAGCAGGTCAAGGAAGCGGTTTACCTGACATGTGATGACGACATGATCTATCCGGTCGACTTCACCGAGCGCATGGTTCAGGAGCTTGCCCAGACCAATGGGCGTGGCATCGTCTGCGTGCATGGCTCTGTCTTGGTGCAACCGATGGACAGCTACTACGGTAAAAATGCGCGTAATGTTATCCATTTCGCTCATGAACTTGTTCGTCGTCGGCGCATCCATGTGCCGGCCACATCGGCCTGTGCGTTCCATTCAAGCACCGTGTGCATGAAGCTGACAGATTTTGCGCATCGCAACATGGCTGACATCTGGCTGACCAAATATGCAGAAGAGCACGATATCCCGCGTTATTGTGTGCCGCGTCGTAGTGCTTGGCTTGTGCCCCTGAATGTCGATCGTCCTACGATCTGGGAAGAGTCGACAACGGAGACGGGCAGCACATTCGACACCTCTCAAATGCAAAACACCGTTCTACGACCCCTTCTTCCCCTTTCTTTGGCGACAGGACAGAATGCTTGTCCTGTGGTGCTGTTGTCGCTTGAGAACGACGAACATATTGACGTTGCACTTGATGGCCTGCGTCCTGGGGGGCGGGATCCGGTTATCCTGCTGATTTGCAATGAAATCACTGAGAAAATCAAGCTGACGGCATCCAAAAACAAAACGCCCTGGGAGATTCATCTGGTTTCTCGGAAAATGGCGTTGCCGGATGTGTACAAGGAACTTTTGCGACATGCCCAGACCGAGGTCGAATTCTGGAGCGTGAAGAACCAACAGGTTCGGCGTGACCTTGACGAGGCTTCAGTTTCTGCTTGGGTCGAGCGTGCTTTTACGCAAAAATCTGCTTAAGCGAGCTTTTCACTTGGCGTGCTGCGCAGGGTATGCGCGGCACACTGAACCGTACCGGGTTGCCCGAGGCTGATTTTGTAGGTGGCTCTTGGTTCATTTTCCAAGGCCGCGTAGACATGTGCCTTGGTCTCGGCGGCGGAGGTTGCCGTTGCGTGTCGGTGACAGTTGCTGCGCCAGGGCCGCAGGGGTAGGTGGGCCTGCTATCCACTGCATTTGTTTTGTTTTGACATTTTCCTTCCTGTTCCGGGTGTGGCGTGGTTTGTTCGCGGTGCCGGGTCCATCGGTTTGGCATGCAACGGACAAGGAGTGCAGTATGAGCAAGCGTGACGCATTGATCGAAACCTATGTCACTGAACTAAAAGAAAAATGCGGTGTAACGGCGGACTTGGATCTGTTGACCAAGGTGACGGTTGGTTTGGGCCCGTCGATTTACAATGCCGATAGCGGGTTTATTGCAGGCAGCGACAAATCCGAACTGGAAACCGTTAAAAACAATTTTCTGATCAAGAAGTTGGGCTTGGCTGAGGGGCCGGCGCTGATGGAGGCGATCGACAAGGCATTGGAGACCTATGGCCGGTCGAACCCACGCAAGCATCGGGCCGTGGTTTATTATCTGCTGGTCAAGCAGTTCGGCAAGGAATCGGTCTACGCCTGAGAAGATCGGACCTGATCGAAATTGGCTAAAGCTTTAGCCACTCTTCGTTTGATTTCCGCGTGTTACAGTGTTAGGTACAGTCATCTGGCCAGGATGGCCGGAACCTGAATACGAACACGTGTGGTGCGAAAGCACGTGGGGTGAAGGGGTTCCGGCGTGGTGGCCGGGACCCCATTTTCATTTGCCATAGCTTAATCTGGCTTCAGCAATCTGGTGCGCCCCATCCGCGTGACAAAATTCTTGACCTTTACTATCAGAATTTGATAGGGACGGCCTGACCACGGCATACGTCGTGGGCCAAGCCAGCTTTTTGCCCGCAAACACAGTGTAACCCAATGGTTGATCTGACCATCGCGATTGCGGTGGCTGCGAAAAGAGCTTTGGATGATCCGTCTTGTCACTTCTGCCCTGATCAGCACACTCATTGCCGCTACCGCCGCCGCGCAAGAGACGCCGGCCCTGCGTCTGGGGGTTGAACTTAACCGTGTCACGCAAGCAGACAACGCCTGCCGCATCACGCTGATGGTCGCGAACGGAATGGGGCAGGATCTGTCCAGTGTCGTGCTTGAGGCGGTTCTGATTACCCGGGCAGGCATGGTTGACCGGCTGACGTTGTTCGACTTGCAGGACTTGCCACAGGGGAAGGCGCGGGTGCGGCAGTTCGATTTGGAGAATCTGTCCTGTGACGCGCTTGGCCAGGTTTTGCTGAATGGCGTGGCAAGCTGTACCGCCCCAGCCGATCCGGCGCTGGATGCACGGGCCTGTGCCCATGCCCTTGCGCCTTCATCCCGAACCGATGTGGAGATGAACTGATGGACATCATGATGCTTGCGCTCGGCCGTTTGCAGGGGGTTGTTGAGCTGGGTGGCGCGGTTGTCGCATTGTTGCTGGGCCTGTCTGTGATCGCGTTGGCCGTGATCTTGCTGAAACTGGCCGATTATGCGCGTCTTGGTGTGGGGCGGCATGCGGCTATCCTGGCTGCGCTGGATGCCACCGATACCGGGGACACGCCGTTGGCGCGGACCAGGCTGCGTGCGTCGCGGTCCTATCTGGCACCGGTTTTGCTTGGGGCGCTGGCACGCGACGACCGCAGCGATCCGGACCTGCGCGCCCGCTTTGAGGCCGAGGCAAGCGCGCGCCTTGACCGGCTGGAGCGCAAGTTCCGGTTGCTTGACAATATCGCCCAGGTTTCGCCGCTGCTGGGGTTGTTCGGCACGGTTCTGGGAATGATCGAGGCCTTTCGCGCCCTGCAAGAGGCAGGCAGTTCCGTTGATCCGTCGCTGCTGGCGGGCGGGATCTGGGTGGCATTGATGACCACTGCTGCCGGTCTGGCCGTGGCGATGCCGGCGGCGCTGGTCCTCAGCTGGTTCGAATCGCGCGTTGCCCGCGAACGGGCGCTGGCCGATCTGGCGCTGAACCGCTTGCTCTGTCCGCTGCCCCCGGCGATGAAGGTTGCGCCCGTTACGCCTGCGCCTGCCGCGCAGCATGCCCATGCCGGTTAGGGTTGCCCGCCGCCGTCGCAGGTTGCAGGTCACGTCGCTGATCGACGTGATCTTTCTGTTGCTGTTGTTCTTCATGCTGTCGTCAACCTTCTCGCGCTATACCGAACTGCCGCTGGCAATGGGCGGTGCCGGGGCGGTGCAGGCGCCGCGCGGGGCCATGGTCTTCTTGCGGCTGACACCCGGGGGGACCACGCTGAACGGCGCGCAAACCACGTTGGATGATTTGCCCGACACGCTGCGGGCAAGGGCGGATCTGGCGGACACCCATCTGGTCATATCCGTGGCCGAAGGGGTGCCGGCGCAGGATCTTGTTACTTTGCTCAGCGTGTTGCCGGGGCAAGAGGCGCAGGCCGTCACCGTGTTGGAGCCCGCCCTATGAGCCTGCGTTGCCAGACGGTCCGCCCCGCGCGCGAAAACACCATCGCCCTGATCAATATCGTCTTCCTGATGTTGATCTTCTTTTTGGTGGCCGGGCAGCTGGCCCCGCCATTGGACCCGGATCTGACACCGGCGCAATCGGCACAAGAGGATCAGGCCCCGCCCCCTGATGCGGCCATGCTGATGGCCGATGGCCGTCTGCGCATGGCCGGCCAGGATGTCACCCCCGAGGATCTCGTCGCTGCTAGGGGCATGGCCCCGGTGCGCATCGTCCCGGACAGAGAGGTGCCGGCCACAGCCTTGCTTGGAGTGGCGGGTGCGCTGCATCGGGCCGGCGCCGCCGAGGTTGTGCTGGTTGTGGAGCGCGCGCCATGATGCCGGTCTCCTTTGCCAGGATCATGCCGGTGATGGCACTGGCCCTGTCTGTCATGGCGCATCTTGGAGGTGCGGCGCTAAGCGCAGGCAAGGCACCCGAAAGTTCGGGTGGTGGCGGCGGTCAAGCCGCCCCGGCGCGTCTTGGCGCGGGGTTCGAAGATCTTGTTGCAGGCAGTCTGGGGGCGCCCGAGGCATCGCAAACGCCCGATTTGGCCGAAACACCGCCCCCCGACAGGGCGCAGCCCGTTGCGCCGCGCCCGGTATCGGCCCCCAGCCCGATCACCCCGGCGCAGGCAGCCCCCGCCAATGCCGTCCTGCCGACAAGCCAGCCCTCCGAGGTGTCCGAGCCCCAAGATCCCCCGACCGAGCAACCGCAACAGCCCGCACCGCAGAAAAGAGCCGAGCCGCGCAAGCCATCGCCCCCTGCCCCTACCGGAAACGCGGACAGGAACGAGATCCGGGGATCTGCCAGTGGTCAGGCCGATGCCCGTGCCACCCGGCAAAGCAGCGGTGCCCCCGGCGCGGCCACCGGGTCTGGCCGTGCCGCAGCGGGCTATCCCGACCGGGTGATGGCCCGTATCGCCAAAACCCGCCGTGACCAGATCCGGGGGGGCGGCAATGCCACCGCCACTGTGGCCTTTTCCGTCGCCGCCGACGGGCGCCTGGCGTCGGTTTCGCTGGCACGGGCATCGGGCAACCCCAAGCTTGACAAGATCGCGGTTCAGCATGTGCGCCGTGCCGCCCCGTTTCCGGCGCCCCCGCCCGGGGCGCAGCGCAGCTTCACCATCACCTATTCGGGGCGGCGCTGACAGATTGCCCGCCATTCCTGCCGGGCCGCAGCGCGCCGGCCCTATCATCAGCACGCGTTATGCCAGCCAACAGATGCATCCCACGCCGTCAGACGGCCGGAGATGCCGCCATTTTACAAGGACCCAAGAAACGGCATGACCCTTCTTTCCTCAGGCGCCCGAACCGGGCGGGTATTCAGTAACAAGCGGCACAAAGCGCGGGGTTCGGCCCTGGCCCTGGCGCTGGCGGGCGGTCTGCCGGCTGCGGCGCAGTCCCAGAATGTCGGGGACGACAGCCACTATCTGGGCCAGATCGTGGTGACCGCCGCCGGTTTTGAACAATTGCTGCGCGACGCGCCGGCCTCGATCAGCGTGGTTACCGGCGAAGAGCTGGCCAACAGCAGCGTGACCTCGCTGAACGATGTGCTCAGGACCGTTCAGGGGGTGGCGATTACCGGCAATGCCAATGAATCCGATATCTACATGCGCGGCTTGCCTGGCGCCTATACGCTGATCCTGGTTGATGGTCGCCGTCAGGGCACCCGCGATGCCCGTACCAACGGAAACGCTGGGTTCGAGCAAAGCTTTATCCCGCCGGTTTCGGCGATTGATCGGATTGAGGTGGTCCGCGGCCCGATGTCGTCGCTCTATGGATCAGATGCGATGGGCGGTGTGGTCAACATCATCACCAAGAAGGTCAGCCCTGTTTGGGGCGGAGAGATTTCCGTGGAAAGCACCTTTCAGGAACGCTCGGAACATGGCGATTCCCGTCAGATGTCCTTTTACCTGAACGGCCCGGTGGTCGCCGACCGGCTGGGCCTGCAGCTTTGGGGCCGCGCGATGAGCCGGGATAACCCGTCCGAGAGCCTGGTGGGCGGATTGAACGGCGGCGAGGACCGTGATCTGACCGGGCGGCTGACCTGGACGCCGACCGACCAGCACGACATCATGTTCGAGATGGGCACCACACAGGTCGATCGCGATAACCCGGACAACACGCCCTCAAGCGACAATGACCGGGATCACTGGTCGCTCAGCCATGTCGGGCGCTGGTCCTTTGCCGAGACCGAGGTATCGCTATCCCGTGAAATCGGTGAAAGGCGCACCTACCGCGCAATCGCCGGAACGGCCGACAAGCGCCGCCCCAAGATCACCAACACGACCCTTGACGCCAAGGCCAACCTGCAGGCCGGATCTGATGGCGCACACAACCTGACCTTCGGGGGGCAATTCTTCCGGGCCGAGCTGGAAGACCAGAACCCCGGCCTGCGCGATGGCAAGACCCACAAGTTTTCAGCCGATCAATGGGCGCTTTTCATTGAAGACGAATGGCAGCTGACAGACGATTTCGCCCTGACCTTCGGGCTGCGTTATAACGACCATGAAGAATATGACGGCCATTTCACACCACGGCTGTACGGGGTCTGGAATGCGACCGATGCCCTGACGGTCAAAGGCGGGGTGTCCACCGGGTTTCGCGCGCCCGACATCCGGTCGATCACCCCGGGCTATGCCTATACCACGGGCGGTGGCCGGTGTTCCACGAACAGCCCGCCCAGTTGTGGCGTGATCATTGCGGATCCCGACCTGAAGGCGGAAACCTCGACCAGTTATGAGCTTGGGGTGATGTATGAAACCCGTAACCTGCAACTGGGGGCTACGGCCTTCCACACCCGGTTCAAGGACAAGATTGAGAATTTCCGGACCTCGGAAAAATGGACCGCCGGGCCGCAATATCCAGGCGCCGGCCCCAATGCCGGCAACATGTATGACTATGATATCTTCTATAACCGCAATATTTCGAAAGCGACGATCCAGGGGCTGGAACTGACCGCAGATTGGCGTGCGACTGACACCCTGTCCGTGCGGGCAAATTATACCTACACCGATTCCGAGAAGGAAACCGGTGAATACAAGGGCTTTCCCCTGGCCCGGACCCCCGAGCACATGGCCAATCTGCGCCTGGACTGGGATATGCCGGTGGATGGGCTGCGCAGTTGGGCCTCGGCCAACTATCACGGCCGCGAGATCAACAGTGGTCTGCGCATCGGCGGTGCCGGCAAGCCGAAAACCATCAATGGCAAGACCGGCCGCGAATACGATTCCTATACCACTGCGGATCTCGGCATGACCTATCAAATGACGGACAACCTTGACATGAACATGGCTGTTTACAACGTCTTCGACAAACAGATCAGTGCCGATGACGAAAACAACGTCATCGAGGGGCGCCGCCTTTGGATCGGGGTAAATACCCGGTTCTGATTCCTGTTCCGGGGGCCGTCCGCCCGGGCACGGTCATATCGTGATGGCTGTGCCCGGCGGATGTGTCCTATGCCGGGGGCGTGTTGCTCCAGTCCCGCATGATGGCAAAGGCCTCTTCGCCGGTTTCGGCGTACCGGAACAGGTGGATATCCTCATCCGAGATGGTGCCGGCGGCGGCCAGGGCCTTCCAGTTGATGATGTCGTCCCAGAAGGCGCGGCCAAACAGGATGAACGGCACCGGCGCCATGCGTCCGGTCTGGATCAGGGTCAGGGTTTCGAACAATTCGTCGAATGTGCCGAAACCGCCCGGAAATACGGTAACCGCCTTTGCCCGCATCAGGAAATGCATCTTGCGGGTGGCGAAATAGTGGAAGTTGAAGGACAGATCCGGGGTGACGAACAGGTTCGGCGCCTGTTCATGGGGCAGCACGATGTTCAGCCCGATGGAAATGCCCCCGGCCTCGGCCGCGCCACGATTGCCGGCCTCCATCACGCCGGGGCCGCCGCCGGTGCAGACCACATGTTCCTGGTTGCCGCTGGCCACGCTTGTTTCGGTGACCAGCCGGGCAAAGATCCGCGCCTCTTCGTAAAAGCGCGACAGGTTGGCCAGGGTGGGGGTGCGGGCGGTGTCCTTGTGTTCGGGGGCGGGGATACGCGCGCCGCCGAACATCACCACTGTGGATGCAATTCCGCGTTCATCCAGCGTCAGCTGCGGTTTCATCAGTTCCAGTTGAAACCGGACGGGGCGCAGATCATCGCGGGTCAGAAAATCGGGGTCGGCAAAGGCCAGACGGTGGGTCGGAGACAGGGTTTGCGGCGTTTCAGGGATGTGCCTGGTCCGGTCGATATCCTCCCGTACATGGGGTAGCGGGTGGGCCTTTTCGTACGTCATGTGGCTGTGTCCTTGGGTCCTGTCTTAAGTATGACGGTCATGGATTGGGGATTGGTTAAGGTGGGATGGATCTCTGTCGGTATCCCTGCCCGGCCTGGCCCCTGAAACGGCCTCTGTTCCCGGGTGGCATTGCGTGATCGGTCCCCAAGCTCTATAGCCCGGCGACGAGCGAGACCAGAGAAACCGACAATCCGGGGGTGCCCATGTCCAATGCCGCGTTGGAAGCCGCTATCGAAACCGCCTGGGAGGGCCGTGATGCCATCACGCCGGCCACCAGGGGCGAAGCCCGCGATGCCATCGAGCAGACGCTGAACGCGCTGGATGGCGGCACGCTTCGGGTGGCCGAACGGCGCGCCAATGGTGACTGGCATGTCAATCAATGGGCCAAGAAGGCGGTTTTGCTGGGCTTTCGCCTGAAAGATATGGAACCCCAGTCTGGTGGCCCCCAGGGGTCCGGCTGGTGGGACAAGGTGGACAGCAAGTTCCTGGGTTGGGGCCCGGACCAGTGGAAGACGGCGGGTTTTCGCGCGGTGCCCAACTGTGTGGTGCGCAAGTCGGCCTATATCGCGCCGGGTGTGGTGCTGATGCCCAGCTTCGTCAACCTGGGCGCGTATGTCGATGAAGGCACGATGGTGGACACCTGGGCCACGGTTGGGTCCTGTGCGCAGATCGGCAAGAACGTGCACCTGTCGGGTGGCGTCGGCATTGGCGGCGTGCTGGAACCGATGCAGGCCGGCCCGACGATCATCGAGGACAACTGCTTTATCGGCGCCCGCTCCGAGGTGGTCGAGGGCGTGATCGTCCGCGAAGGATCGGTTCTGGGCATGGGCGTGTTCCTGGGTCAGTCCACCAAGATCGTCGACCGCGAAACCGGCACCGTGTCCTATGGTGAGGTCCCGGCAGGTTCGGTGGTGGTGGCCGGAACCCTGCCTTCGAAGAATGGCGTGAACCTGTATTGCGCGGTGATCGTGAAGCGGGTGGATGAAAAGACCCGCTCGAAGACCTCGATCAACGATCTGCTGCGGGACTGACCGGCGCGGGGCTGGTCTCAGCCCCGTTTGTCCACCGGGCCGCCGGCCTTTTTCCAGCCGCTGAAGCCGTCCTCGATATGGCTGACCCCGGTCAGCCCCATCTCCTGCGCCGTGCGCGCGGCCAGCGCCGATCGCCAGCCCGAAGCGCAGTAGAAGACAAAGCGCCCACCGGTCTGGAACAGGGTCTTGGCATAGGGACTGGTCGGATCCAGCCAGAATTCCAGCATGCCGCGCGGGCAATGGAAGGCGCCGGGGATCATGCCTTCACGGGCCAGTTCGCGGATATCGCGCAGGTCGACAAAAGTCACATCCGCGCAGCCATGCAGATCCAGCAAGGCTGCGGCCGGTGCATGTTGGACGATCGCGTTTGCCTCGGCCACCAGATCCTTTACCTGTTTCATCCTCTCTCCCCTTTTTGTGTTCCGGGCACTATGGCGCCGCAGCCGCGCCGCGCAAGGCCGGGGCATGGCGCGGGGCCCGGAGTGGTGCTAGGCTGTCCGGGCACAAGGAGATGCACATGGAAGGTTTGGGTTGGTTTGCAACGATCATCGTCGGGGGGCTGGCCGGTTGGCTGGCCGAGAAGATGATGAACGCCCGGCATGGGCTGATGCTGAACATCGTGCTGGGCATTCTTGGGGCGCTGATACTGAACGCCCTGTTGATGGCCGTTGTCGGGACAACGCTGGGCGGCTGGATTGGCCAGTTGATTGTGGCTGCGCTGGGCGCCTGTCTGCTGATCTGGGTGGTGCGCAAGATCAAGGGCTAGGATCGGGCCCCTGTTGTTTCGCTGCGCAACCGCGTATGGCTGCCCCGGACAAGCGCAAGGGCCGTTCCAGATGTCGGACAAGAAACGCAAACAGCAGGTCTATACCCTTTTGGTCGAGGTCGGTCGCAAGGCCGATGACGGCTTGCCCGAGGGGGCGACGGGGGCGGCGCTGATGTGCTTTGCCAGCGGCGTGGATGAACCCGAGGCCGTGCGCGAAACCGTGGCCATCCTCAAGCAGGCCGGGTTGGCGCCGCTGGATGTCTCGGGCTATGGCACGCTTGAGGACCGCTTGGCCGAGGGCCATGATATCGAGAAAGATGAGCGCGCCCTGATGGAACGCGCCCTGGCGGAAAACGCCGTGATCGTGGCCCAGATGACCCCCTTTTACGACACGCCCGAGGCCTGATCCCATGACAACCGATCCCGTTGCCCTGACCGCTGCCCTGGTCCGCTGCCCCAGTGTCACGCCGCAAGAAGGCGGTGCTCTGGTTCTGCTGGAGGATCTGCTGGCCGGTGCCGGGTTTGACTGTCACCGGGTGGATCGCGGCGATGTGTCCAACCTGTTTGCCCGTTGGGGGGCCAAGGG
Organism: Qingshengfaniella sp.; assembly: GCA_047971485.1. Lineage (GTDB taxonomy): Bacteria > Pseudomonadota > Alphaproteobacteria > Rhodobacterales > Rhodobacteraceae > JBKDZR01. The sequence continues at coordinate 18,721 of JBKDZR010000019.1, read as the reverse complement.
GCACCCCCGGACCTTTGGGTTCAACGGCCATACCGATGTAGTGCCGGTGGGGGATCCGGCAGATTGGACCTTTGATCCGTTCGGGGCCGCGTGTCGCGATGGCATCCTTTATGGGCGGGGCGCCACAGATATGAAATCCGGCGTGGCCGCCTTTGCCGCTGCGGCCGTGGATTTTGTTCAGACCACCCCCCCCGATGGCGCCGTGATCCTGACCATTACAGGCGACGAAGAGGGCGTGGCCACCGATGGCACCCGCGCCCTGCTGGACTGGATGGCCACCGAGGGCGAGGCGATGACCGCCTGCCTGGTGGGCGAGCCGACCTGTCCGAATGCGTTGGGCGACATGATCAAGATCGGTCGGCGTGGATCCATGAACATTTTCTTCACGGCCACCGGGGTACAGGGCCATGCCGCCTATCCCCATCGGGCGAAGAACCCGTTGCCGGCCATGGCGCGGCTGATGGATCGGCTGGCCCGGGCGACGCTGGACGAGGGCACCGATCATTTCGAGGCCTCGACCCTGGCGGTAACCAACTTTGACACCGGCAATACGGCGACCAATGTCATCCCCGCCACCTGCCGTGCCACGGTGAACATCCGGTTCAACGATGCCCACAGCTCGGCCAGCCTGACGGGGTGGCTGGAGCGCGAGGTTGCGGATGTCGCCTCGGAAACCGGGATCGACATTGCCATGCAGGTAAGGGTGTCCGGTGAAAGCTTTCTGACGCCACCGGGGCCGTTGCCGGACCTGGTGGCCAGGGCAGTGACGGCGGAAACCGGGATCAGCCCGGAGCTGTCCACATCGGGGGGCACCTCGGATGCGCGCTTCATGCGGGCCCATTGTCCGGTGGTGGAATTTGGCCTTGTCGGGCGATCCATGCATCAGGTGGATGAACATGTCGAGATCGCCCAGATCCACGTACTCAAGGCCATTTACAGCCGGATCCTGGCCGGGTTTTTCGCATAAGCCGGGGGCGTAGGGCAAACCTGCCAGGTCTTGGAAAGGCGCCGGTCTGCGCCGGAATCCGCTGGAAGCGGATATATATCCCCCGGATTGAGCCCGGACACGCCATCGTCTAGAAGCGGGCCATGAGCAGCCCCCCCGATCCCCTGCCCATCCGGTTTTCCGCTGATCCGCCCGGCCTGCCGCCCCTGCTGCTGGTCCATGGCTTCTATTCCAGCCGCAACCACTGGCGGCTGAACCTGCAAGCGCTGCGGCGGCGCTATCGGATCATCCTGGCGGAACTGCCCGGTCATGGCCAAACCCCGGGCTGTACCGATCCGGTGCGCCTGCACCCGAACGCCCTGGCCGATACCCTCGATGCGGGCCGCCGCGCCCTGGGCATTGTGCGCTGGCACATCTGCGGCCAAAGCTTCGGCGCCGGGCTGACCCTGCGCCATGCGCTGCGCCACCCCCCATCCGTTGGGGCGCAGGTCTGGACCAATGCCAACCGTGCGCTGGCCGGGCCGGGCACGCCCCAGCAGGTTCAGGCCGCGCGGGACCGCCGCGACCAGTTGGTGCAGGAGGGGCTGGCTGCGCTGCGTCGGGAAACCTTTCACCCGCGCTTCGCCCGCCGCTTTCCCCCGGATCTGCGCGAGATCTTGGCCCGTGATGCCGATGGCTGCGATCTGGCCACCATTGTCGCGCTGATGGATCACACCCTGCCGGTGTTGCCGCTGGCGGATCGCCTGGCCGATACGACGGTGCCGACGCTGTTGATCAACGGCTTGAAGGAACGGCGTTTTCAGCCCCAGCGCGACCTGGCCACCCGCCTGTTGCCACAGATGGAGGTGGTTGATCTCGATGGCGGCCACTCGATCAATATCGAACAACCCGCCGCTTTCGATGCCGCTGTCCTGGCCTTTCTGGCCCGCCATGATCCCCTGCTGGACGAGGGCGCGGCCTGACGGGGATTGTCGGCCTTGTGGTACGCTCAAAGGGGCCGGTGGGGGACGCTAAGGTCCTCTGACAGCATTTCGACAAAACGCTTGGCCGATGGTGACAGGGTCCGCCCGCGTTTGGTCACCACCGCCGTCGGACGGGTAACAGCCGGATCGACCAGCGGCCGGGACACCAGATCGGGATCATGGGTTGCTTCGGCCAGGCAGCGCGGGAAAATAGCGATGCCCATGCCGCAGGCGGCCATCCATTCGGCGCTGTAGAGAAAGCCGATCTCATTGGCGATGGTCTGCCGCGCACCGACCGCTTCCATGGTGGTCTGAACCAGATCGCGGATCCCATAGGCCCGGCGCGCGACGATCATGGGCTGGTTGTCCAGATCCCGCCAGCGAACCCTGGTCAGGCGGGCAAAGGGATGATCGCGGTGGCAGACCACATGCAGGGTGTCGTTTTGCACGGCGTGCCAGTCAAAGCGCATCCGGTCCGAGGGCGGCAGGCCCAGGCCGAAATCCGCCCGTTCTGCCTCGATCACCGTGAAGAACTGGTCGGGGGCGCAATCATTCATGACGATGGCGATCCCCGGATAGGCGGCCTTGAACCGCTTGATCGTGCGGGGCAGCAGCGCAAGGCCGGTTGCGGGTGTCGCCGTGATCCGGACCTGCCCCCGTTCCAGATCCTTGAGGTCATTCACCGTCGCCCCAAGCGCGTCGAGATCGCCCAGGATCCGTTCGACGATGCCGATCACCTGTTCCACTGCCCGGGTCGGTGTCAGCGCCCGTGTCGTCCGGTCAAACAGCCGCACCCCCAGCGCCGTTTCCGCCTGCCCCAGCAGGACACTGGCCGTCGATTGGCTGATATTCATCCGCTGCGCCGCAGCCGAGATGCGCCGGGTCACGTAGATGGCCTGGATGGCCTGCAACTGGCGCAGGGTGAGATGGGCGACGGACATAGCTATTCATAGTATTAATCAATGAATAAAGTCTAACATTTCATAAAATGAAGGGCTGGTGGGGTGCTACACAGGGAAACGCGTAGCGGCTGAGGAGCATGAGCTGCGCATCGAGGGAGGACTATCTATGATCGGACGCATCTTTGCCGTCGGCCTTGCCGTGGCTGCCACGATGGGCGTTGGCCCGGCTGCGCAGGCCCAGGGCCGGATCACCATCGGCACCAATCCGCAGGGAACGCTTTACTATACGATCGGGGGTGGCATCGCCGCTGCCTTGCAGGATGGGCTGCAGCGCCAGGTCACGGTGCAGCCGTTCACCGGATCCTCGGTTTATGTGCCATTGATTGCAGCCGATGAAGTGACGGTTGGGTTGAATTCCTCGATTGATGTCGGGGGGTGGTACCGGGGGGATTATGGTAACGATCCCTATACGGGGATGCGTGTCCTGGCCCGGCTGTGGCCCCTGCGTCAGGCCTTTGCCGTGCGCGCCGACAGCGGCATGACCGAGGTTGCCGATCTGGTCGGCAAGCGCGTGGTCACGGCGGTGTCCTCGCAGCAGGCGACAGGCCGGGTGAATGTGGCCACGCTGATCGCCGGTGGTGTGTCCGAGGATCAGGTCGAGGGCGTCACCGTGGCCGGTCTGGCCCAGGGCATGGAGGGGCTGACCGAGGGCACCCTGGATGCCAGCGGTGTGGCCGTGGGCATTCCCTTGACCCAGCAGGCCCATGCGACGATCCCGGGCGGGATCCGCTATTTGTCGATCACCGGGGACGATGCCACCGATGAGGTGATCGGCGAGGCCTATCCCGGGGTCTATCTGATGCAGGTGGATCCAAACCCGCGCATGCCCGAGGTCACCGATCCGGTCACCATTTCCGCCTATGACGTGTTCCTGACGACAAGCGCCAATTTGTCAGATGCCGATGCAACGGCGATCCTGTCGGCCCTGTGGGATGCGCTGCCCCAGTTGAAAACCGACTATCCGGCCCTTGCAACCGCATCCCAGGACCGGATGGCGGCGCCGACCAATACCGTGCCCTATCATCCGGCGGCGGTCGCCTTTTTTACCGAAAAGGGCCTCTGGACCGACCAGAACACGGCGCACGAAGCCACGCTGGACTAACGCATGAACACCCGGAACCGAGTGTCGGTTCCGGGGTTTTGATCATGCGTTATCAGGTGGTTAGGGCGCATTGGTGGCTGCGAAGGAACGCGACACGTTCCAGGCGCAGACCGTCCATGCGACACCGAAAGATCACAGCGCGATGCACTGTGACATGACGACCGGAGAGTTCCGTTGACCCCTGCATCTTTCGCTGCGGTGATCCCCGCACTTGGCGCCCTGTGGATCCTGGATATTCCGGGTCGGCTGGGCCTGGTGATCATCACCGAACAATATCTGGCCGTCATTCTGGGCCTGGCGGTTCTGGCCGGTGTTCTGGCCCGGCCGTTGCCGGGGCTGTGGCGCTGGCCGGATCTGGGGGTCGGCGTGCTGGCCATGGCCGGCTGGTTCTGGCTGGGCTGGAACTATGAGGGCTGGCTGATGACTGCGGCCAGCCGTGGCCCGGAGAAATGGGTACCGGCGCTGTTTGCCATCGCCGGGTTGGTCGAGGTGACGCGCCGCACCTGCGGGCCGGTGCTGGCTGTCCTCGGGCTGGCGTTCATGGCCTATGGGTTCTTGGGCTGGATGGCCCCGGGCATCCTGGAGGGTGCCTATCTGAAACCGGCCCGCTATCTTTTGTATATATATAATGATTCCAATGGAATACCTGGACTTGTCTTGAATGTTGGGGCCAATCAGATCCTGGGCTTCATCCTGTTCGGGGCCACGCTGAACGCGGTTGGCGGCAGCGATGCGATGACCCGGCTGGCCCTGTCGCTGATGGGCCATCGCCGGGGTGGGCCGGCCAAGGTGGCGATCCTGGCCTCATCGCTGTTCGGCACGCTGTCGGGATCGACCGTGGCCAATGTCATGTCCACCGGCGTGGTCACCATCCCGATGATGAAAAAGGCCGGCTTTCCCGCCCGCTATGCCGGTGCGATTGAGGCCGTCGCCTCCAACGGTGGCCAGATCGCGCCGCCGGTGATGGGTGCCACCGCCTTCGTCATCGCCGAGTTCCTTCAGGTCGGTTATTCTGATGTGGTCATTGCCGCCTTCCTGCCCGCGCTGTTCTACTATTACCTGCTGTATCGTCAGGTGGATCGCTATGCCGCCGCCCATGGTATCCTGGGCGAGCCGCGCGATACCCTGCCCAAGGTGGGCGCGGCGCTGAAAGGGGCCTGGCCGCTGCTGGCGCCGCTGGGTGTGCTGATCTGGTTTCTCTTCGTTCTGGGCTATTCGCCGGGCAAGTCGGCGCTTTATTCCGCCGGTGCGGCGCTGGCCCTGCACATGGTCGCCGCGCCGCGTGGGGCCCCGCGCCTGTCTCTGATCCCGCGTATTCTGCTGGACAGTGGTCAGACGCTGATCCCGATCCTGCTGGTTTGCGGGATCGCCGGGATCGTCATCGGCACGATCAACGTGACCGGGCTGGGCTTTGCCCTGACCCAGGCCTTGGGCAAGATCGCTGCACTGGGGGGGCTGTTCGCGCTGCTTCTGGCCACGGCGCTGTTGGCGATCGTGCTGGGTGTGGGCATGCCGACCACCGGTGTCTATGTGATCATCTCGGTGCTGCTGGCCCCTGCGCTGATCCGGGCCGGGGTGGGGCAGATGTCGGCGCATCTGTTCATCTTCTATTTCGGCTTGCTGTCGATGCTGACCCCGCCGGTGGCCATCGCGTCCTATGCGGCGGCCAGCATTGCCAAATCCGACATGTGGGCCACCGGGACAACGGGGCTGAAACTGGCGATCACCGCCTATCTGCTGCCCTTCGTCTTTGCCGTGAACCCTGCGCTGGTGATGGAGGGCAGTATGCTGGAGATCGCTGTTTCGATCCTCAGTATCCTTGTCGCCGGTTACCTGCTGTCCGAGGTTCTTGCCACACGCCGCGCCTATGGCGGCGGGATCCGGCGGCTGGCGGCGGGGCTGGTGGCGCTGGGGGCGGGTGGGATCACGGCGGTGTTGCCCCCGGCTTCACCCGTCGCCATCGGGCTGGTTCTTGCCGTCGTTCTCATCGCTTACCTCTTTACCCGTTTTTGCGCCGCGCCTGATGCGGCCCCATCCGATCCAGAAAAGGAGCTTGCCCATGACTGACCGTTATCCCCCCATGCCCCCGCGCAACCCCAACCCGCCCTACAAGCGGATCGCCACCGAAGAGGCCTGGCTGCCCCCCGAGATGATGGACCTGTATCTCAAGGGGTTGGAGGACGGCACGATCACCGATCCCGGTTTCAAGAGCCTCTGGGGGTTCTTCGGCAAATCGACCACGGAAAAGGCCCGGGCCCATTCGCGGCGCATCCAGACCCTGGGGGAGGAACGCCTGGCGGATATGGATGCCTCGGGGATCGACATGCAGGTGGTGTCGCTGTCCTCACCCGGGGTGCAGGTGTTCGAGCCCAAGCTGGCCAGCGCCTTGGCCCGCAGCACCAACGACCAGCTGGCCGAGGGCATCGCCGCCCATCCCGACCGCTATGTCGGGCTGGCCGCCTTCAGCCCGCTGGATGTCGGTGAGGCCGAGAAGGAATTGGAACGCGGCGTGACCAAGCTGGGCCTGCGTGGTGGGATCCTGAATTCCCACACCCTGGGCACCTATATGGACGATGAAAAGTACTGGGGCCTGTTCGAGGCGGCCGAGGCGCTGGATGTGCCGATCTATCTGCACCCGAACACGCCCTCGCCGCAAATGATCGAGCCGTTCCTGAAACGCGGCCTCGATGCGGCGGTTTACGGCTTTGCCTGCGACACAGGCCTGCACGCGCTGCGGCTGCTGGTGTCGGGGCTGTTCGATCGCTTCCCCAAGCTGCAGATCATTCTTGGCCATTGCGGTGAGGCACTGCCCTATTGGCTGTATCGCATTGATTTCATGCACGGGCATATCTCGCGCACTGGGCGCTACCCGGATGTGCATCAGCTGAAGCGCCGGGCCTGGGATTATCTGATCGACAACTTCTACTACACCTCCAGCGGTATCGGCTGGGCCCCGCCCATTGAATATGTCCGCAACGTGATCGGGCCGGATCGGATGCTCTATGCCATGGATTATCCGTGGCAGTTCGTTCCCGAAGAGGTCGGCGCGCTGGATGCCATGAACATCGGCGAAGAGGGGCTGAAGCAGTTCTTCGAAGGCAACGCCCGCCGCGTCTTCAAGATCACCACCTGAACGGGTGTTCGGCGCCGGATCCGTTTCCGGTTCGGCGCCGGGCAAACGGCCAGGCATTGATCTTGGCCCCTGATGCCCGCGGGGGCGGGGATTGCTTGCCCCTGGCCCGGTCTTTGCCCGTGACGGCGCAGGCCACCCATGATAGCGGTTGGCCATGACCCGCGTACCCTCAAAGGACGAGATCCTCGCCTGGATTTCGGACCACCCGAACAGCGCCTCGAAACGTGATATCGCCCGTGCTTTCGGCATCAAGGGCCCGGACCGCGACGTCCTGAAACTGGTGCTGCGCGAGTTGGAGGATGAGGGCCTTCTGGAAAAGCGCCGCCGCAGCTATCGGGATCCGGATCGTCTGCCGCCGGTCAGCGTGCTGGAGGTGCTGCCCCCCACCGCGGATGGCGATCTGTTCGCTCGACCGCTGGAATGGCACGGCGACGAGCCCGAGCCGACGATCCTCTATATCCCGCGCGCGGCCGAACCGGCCTTGGGTGCGGGGGATCGGATCCTGGCGCGGCTGGCCCATGTGGGCCAGCCCGATCACGCCTATGAGGCCCGGCTGATCCGCCGGATCGGGACCCACCCCAAGCGTGTTCTGGGTGTCTATCGCAAGGACGCCGAGGGCGGGCGTATCCTGCCCATCGACAAGGGGTCCGACCGCGAATGGCGGGTGGGCCCCGGCGTCACCCATGGCGCCAAGGATGGTGAGCTGGTCGAGGCCGAACTGGTCGGCCCCCGCGCCCGCATGGGCCTGCCGGCGGCGCGGATCGTCACCCGGCTGGGCGATCCCGGCGCGCCCCGGGCGGTATCGCTGATTGCGATCCACGCCCATGGTATCCCCGACAGTTTCCCCGAGGCGGTTCTGGCCGAAACCGACGCCCAGAAACCGGCCGCCTTGGGCAAGCGCCTCGATCTGCGGGATCTGCCCTTTGTCACCATTGACCCGGCCGATGCCCGGGATCATGACGATGCCGTCTTTGCCCAGTCCGATCCGGACCCCGAAAACCCCGGGGGCCATCTGGTCTGGGTGGCTATCGCCGATGTCGCCCATCATGTGACACCGGGATCTGACCTGGACCGTGAGGCCCGCAAGCGCGGCAATTCCACCTACTTCCCCGATCGTGTGGTGCCGATGCTGCCCGACCGGCTGTCCGGCGATCTGTGTTCCCTGCACGAAGGGGTGCCGCGTGCGGTGATTGCCTTGCAAATGCGGATCGACGCCGAGGGCAACCGCATCGGACATGCCTTTCACCGGGCGATGATCCGCTCGGCCGCGTCCCTGGCCTATGAGGCCGTGCAGGGGGCCATGGACGGCACGCCGCACGCCAGCGATGCCGCGCTGGCGCTGAAGGACAGCGTGATCGCGCCCCTCTATGCCGCCTATGCCGCCGTGGCCAAGGCGCGTGACCGCCGTCAGCCGCTGCATCTGGACCTGCCCGAACGCCAGATCGTGCTGGATGAGGCCGGCAAGGTGACCTCGGTCGCCTTTCGCGAACGGCTGGATGCCCATCGCCTGATCGAGGAATTCATGGTGCTGGCCAATGTCTGCGCCGCCGAAACCCTGATCGCCAAGCGCCAGCCCCTGCTGTTCCGCGTCCATGAGGAACCGGAGCCGGCCAAGCTGGAAGCCCTGCGTGAAACGGCCCAGGGCGCGGGGCTTAACCTGGCCAAGGGGCAGGTGCTGCAAACCCGGCATCTGAACCGGTTGCTGGATCAGGCGGCAGAGACGGATTTCGCCGAACTGATCAACATGTCGACCCTGCGATCCATGACCCAGGCTTATTATGCACCTGAAAACTTTGGGCATTTCGGGCTGGCGCTGCGGGCCTATGCGCATTTCACCTCGCCGATCCGGCGCTATGCCGATCTGGTCGTGCACCGCGCGCTGATCGCCGCCCATGGCTGGCCGGGGGCGAAACGGGATGGGCAGACTGCGCAGGAGGCCGAGGGGCTGGAGGAAACGGCCAAGCATATCTCGGATACGGAACGCCGCTCAATGGCCGCCGAGCGCGACACCACGGACCGCTACCTGGCCGCTTATTTGTCGGAACGGCTGGGCACCGAAATCGGTGGGCGCATTTCCGGGGTAACCCGCTTTGGCCTGTTCGTCCGGCTGGATGAAACCGGCGCCGACGGGCTGATCCCGATCCGCAGCCTGGGGACCGAGTATTTCCACCATGACGCGGACAGCCATTCCCTGATGGGCGCCGATACCGGGCAGGTCATCGCCCTGGGCCAGCGGGTCACGGTGCGACTGGTCGATGCGGTGCCGGTAACGGGCGGGCTGTTGCTGGAGTTGCTGGATCTCGATGGCCAGCAACTGGCGCGTGGCGGCGGGCCGCGCCGGGGTCGTGGTCCTGTGCGGCGCAAGGCGGCGCGGACCAAGGCAAAGACAGCCAAGACCAAACGCAAGGTGGCGCGCACCCGGCGCTAAGCGGATATGTTAACGCATTTTCGGATGACCCGGGGCAGGTTTCTGGTATGATTCTGGCAAAACAAAACGACGAGCAGTCAAAATCACAGGATCCCCCCGATGCGCGCGCGCTCTTTCCTTGCCGTTTTCGCTACCTTTGTTGCCACCTGTGCCGCCAGTGATCTGGCGGCCTCGGATGCGCGCCCCGATCCAAGGCCGGGCCTTGTGGCGGTGACGCGGGTCGCTTCGCCCCGTCCGGTACTGCGCCCCCAGGAGACTGCCCCGGCCCAGGTCAAGATGACGCAGGATAATCTGGGGTTTTCCGCCTGGTTGGGCGACTTTCAGACCCGTGCCCGGGCGGCTGGCATCAGCCAGGCCACGTTGACGCGCACCCTGCCGGGGCTGCGCTACAACACCGGTGTGATCGGTCGTGACCGCAACCAGGGCGAGTTTTCCAGGGCGATCTGGGACTATCTGGACAGCGCGGTGTCCGAAACGCGGATCCGCAACGGGCGGGATGCGCTGGCCCGTCATGGCGCGGCGCTGGACCGGATTGAGGCGCATTACGGTGTCGACAAGCAGATCGTTGCGGCGATCTGGGGGTTGGAAAGCGCCTATGGCACGTTTCGGGGCAACGAGAACACCATCGAGGCCATGGCGACCCTGGCCTATGATGGCCGCCGCGGCGCATTTTTCGAAGAGCAGCTGATCGCCGCCCTGCGGATCATCGAGGCCGGCGATGTCGTGCCCGCCGGGATGAAGGGCAGCTGGGCCGGCGCCATGGGCCATACCCAGTTCATGCACACCTCTTATCTGGCGTATGCGGTGGATTTCGATGGGGATGGGCGCCGCGACATCTGGTCGGACGATCCGACCGATGCGCTGGCCTCGGCGGCGGCCTATCTGGCCGGGTTCGGCTGGGAAAAAGGCGCGCCCTGGGGGGTCGAGGTGGTGCTGCCCGAAGCGTTCGACTATCGGCTGGCCGATGGGCGCCGGCAATCCACCGAAGCCTGGCACGCGCTTGGGATCCGCAGCATGTCCGGGGCGGTTCTGCCGGACAATGACCGGGCTGAGATCCTGCTGCCGGCGGGGGCCAGGGGACCGGCCTTGATGATCTTTCCGAATTTCCGGGTGATTGAGCGCTACAACAGCGCCGATGCCTATGTGATCGCCATCGGCCATCTGGCGGATCGGTTGCGAGGGGCACCTGATTTTCGTGCTGATTGGCCGCGCGGGGACCGGGCGTTGCGTCTGGCCGAGCGCGAGGAATTGCAGCGCGCCCTGACCCGCGCGGGGTTCAGCACCAAGGGGGTGGATGGCCGGATCGGGCCGAACACGATCGGGGCGATCCGCAGCTATCAGCAAGCCACGGGGTTGATCCCGGATGGCTATGCGTCTCTGGATCTGCTGAACCGGTTGCGCTGACAGCTCGACGGGGCGAACGTGTGCAGAGCATGGTGCACAAAACTGGGTACCGGTTTTGTGCTCTTGGAACATGCGGTGTCAAAGACTTAGAGTGTGTCGTGTGAGTGCGAATGAACGCGACACGCTTTAGATATATCCGGCTGTCCGAAAGCTCAGTTCGCAGGACGCGCCGATGATCAGGTGATCGTGCAGGGTGATGCCCATGACTTCGCCCGCCTCCTGGATGCGATGGGTCATGGAAATGTCGGCGTCTGAGGGCGTGGGGTCCCCGGACGGGTGGTTGTGGACCAGGATGATCGCGCTGGCATTCAGGTCCAGCGCCCGTTTGATCACCTCGCGCGGGTAGACGGGGACGTGATCGACGGTGCCCTTGGCCTGTTCCTCATCGGCGATCAGCACGTTTTTGCGATCAAGGAACAGGACGCGGAATTGTTCGGTTTTCAGGTGTGACATGGTGGTGTGGCAGTAGTCTAGCACCGCGTCCCAGCTTGAAATCACCGGCCGTTGCAGGACGCGGGACCGGGCCATGCGCCGGCTGGCCGCTTCTGTGACCTTCAGCGCCACGACCACCTGGGCGCCAACCCCGCGCACCTCCATCAGCCGTTCGGCGGGGGCTGACAGGACCCGGGCGAAATCGCCGAAGGTTTCCAGCAGGCGCCGGGCCACGGGTTTGACATCGCAGCGGGGGATGGCGGCAAAGAGGATCAGTTCCAGCAATTCGTAATCCGGCATGGCATCGCCGCCGGCGGCGAGAAAGCGTTCGCGCAGGCGTTTGCGGTGATCCTTGATGTAAGAGGGCAGTTTGCGGCCCTTGGGGTCCGTCGCGATGAATTCCTGCCCCTCGAAGAGGGGCAGCATCGGTTCGCGAAAGGCAAAAGGATCGTCCATAGACTGACCCTTTCCCAATCAGGGTGAAGGAATAGTTAAGTGTGACGGTTTTGACTGGGGATATCAGGGCAATGGGGGGCAAGGACACATCGCCTGTAAAGGTTGCCCTGCCGGACAAGGCGGCCGTTGGATCAAGAAAAACCAGCCGCGCCAGAGATACCGCCAGACCGGGGCCGGTCCGGCGCGCAGCAAAGCGCCCGTTCCGGGCTTGTCCCGCCATGGTCCCGGCCGCCTTGTCCCGCAGAGCCGACTTTGAAAAAGGTCAGCCCTTCATCCCATCCCAGAAGCTTTTCACCTTCGAAAAGAAGTTCGAGGCTTCGGGGTTGTTGTTCTCGGCCAGTTTCTCGAACTCGCGCAGGATGTCCTTTTGGCGACCGGTCAGGTTCACCGGGGTTTCAACCGCCAGTTCGATCATCATGTCGCCATGCTGCACGCCACGGATTGCTGGCATGCCCTTGCCGCGCAGGCGCATTTGGCGGCCCGACTGGCTGCCTGCCGGCACCTTGACCCGGCTGCGGCCACCGTCGATGGTCGGCACTTCGATATCCCCGCCAAGGGCGGCGGTGGCCATGGGCACCGGAACCCGGCAATGCAGGTGCAGCCCGTCGCGCAGGAACAGCGGATGTTCGCTGACTTCGATAAAGATATACAGATCGCCGGTAGGCCCGCCGCGCATGCCTGCCTCGCCTTCACCGGACAGGCGAATGCGGGTGCCTGTTTCAACGCCGGCGGGGATGTTGACCGATAGGCTGCGATCGCGGGTGACACGGCCCTGGCCATGGCAGACAGAGCAGGGGTTTTTGATGATTTGCCCCATGCCCGAACAGGTCGGACAGGTCCGTTCAACCGTGAAAAACCCCTGCTGGGCGCGCACCTTGCCCATGCCTGAACAGGTCGGGCAGGTGACGGGTTCGGCCCCGCCCTCGGCGCCGGTGCCGTTGCAGGCGGTACAGGGCACCGCAGAGGGCACGGTGATGGATTTCTGCAACCCGTTGAACGCCTCTTCCAAGGTCAGGCGCAGGTTGTAGCGCAGGTCGGATCCGCGTGCGGCCCGCTGCCGGCCACCGGCGGCCCCGCCGCCGCCACGGCCACCCATGAAATCGCCGAACAGGTCGTCAAACACATCCGAGAAGGCCGAGGCGAAATCGCCTTGACCGCCTGCCCCGCCCGGTCCGCGCCCGGGGCCAGGCCCGCCCATGCCACCTTCAAAAGCTGCATGGCCGAACCGGTCATAGGCGGCCTTTTTTTCAGGGTCTTTGAGAACCTCGTAAGCTTCGGCTGCCTCTTTGAACAGGGCTTCTGCATCCGGATTCTGGGCGTTCCTGTCCGGGTGATGTTCCTTGGCCTTCTTGCGATAGGCCTTTTTGATCTCATCCTCGGTTGCGCCTTTCGACACGCCGAGAACGTCATAGAAATCGCGTTTTGCCATTGGCGCGTCACCCTTCCTGGAAACGCAAGACCGGCCCGGATCAAACCAGGGCCGGTCCCGTCAATCGGCCATGGATCAGGCGCGCTTGTTGTCGCCCAGATCCTCGAAATCGGCATCCACGATGTCGTCATCGACGCCGCCGGGTTCGCCATCGCCATCCGCGGCCTCTTCGCCAGCATCCTGCTGTTGCGACTTGTAGATCGCCTCACCCAGTTTCATGGACGCTTCCATGACGTTCTGGATGCCGGACTTGATCTTGCCGGCGTCGTTTGTTTCCAGCGTTTCCTCAAGGGCGCCAATGGCCAGTTCGATGGCTTCGACAGTCGACGGATCGACCTTGTCGCCATGCTCTTCCAGGGACTTGCGGGTCGAGTGGACAAGGCTTTCGGCCTGGTTTCTGGCCTCGACCAGTTCCTTGCGCTCCTTGTCGGCTTCGGCATTTGCCTCGGCGTCGCGGACCATCTGGTCGATTTCATCGTCCGAGAGACCGCCGGAGGCCTGGATGGTGATCTTCTGCTCCTTGCCGGTGCCCTTGTCTTTCGCGGCCACGGCCACGATGCCGTCGGCGTTGATGTCGAAGGTCACCTCGATCTGGGGCAGGCCGCGCGGCGCCGGGGGAATTTCTTCCAGGTTGAACTGGCCCAGCAGCTTGTTGTCTGCGGCCATTTCGCGTTCGCCCTGGAAGACCCGGATGGTCACGGCGTTCTGGTTGTCCTCGGCGGTCGAGAAGATCTGCGATTTCTTCGTCGGGATCGTCGTGTTGCGGTCGATCAGCCGGGTGAAGACGCCACCCAGGGTTTCGATCCCCAGCGACAGAGGGGTCACGTCCAGCAGCACGACATCCTTGACGTCACCTTGCAGAACGCCGGCCTGAATGGCGGCGCCCATGGCGACCACTTCGTCCGGGTTGACGCCCTTGTGGGGTTCCTTGCCGAAGAATTTGGTCACCTCTTCGATGACCTTGGGCATGCGGGTCATGCCGCCGACCAGAACGACCTCATCAATTTCCGAGGTCGAGACGCCGGCATCCTTCAGCGCGGCCTGGCAGGGTTTCATCGACTTCTTGATCAGGTCACCGACCAGGCTTTCCAGTTTGGCACGGGTCAGTTTCATGACCATGTGCAGCGGCTGACCATTTGCGCCCATGGAGATGAACGGCTGGTTGATTTCCGTCTGGCTGGCAGAGGACAGTTCGATCTTGGCCTTTTCCGCAGCTTCCTTCAGGCGCTGCAGGGCCATCTTGTCCTGGGTCAGGTCGACGCCGTTCTCTTTCTTGAACTCTTCGGCCAGGTAGGTGACGATCCGCATGTCGAAATCTTCACCGCCGAGGAACGTGTCCCCGTTGGTTGATTTCACTTCGAACAGGCCGTCGTCGATTTCCAGGATGGTCACGTCGAAGGTACCACCGCCAAGGTCATAGACGGCGATCGTCTTGGATTCCTTCTTGTCCAGACCATAGGCCAGGGCCGCAGCGGTCGGTTCGTTGATGATCCGCAGCACTTCCAGACCGGCGATCTTGCCGGCATCCTTGGTGGCCTGACGCTGGGCGTCGTTGAAATAGGCCGGCACGGTGATGACCGCTTGCTCGACCTTTTCACCCAGATAGCTTTCGGCGGTTTCCTTCATCTTTTGCAGGATGAAGGCCGAGATCTGGCTGGGGCTGTATTTCTCGCCACGGGATTCGACCCAGGCGTCGCCGTTGCCGCCATCAATGATGGTGTAGGGAACCAGCTTGCGGTCCTTCTCGACCTCGGCATCGCCCACGCGGCGGCCGATCAGTCGTTTGACGGCGAAGATCGTGTTGTCCGGGTTGGTCACGGCCTGCCGTTTGGCGGGTTGGCCTACCAGACGTTCCGTTTCAGAGAATGCAACGATCGAGGGCGTCGTCCGGGCCCCTTCCGAGTTCTCGATCACCCGGGCCTGCGATCCATCCATGATCGCGATGCAGCTGTTCGTGGTCCCGAGGTCGATACCAATGACTTTTGCCATGCTTTCTACCTTCTTTCTGGCGATGCGGGGGGAGGACCCGATAATCGGCGCCGCTCCCCCATCCCTTGGGTTTAGGCCGGTGTTCCGGCTGGCTGACGGGTATATATGAAGGGTGTATGGGCGCTGCAAGCGGCGCGGCAGGCGTACGGGGATGAAAATTGCCGACAAATCCACCAAATAGGGCTGTGCGGTCCGGTCTGGGCTCGGATCTGAACGGAGTGCGGATCCTGCACGGTCATCTGGACGGGACGGCGCAGGCCGCCCTTGTCGCCGAGATCCGGGCGGTTTGCGCGGCTGCGCCCCTGGTTGGGATGGTGACCGCGCAGGGCCGGCCGATGTCGGTCCGGACGACGGCGGCGGGGCGGTTCGGTTGGGTGTCGGACCGGCGCGGCTATCGTTATGCGCCATGTCATCCGGACGGCGGGGCCTGGCCGCCGATTCCCCGGGTGCTGCTGGCATTGTGGGCCGATCTGCTGCCCGAGGCCCGCGCGCCTGAGTGCTGCCTGGTCAATTTCTACGGCAAGGGCGCCCGCATGGGGCTGCATCAGGACCGCGATGAGGCCGATGTCACCCAGCCGGTTCTGTCGGTTTCGCTGGGCGATGAGGGACTGTTCCGGGTGGGCGGTGTGATGCGCGGGGGGCCGACACGATCTGTCTGGCTGCGCTCGGGTGATGTGGTGGTGTTGGCTGGCGCGGCGCGTCTGGCCTATCACGGGGTGGATCGGATCCGCTTTGGCAGCTCCACGTTGCTGCCCCGGGGCGGGCGGATCAACCTGACCCTGCGGGTGGTGCGCTGAAATCCGCCCCGTCCATCGGCGGCAAGCCGCAGGTCCCTGCCCTCGGCCCTTGCCGTTTCGGATTGCCTGCGGAATAAGCAAGTGCACAGGGATGCGGGGGCCGGATGTCCATGGATTTTGCCAAGCTTGAAACCGTCATGCGCCGATTGGCGCTGGAGGCGGGCGATGTGATCATGAAGATCTACGAGGCCGAGGATTTCGAGATCCGTTCAAAATCAGATGCCAGTCCGGTGACTGAGGCCGATGAGGCCGCCGACGCCCTGATCGCCGCTGGCCTGGCCGAGGCCTTCCCAGATACGCTGATCGTGACCGAGGAACAGGCCGGTTCCCACACGCAGCAGGCCGACAGCTTTCTGATCGTTGATCCGCTGGATGGCACCAAGGAATTCATCAAGCGCCGGGGCGAGTTCACGGTCAACATCGCCTATGTCGAAGGTGGCGTTCCCCTGCGCGGTGTGGTGTATGCGCCGGCGCGGGGGCGGTTGTTCTATACCGATGCCGCCGGCCACACGGTCGAGGAAGCCGGCCCTTTCGATGCGCAGGCCCG
Organism: Qingshengfaniella sp.; assembly: GCA_047971485.1. GTDB lineage: Bacteria > Pseudomonadota > Alphaproteobacteria > Rhodobacterales > Rhodobacteraceae > JBKDZR01. The sequence goes on along the minus strand of JBKDZR010000019.1, from coordinate 2,134 downwards.
GGGGGCAACCGTGCCGGTGCGGGTTGGTCGGCCGGACAATGGGGCGCTGATGGTGGTGGCCTCGAAAAGCCATCGCGATGCCGCGACCGACGCCTATATCGCCAAATATGCCGTGCGTGACATGACAAGCGCGGGATCCTCGCTTAAGCTGTGCCTTGTCGCGTCGGGCGAGGCCGATCTCTATCCCCGTCTTGGACGGACCATGGAATGGGATACCGCTGCCGGGCAGGCCGTGCTGCTGGGGGCCGGGGGGCGCATGGTGCGGTTTGACGATCACACCCCCTTGACCTATGGCAAACCCGGCTATGAAAACCCGTTCTTCATTGCCCATGCCCCCGGCGTGACGTTGCACAAAGGATAAGGCCCGTGTCCGTTCTCCTGGTCATTCCCGCCCGTTACCAATCCACCCGTTACCCCGGCAAACCGCTGGCCGAGTTGCGGGGCGCGGGGGGCGTGGCGAAATCCCTGATCCGTCGCTCGTGGGAGGCGGCGGTGGCAGCCAAGGGGATCGACCGGGTGGTTGTGGCCACCGATGACGATCGGATCCGCGAACATGCCGAGGGCTTTGGCGCCGAGGTCTGCATGACCTCACCCGACTGTGCCAATGGGACCGAGCGGTGCGCCGATGCCCTGAACCGGCTGGGCGAAACCCCCGAGATCGTGGTCAACCTGCAAGGCGATGCCCCCCTGACCCCGGCCTGGTTCGTCGAGGATCTGGTCGCCGGCCTGCGCGCCAACCCCAAGGCCGAGGTCGCCACCCCGGTTCTGCGCTGTGATGGGCGGGCCCTGGCCAGCTTTCTTGAGGATCGCCGCCATGGCCGGGTGGGCGGTACCACCGCCGTGTTCGGACAGACCGGGCTGGCGCTCTATTTCTCGAAAGAGGTGATCCCCTATACCGGCACCACCTTTGACGACGCGGCGCCGACCCCGGTCTTTCACCATGTCGGGGTCTATGCTTATCGCCCGACGGCGCTGACGGCCTATGGCCAGCTGAAACCGGGGCCGCTGGAAGCCCTGGAAGGGCTGGAACAACTGCGCTTTCTCGAACATGGCCATCCCGTTTTGTGCGTCGAGGTCGATGGCCGGGGCCGCGCCTTTTGGGAGTTGAACAACCCCGAGGATGTTCCCCGGATCGAAGCCATGCTGGCCGAGTTGGGGCTCGATTGACGGATTTTGGCCGAAAAGCGGGGCAGTGTGTTAATAAACACGTTACTTTCCGCCAATAGGGACAGATTGCCATGATGGTGGGGCAGGACTATGCTTTCCATGTCTCATGGCTGAACAATTTCGAATGACCGATGGGGATATCGGATCGACTGTAAACCCTCTGAGAACCAGAAGGGTTTAAGAGCAAGTAAAACTGCTGTGCGCGATGTAACTGGATGGATGAGATGAAGAGAAAAGTAACCAAAGCCGTATTTCCGGTCGCCGGTCTCGGGACAAGGTTTCTGCCTGCCACCAAGTCCATCCCGAAGGAGATCATGACCCTGGTCGATCAGCCACTGATCCAATACGCGATCGACGAGGCCCGCGCCGCCGGGATCGAGGAATTCATCTTCGTGACATCGCGCGGGAAATCTGCGCTGGAAGATTACTTTGACGCTGCTCCGCAACTGGAAGAAACCCTGCAGCGCAAGGGCAAGCTCGATCTTCTGGACGCGCTGCAAAAGACGGATATGCCATCGGGGGCCATCGCCTATGTGCGCCAGCGCGAGGCCCTGGGCCTGGGGCATGCCGTGTGGTGCGCCCGCCGTCTGATCGGGGATGAACCCTTTGCCGTTTTGTTGCCCGACGATGTGATCGCTGGCGACAAGCCCTGTTTGCAACAGATGATCGAGGCCTATCAGGAAACCGGCGGCTGCATGGTCGCGGCGATGGAGGTGCCTCAGGACAAGATTTCCAGCTATGGGGTTCTGTCTGTCGAAAAGGACATGGGCACCGTGGTGTCGGTCAATGGCATGGTCGAAAAGCCCAAATCCGAAGATGCGCCGTCCAACCTGGCGGTGATCGGGCGCTATATCCTGTCGCCGAATGTTCTGGAAAATCTGAACCAGATGAAACCGGGCGCCGGGGGCGAGGTTCAGCTGACCGACGCGATTGCCGAGGACATTCCCAATGGCGTGTACGGGCTGCG
>JBKDZR010000018.1:0-6085 GCA_047971485.1 Qingshengfaniella sp. | reverse complement strand
GAATGGCCCAGCTCGCGCCGAGATCCTCGCCCTTCCAGACCCATTCCTTCATGGTCAGAAGGTCAACGATCCCCTCAAGGTTATCCTCGGCGCCGATCGGAAACTGGATCGGCATCGGCTGTGCACCGGTCCGGTCCTTGATCATCTTGACGCAGTTGAAGAAGTCAGCGCCGATCTTGTCCATCTTGTTGACGAAGACGATGCGCGGGACCTTGTACCGGTCAGCTTGGCGCCAGACGGTTTCGGTCTGGGGCTCGACGCCGGCATTGGCATCCAGCACACAGACGGCGCCATCGAGAACGGCCAGCGAGCGCTCAACCTCAATGGTGAAATCCACGTGGCCGGGGGTGTCGATGATGTTGAAGCGGAACTTGGCCTCATCCGGGGTATCGCCGTAGCCACCAGTCGGGGTTTCGCCATCTTCGGTGCGGAACCAGAAGGTCGTGGTCGCCGCCGAGGTGATGGTGATGCCCCGTTCCTGTTCCTGCTCCATCCAGTCCATGGTGGCCGCGCCATCATGGACTTCGCCGATCTTATGCGACTTGCCGGTGTAATAGAGGATGCGTTCGCTCGTCGTCGTCTTGCCGGCGTCGATATGCGCCATGATGCCGAAGTTGCGATAACGCTCCAGGGAATATTCGCGTGCCATTGCCCGAACTCCTTACCAGCGGTAGTGGCTGAACGCTTTGTTCGCGTCGGCCATCTTGTGGGTGTCTTCACGCTTCTTGACGGCCGACCCGCGCGAGTTCAGCGCGTCGATCAGTTCGCCTGCCAGACGTTCCTGCATGGTGTGTTCGTTGCGCTTGCGCGACGCGTCGATCAGCCAGCGGATGGCAAGGGCCTCGCGGCGTTCGGGGCGCACTTCGACCGGAACCTGGTAGGTTGCCCCACCCACACGGCGCGAGCGAACCTCGACAGCGGGTTTGATGTTGTCGAGCGCCTCGTGGAAGACCTCGATCGGGGCCTTCTTCAGCTTTTCCTCGACCCGATCCATCGCCCCGTAGACGATCGATTCGGCGACGGATTTCTTGCCGTCATACATCAGGTTGTTCATGAACTTGGTCAGAACCCGATCACCGTACTTGGCGTCGGGCAGGACTTCGCGTTTCTCGGCGGCGTGACGACGGGACATCTGCGTCTCTCCTTATTTCGGGCGCTTGGCGCCGTATTTCGACCGGCGCTGACGGCGATCCTTGACGCCCTGGGTATCCAGAACACCGCGCAGGATGTGATAACGGACACCCGGAAGGTCCTTTACCCGGCCCCCGCGGATCAGAACCACCGAGTGCTCTTGCAGGTTGTGGCTTTCACCCGGAATGTAGCTGATCACCTCGTAGCCGTTGGTGAGACGCACCTTGGCGACCTTCCGCATGGCCGAGTTCGGCTTCTTCGGCGTGGTCGTGTAAACGCGGGTGCACACGCCGCGTTTCTGAGGGCAGGACTCCAGGTGCTGAGACTTGGAGCGTTTCACTTTCGGCTGCCGCGGCTTGCGGATCAGCTGTTGGATCGTTGGCATTCCGGTTCTTTCCCCGCGTTGCGCATTTCTCGTATCGGGCCGCACGCCAGAAACCGACGCGCCACTGAAATCAGCGCCCACCCCAAAATCCGGTGCAGACGCAAAAGCCGCATACGCCCCAAACCCCGGGGCGCTGCGGCGGGTTTCCAGAGGATCGGGGCAATTGCCCGGATCTTGACCACTGCAAAACTGAAATGGTGTCGGGTTCACCCCTTCACCGATTGCGGGCCGTATACGAAGAGTCGGGGGCAGTGTCAACACCACCCTCCCGGCACGATGCCAAACTGCCGCAACCCCGGGCCAGACCGGCCTTGGTCCGCCCCCGACAGCGGGTCACGCGCGGGCCCGCCGCCCCCATGTCAGCAGCCCGCCCACCCCGGTCAGCAGCAGCAGGACCGAGGCCGGAAGCGGCACGGCCGGCAGCACAGTCAGGGTCAGATCATCGGCTCTGAACTCGCTGCATTCCCCATAAGAGCCGTAACAGCTGAGCAGGAAATCATCGTTATACCCGGTCACCGGCAACCCGGGCGAGGTATTGACAAAGCCCGGGGCGATCAGGTGAATCTCAATCTCCAGCCGGTCCAGGCGCGTGAAGCCGTCGGGAAAAGCCATTGACCCACCGGCCAAATCCGCCAGCCCCCCGACATGCTCCGCCACCAGCGTGCCGTTGCGGTATCCGTTGAACCAGACGATCTGATCCTCGACCAGGATGCTGAACTGATCGCGATACACATCGCGATAGATTGCCCCCGCCCCCGGATCAAAACTGGCTCCCTCTAGCGCCTCAATTGCCCCACGCGGGGCAAGAAAGGCCCAGCTGCGGGCCAGAGCGCGGCCAAAACCGATGGCATCAAAGACATACCCGTCAGCGGCCGTGACTGCGGTCCCGGCCGCGCCCCATTCCTGGTTCAGGAACAGGTAATCCCCCGACCATCCGTAATCGCCATAGGCCGGGTTGCAATGGGTGAGCGCCCCAACCGTCAGACAATCATCCGGGAGCGGTGGCCCGGAATAGGGATCCACATCCCAGGCATCAAAATTCAGGGTCACGGTCTCAGCCACGACAGGCTGGGCGGCAAGCAGAAGAAGAGCAAGGGCAAAGAACCGTTTCATAGGATCACCATCAAAGTAACTTTGTCAAAAAATGTAGCAAATCGCCCCAGCCCTGTCGCCCCCGAAACGATCAGGGAATCCGGACTTCGTTTCCCAGCCTGCGCCCCAGCCCATGATTTCTGAGCCCGCCCATGCAAAAGGCCCCCGCACGGCAATGCGGGGGCCTGTTTGAACACAAGGAGAGGACGCTCAGAGACCCGCGTCGTCGGGGGCAGCCGGTGCCTTATCCCCAGCCAACCCACCGAAGACATCGTCCAGCGTCTCACCTTCCGGCGCGGCCAGAGCCAGGGCGGCTTCGGCCTCGGCCTTCTTCTCGTCGATCACCTTCTGGTCACGGTCCAGCGCGATGCGGCGTGCCCGCTGACTGGCGCCACCGGTCCCGGCCGGGATCAGCCGGCCGACGATGACGTTTTCCTTCAGACCGACCAGCTTGTCACGCTTGCCCTGAACCGAGGCTTCGGTCAGCACCCGCGTGGTTTCCTGGAAGGACGCCGCCGAGATGAAGGACCGGGTCTGCAGGGACGCCTTGGTGATCCCCAGCAGGATCGGCTCGGCATCGGCGGGGCGGCGGCCATCGGCCACGGCCTTTTCATTTGCCTCGTCCAGTTCCGACTTGTCGACATGTTCACCCTTCAGCAGCGTGGTCTCGCCACTGTCGAGGATCTCGTATTTCTGCAGCATCTGCCGCACGATCACCTCGATGTGCTTGTCGTTGATCTTCACGCCCTGCAGGCGATAAACGTCCTGCACCTCGTCGATCAGATTGTCGGCCAGAGCCTCGATCCCCATGATCCGCAAGATGTCATGCGGGGCCGGGTTGCCATACATGATGTAGTCGCCCTTCTGGACGAAATCGCCCGCGACCACGGGGATGTGCTTGCCCTTGGGCACCATGTATTCGACCGCATCCAGCGACTCGTCGGCCGGTTCGATGGTGATCCGCCGCTTGTTCTTGTAGTCGCGCCCGAACCGGACATAGCCATCAATCTCGGCAATGATCGCGTGATCCTTGGGACGGCGCGCCTCGAACAATTCGGCCACCCGCGGCAGACCACCGGTGATGTCCTTGGTCTTGGCCCCTTCCCGCGGAATCCGCGCCACCACATCACCGGCCCGAACCTCTTGCCCGTCTTCGACCGAGAGGATCGCATCAACGGACATGGTGTAGGTCGCCGGATTGCCGCTTTCCAACCGCACCGGTTCGCCCGTGGCCCCATCCATGATGATGATCTCGGGCTTCAGCTCGTTGCCCTTGGGGGCCGCGCGCCAGTCGGTGACGATCTTCTGGGTCATGCCTGTGGCATCGTCGGTCTCATCCCGGACCGACAGGCCCGAAACCAGATCGACGAACTTGGCCACACCGGAGACCTCGGCAATGATCGGCAGGGTGTAGGGATCCCACTCGATCAGCTTGTCGCCGCGGTTCACGTCCTGGCCCTCGGTGACGAACACCTTGGACCCGTAGCCGATCTTGTGGCTGGCGCGTTCATCGCCGTCGTCACCGGCGATGACCATCTGCATGTTCCGGCCCATGACGATCTGTTCACCCGCGTCATTCTTCAGAATGTTCGCGTTGCGGAACTCGACCTTGCCGGGCTGGCTGGCCTCAAGGAAGGACTGTTGGCCACCTTGCGCAATCCCGCCGATGTGGAAGGTCCGCATGGTCAGCTGGGTGCCCGGTTCACCGATCGACTGGGCAGCGATGATGCCCACCGCTTCGCCCTTGTTGACCAGCGTCCCACGCGCCAGATCGCGCCCGTAGCACATGGCGCAGACGCCTTCGTCGGCCTCGCAGGTCAGCGGGCTGCGGATGCGCATCTTCTGGATGCCCGCCGCCTCGATCGCATCAGCCGTACGTTCGTCGATCAACTCGCCAACGGCCACGAGAACCTCATCGGTACCGGGACGCAGCACATCCTCGGCCGCAACACGGCCCAGAACACGTTCTCCGATCGAGGACACCACTTCGCCATCGTTGACCGCCGGCTCGGCCGTGATCGAACGATCCGTACCGCAATCGTGGATACGCACGATGCAATCCTGCGCCACATCCACCAGACGCCGGGTCAGGTAACCCGAGTTGGCGGTCTTCAGCGCGGTATCGGCCAGACCTTTCCGGGCCCCGTGGGTGGAGTTGAAATACTCCAGCACGGTCAGACCTTCCTTGAAGTTCGAGATGATCGGCGTCTCGATGATCGAGCCATCGGGCTTGGCCATCAGGCCACGCATCCCGCCCAGCTGTTTCATCTGTGCCGGCGAACCCCGGGCCTTGGAATGCGACATCATGTAGACCGAGTTGGGTTCCTGTTCGACCCCGTCTTCGATCCGCACCGCCGAGATTTCGGCCATCATCGCATCGGCCACCTGATCCGAACACTTGGACCAGGCGTCGATCACCTTGTTGTACTTTTCGCCCTGGGTGATCAGGCCATCCATGTACTGTTGTTCGAACTCCTTGACCTGCTCGCGCACGCCATCGACGATCGACCACTTGTTTTCGGGGATGACCATGTCGTCCTTGCCAAACGAGATCCCCGCCTTGAACGCCTCGCGGAACCCCATGGCCATGATCTGATCGCAGAAGATGACCGATTCCTTCTGACCGCAGTAACGATAGACGGTGTCGATGACCTGCTGAACCTCGCCCTTCTTGAGCAGCCGGTTGACCAGTTCGAACGGCGCCTTGGCGTTCAGCGGCAACAGCGCCCCCAGCCGGACCCGGCCCGGCGTGGTTTCAAAGCGCTGATAGACCTCCTGGCCGGTCTCGTCGATCTGCTTGATCCGGGCGGTGATGCGGGCATGAAGATGGACCTCACCGGCATCAAGCGCATGCTGAACCTCATCGACATCGGCAAAGACCATGCCTTCGCCTTTCATGCCGGCCCGGTCCATGGACACGTAGTAGAGGCCAAGGATCATATCCTGCGACGGCACGATGATCGGCGCCCCGTTGGCCGGCGACAGAACGTTGTTCGTCGACATCATCAGCACCCGCGCCTCAAGCTGGGCTTCCAGCGAAAGGGGCACGTGCACGGCCATCTGGTCACCGTCAAAGTCGGCGTTGAAGGCGGAACAGACCAGCGGGTGCAGCTGAATGGCCTTGCCCTCGATCAGCATCGGCTCAAACGCCTGAATACCCAGGCGGTGCAGCGTCGGTGCCCGGTTCAGCATGACCGGGTGTTCGCGGATCACCTCATCCAGGATATCCCAAACCTCGGGACGTTCCTTTTCCACCAGCTTCTTGGCCTGCTTGACCGTGCTGGACAGGCCCTTGGCCTCAAGCCGCGAATAGATGAACGGCTTGAACAGTTCCAACGCCATCTTCTTGGGCAGGCCGCATTGGTGCAGCTTCAGTTCCGGGCCGGTCACGATGACCGAACGGCCAGAGAAGTCGACCCGCTTGCCCAGAAGGTTCTGGCGGAAACGGCCCTGTTTGCCCTTGAGCATGTCCGACAG
>JBKDZR010000017.1:0-57774 GCA_047971485.1 Qingshengfaniella sp. | reverse complement strand
GTAGCGAGACCTGAGGACTTTGCACTGTCTTCAGCCAGAGCGCCAGACCGGTGGGCCGCCCCAGTGATGGCGCGGCGCCCGTTCCGGGCTTGTCCCGCGCCAAGGGGATGAACGACAGCTTCGTCCGCAAACCGGACACAGGTCGTTTTGCCCGCAATTTGGGGAAGATTTCTTTTGGCGGGGAACCTGGCGGCTGGCCGTGATTGGCCTCAGTACCCGTTTGCCGTATAGCCCATCCCCAATGAGGCTTGGCGCGCTGCGGCAACCACCGCAGCCCGGATCGTTTCACGCCCTTCCGATGCCTCACCGGTGAACGCCGATATCGGCCCCGACACATTCAGCCCGCCCGCCGGCTTGCCGCTGTGATCAAAGATCACCGCTGCGCAGGATCCGATCCCGGCCTCGAAGTTGCCCTCGCTCCAGGCATAGCCCAAGGTCCGGTCCTGGGCGGCCTGGGCGAGAACCGCATCAAGGGTCACCGGGGTCTTGTCGGTAGAGGGGGCCAGTTCCGCCCCGGCCAGCAACGTGGCGATGTCATCTGCGGGCAGCTGTGACAGGATCGCCCGCCCGATGGATGACGCATGCACTGCCAAGCGCGATCCGGCGCGCACATTGCTGACCAGATGCGAATTGGGCGCCTCGCGGCTGAGATAGACGATATCGGCCCCGTCCAGAATGCCCAGATGGGCGGACATGCCGGTGCTGCGCATCAGATCGGCCAGGATCGGCTGACAGACCTGCACGATATCGCGGCCATGGATCGCCTGGGCCGCCAGGCTGATCAGTCCGGGCCCCAGAATATAGCCGGCGCCTTCGTCGATCTCTTCGATCATACGGGTGTCCAGCAGGGTATGGATCAGCCGAATCAGCGTGGTCCGGTTGATCGACAACTCCTTGGCCGCAGTGCTGAGGTTACGGCACTTATGACCGTTTCCGATATAGCGCAGCAGGCTGATCGCGCGCTCTACCGGGGGGACCGAGTAGCTGGGGGTGGTGGTCTTGCCCTGATCCGACATCCTGTCCTCATCAACTTTCACGTCAAAATAGAACACTTTATTCGTAGTTGAGCAATATGAGGCCGGAAGGCGCGAAAAAGATGCCTGTATTTTGTGCAGGTTCGCTCGCCCGTCCCACGTCATGGGGGCAAGTTTCTTGACCTGTGAATGGAGGGTCGATATAGTTTGAACTAGTAGTTCATATAAGAACAGGAGGGGGTCTTGGCAAGCTTGAAGATTGGAGTATGCGGTGGCGGCATCGGCGGGTTCGCGGCTGCGATCGCGTTGCGGCAAGCCGGACATGATGTCGAGGTGTTCGAACAGGCGGCACAGTTCAACCGCATCGGGGCCGATATTAACCTGACACCCAATGCGGTGTCGGCGCTGGACCGGCTTGGGGTGGGCGATGCCCTGCGTGCCAGTGCCGCGCGCCCGACATTCCGCATCAGCCGCGATGGCGTGAGCGGCGAGGAAACCTCGCGTCTGCCAATGAGCGATGAGGCCGAAAAGAAATACGGCGCGCCACAGCTGACGATCCACCGGGCCGATCTGCTCAAGGCCCTGCAGAACCAGTTGCCGGCGGACCAGATCCATCTGGGCATGTCGGCGAAATCCGTTGACCTGACCGATGCGGGCGCCACCGTTACCTTCGCCGATGGATCGACCCGCAGCTTTGATCTGGTGGTCGGTGCCGATGGTATCCACTCGGCGGTGCGCACGGCGCTGTGGGGCAAGGATGCGCCGAAATTCACCGGCATCGTTTCCTACCGCTCGGTCTTTTCCAGCGACAAGATCAAGGACCTGCCCAACACCGGTGCCTTCGTCAAATGGTGGGGCGAGATCCCGGAAAAGCAGATCGTCACCTTCCCGCTGACCCGGGGTGAGGAAACCTTTGTCTTCGCCACCACCGCCCAGGAGGGCTGGACCGAAGAGGGCTGGACCCTGCCGGGCGATGTGGCGGAACTGCGGGCCGAATACGAGAATTTCCACCCCGAGGCCCAGGCGCTGCTGGCAGCGTGCGAAGAGGTGACCAAATCGGCGCTGCATGTGCGTGAACCGATGCCGCAATGGTCCAAGGGCCATGCCACGATCCTGGGCGATGCCGCCCATCCCATGGTGCCGTTCATGGCCCAGGGTGCCTGCATGGCCATCGAGGATGCGGTGGTTCTGTCGCGAGCTCTGGACGGTGTCGATCTGGGTGGGGTCGAAGCCGCGCTTGAACGCTATGAAACCGAGCGCAAGCCGCGCACAGCCCAAGTTCAGCGTAACTCGTTGGCCAATGAATGGATGAAAAACGCCGGAAATGCCGACTGGGTCTATGGCTATGATGCCTGGTCGGTCAAACTGGCCTGAGAAAACACGACGACAACAGGGGAGTTCCCATGAAAACCTTTTTGCAAGCTGCGGTCTGCGCTGCCAGCCTGACCTTTGCCGGTGGCGCCGCCATGGCCAAGGAATTCACCATGAACGCGGTGACCATGGATTCCAAGACCGCCGGGATTTCCCGCGGCTTTGCCATGTTCATTGATGAGGTGAACGCGAAATTCGAAGGCGAGTTCAAAATCAACTGGCGCGGCGGCCCCGAGGTGATGCCGCCTTTCTCCCAGGCCGAGGCGGTGCGCAACGGTGCCATCGACATCTCGTTCACCAGCCCCAGCTACTATTCGGGCCTGGTGCCGGCGTCCTCGACGATGAACCTGTCGTTCAAGACCTATGAGGAAATCCGCCCCACCGGCTATTACGAACGGATGCAGGAACTGCATGCCGAACATGGCCTGTTTTTCCTGGGCGAGGTGCCGGCGACGGACCTGTCCTTCTACATGTTCCTGAACAAGCCGATCGAAACGCTGTCCGATGTCGACGGGCTGCGCATCCGTGTCTTCCCGACGCTGCTGCCGCTGATCAATGCGCTGGGGGCCGAACCGCTGGTTCTGCCCATGGGCGAGATCTATACGGCCATGGAACGCGGCGCGATCGACGGCTTCATGCGCGGCACCGTGGGCTGGGCGCCGCAATTCGAGGGCGTCGTGACCCATGTGGTCTATCCCGGGGTCTACCGGGCCGGTTTCCCGATCCTGGTGAACCCGAAGAAATGGAACAACATGCCCGAAGACCTGCGTAACCGGATCGTCGCCTTTGTGCGTGACGACCTGGCCCCGCGGATCGACCAGATCTGGGTGACCGATGTGGAAGAGGGCGTGGAGGAAATGGCCGCTGCCGGTTTTGAGGTGATCACGCTGTCGCCCGAAGATGAAGCCGCCTATCGCAAGGCTGCACTTGATTCCGCATGGGACGCCATGGCTGGCACCGCCGGCGAAGAGCTGAGCGCGGAACTGCGGGCGATGCTGGCCGACTAAGCCCCGGTCACCTGCGGGATCGGATCAGGTCCGGTCCCGCATGAGGCCCCTCCCGCTCCCGATCGGAGCAATCAAGGAGCATGACATCATGCGGCAGGCTTATTATCGCCTCGTGCAGCTGTTCAGCCGGATCAATCTGATCTGCGCGATCGCCGGGACCGCCATCCTGAGCTTTGTCGGCGCGATCATCTTCATCGAGGTCATCTCGCGCAAGATGTTCGGATCCTCGCGGTTGTGGGTCATTGAAATCAGCGAATATTCGCTGCTGTTCATCACCCTGCTCGGGGCCCCCTATCTGCTTGAAAAGAACCGGCACGTGATGCTGGATCTGTTGTACAACCGGTTTCTGGGCACCTCTCGGTTGCTGGCAGTGCTGTTCAATTCCACGCTGGGCATGGCGATCTGCCTGATCATGACAGTGGCCGGGATTGGCGTGGTCATCGACCAGATCCAGTCCGGGGTGCGTGAAACCACCGTCCTGGCGCCACAGCGCTTCTGGATCACGGCGGCGGTGCCCATTGGCATGTTCCTGATGGCGTTCGAGTTCTTCCGCCAGGCTGTCGACGCGCTGATCGACCGAAAGGACTGATCATGGAATGGTATTATGTCATTGCGCTGGTCGTCGGCGCGTTGCTGGGGCTGATGTTGCTGGGGCTGCCGGTTGCCTTCGCCTTTCTGGCGGTGAACCTGGTCGGATCCTATATCCTGCTGGGTGGCTGGTCGGGGGTTGAGCAACTGGTTCTCAACACCGTCGATTCCGTCGCCAGCTTTACCCTGGTGCCCGTGGCCTTGTTCATGATCATGGGCGAGGGGATGTTCCAGTCGCGCATCGCCATTGACCTGATGGATACGCTGGACAAATGGTTCGGCCGGCTGCGCGGGCGTCTGGCCTATATGGCCGTGGGCGGCGGTGTGCTGTTCTCCACCCTGACCGGGAATTCCATGGGCTCGATCGCGTTGCTGGGGTCGTCCCTGGTGCCGGAAATGGAAAAGCGCGGTTACAAGAAACCGATGTCGCTGGGGCCGATCCTTGGTTCATCCGGGCTGGCGATCATGATCCCGCCCAGTTCGCTGGCGGTTATTCTGGGCGTTGTCGGGGAACTGTCCATTGGCAAGTTGCTGATCGGGATCATTCTGCCGGGCCTGCTGATGGCGGTGCTTTACGTCGGGTATATCTACATCCGCTGCGCGGTTGAGCCCGATGTCGCCCCCACCTTCGATATCGAGCCGACCCCGATGAAGGAAAAGCTGCGCCTGGCCACGGTGAACATTCTGCCGCTTGGCATTGTTGTCTTCGCCGTGGTGGGCGTGATCTTCCTCGGGATCGCCACGCCCAGCGAGGCGGCCGCAACCGGTGCCGTGGCCACCCTGGCCCTGGCCGCCCTGAAGCGCCGGCTGAGCTGGGATGTGTTTTCCAAGTCGATGTTCGGCAGTGCCAATATATCGGTCATGGTCCTGCTGATCGTATCCGGCGCGGTGGCCTTCACCCAGCTTCTGGCCTTTACCGGGGCGACCTATGGGTTGGTCGATGCGATCATGTCACTGGATACCACGCCGGGGGCCATCGTCTTGATGATGATCGGCACGGTGATCTTTCTGGGGATGTTCATGGGCCCCCTGCCGATCATGCTGATCACCCTGCCGATCTTTGTGCCGGTGGTGCAGCAGTTCGGCTTCGATCTGATCTGGTTCGCTGCCATGTATCTGGTGGCGATTGAAACCGGGTCCAGCTCGCCCCCGCTGGGCGGGGCCCTGTTCGTGATGAAAGCGGTTGCGCCGGCGGGCACCACGATGAACGACATCTACCGCGCGGCGATGCCCTTTATCGTCTGCGATATCGTGGCGATCCTGATCCTGTTCTTCTTTCCCGAGATCGTGACCTGGCCGGTGGGATACGTGTACCGATGACGCAGCGGAAACTCTATCAATTCGGCGACAGCCCATGCTGCATGAAGGTGCGCATGGTGCTGGAGGCCAAGGGCCTGCCCTGGGAAGAAGTGTTCATCGAAAGCTGGAAATTCGATCATTTCCAGCCCGATTATCTTGAGATGAACCCCTACGGCATCGTGCCGACCCTGGTCGACGGCGACCGGATCCTCAGCCAGTCCAATGTGATTGCGGAGTATCTGGAAGATGCCTATCCCGATCCGCCGCTGCGTCCGGGGGATCCCTGGCTGACGGCGGTGATGCGCAAGTGGATGTATATCGAGCAGGATCATCTGTTCGGCCACATCGTCACGCTCAGCTTCAACTCGATGATGAAGCTGCGGGTCGAGGGATTCGGTCTGGCGCAGTTGCAGGACTGGTCCAGGCGCCATCCCGATCAGGTCAAGGCGCAGGACTATCTGAAGCGCGTGACCGCCCCGGCCGATCCGGCCCGGGATGCGGCGGCGCGCAAGGATCTGCGCTGGCACCTGGAGATGCTGGAGGCGGAACTGGCACTCTATCCTGGTCCTTGGATCTGCGGCGAGATGCTGACCCTGGCCGAGGTGGCCCTGGCCGGCATTTTCGACCGGTTGGTTTATCTGCGGGAAGAGACACTTTATGCGGATTTGCCACTGGTCGTCACCTGGTTCGACCGCCTGCGTGAAACCGCGATTTACCGCAAGGGCGAACACCGTTTTTCCGCGCGCATGTGGGGGCCGCTGAAACCGGTGGCTGCGTATCGCGACCAGGTGCGCTGAGCCGGGCGCGCGCCGGGCGGTTCGGGGCCTGTCACCCACTATGAGGCCCCGGGTAAGTGCTGCCGGCACGGATCACACGGGCGGGCGACTTTGCCGGCCCCTGCCATCCTTGGGGTCCTGTGGGCGGGAATGCATGGACAGCCCGGGCCCAAGGGTGTACGCACCCCCCATGACGAACACGACCGCCACGACGATCTGTATTCCCTGCTGACCAGTTCGGCGGGCGGTTCTTTTCATCTCGAAACGATCAGGCTAGACCCGCCGCACCCCGCGCGAGGCTTTGCCACATGACCGATACCAAGACCGAGATCACCCTGCACAACACCGCCACCCGCCGCCAGCAGGTGTTCACCCCGCTGCGCGCCGATGATGTGCGCATGTATGTCTGTGGGCCGACGGTTTATGACCGGGCGCATCTGGGCAATGCCCGCCCGGTGGTGGTGTTCGATGTGCTGTTCCGGCTGCTGCGTCATGTCTATGGGGTCGATCACGTCACCTATGTGCGCAACTTCACCGATGTCGATGACAAGATCATCGCGCGGGCCCAGGAAACCGGGCAGCCGATCGACAAGATCACCAGCGAGACCACGAGGTGGTATCTTGATGACATGGCTGCCCTGGGGACGCTGGAACCCACCCATATGCCGCGCGCCACCGCCTATATTCCGCAGATGGTGGCAATGATCGAGGATTTGATCCAACGCGGCCATGCCTATGCCGCCGAGGGACACGCCCTGTTCGCCGTGGACAGCTATGCCGATTATGGCCGGCTGTCGGGTCGCTCATTGGATGATATGATTGCCGGTGCCCGGGTCGAGGTGGCCCCCTACAAGCGCAATCCGATGGATTTCGTCCTGTGGAAACCGGCGGCAGCCGATGAACCGGGTTGGGACAGCCCCTGGGGGCGCGGACGCCCTGGCTGGCATATCGAGTGCTCGGCCATGTCCCATGATCTGCTGGGCGAAAGCTTTGACATCCATGGCGGCGGCAACGACCTGATGTTCCCCCACCACGAGAATGAGATCGCCCAAAGCTGCTGCGCCCATCCCAAGGGCGGGTTCGCCCAAGTCTGGATGCACAACGAAATGCTGCAGGTCGAGGGCAAGAAGATGTCCAAGAGCCTTGGCAATTTCTTCACCGTCCGCGACCTGCTGGACAAGGGCATCCCCGGCGAGGTGATCCGCTTCGTGCTGCTTAGCACCCATTACCGCAAGCCGATGGACTGGACGGCGAAAAAGGCAGAAGAGGCCGAGCGCAGCCTGCGCAAATGGTATGGGCAGGTGGCTGAACTGGTCGGAGACTTCTCCCCGCCACCTAGTGTTATCAAGGCATTGTCTGATGATCTTAACACGCATGGCGCGCTGGCTGAACTGCATCAGTTGTCCGGGGTCGGTGATGTCCCGGCGCTGCGTGGCGCATTGCAGTTTCTGGGTCTGATGGGCGCACAGGTTCCGGCCTGGGTAAACCAGCCGGGTGTTGATCTGTCCGTTCTGGAAAAGGGTCTTGCGGCTTTGCGCGAAACCGCCCTGCAGACCAAGGATTTCAGTGCCGTGGATCAGTTGAAGACCGCTCTGATTGCCGCTGGTGTCGAGGTCCGGATGTCCAAGGCGGGGGTCAGCCTGAAACCGCAGCCAGGATTCGATCCTGCAAAACTGGAAAATCTGCTATGAGTGGTGTGTTGACGGCGCAGAGCACGGGTGTCCCGGTGACAGAACGGCGAGGTCAATCTCATGCGTGAACGCCTCTACCTCTATGATACGACCCTGCGGGATGGTCAGCAGACCCAGGGTGTGCAATTCGCCCCCAGCGAAAAGCGCCGGATCGCGGAGCTGCTGGATGCGCTTGGCGTGGACTATATCGAAGGCGGCTGGCCCGGGGCCAATCCAACCGACAGCGCCTTTTTCGACGAGGCCCCCGAAACCCGTGCCGTGCTGACGGCCTTTGGCATGACCAAGCGGGCCGGGCGCTCGGCCGAGAATGACGATGTGCTGGCTGCCGTGCTGAATGCGGGGACGCCCGCCGTCTGCCTGGTGGGCAAGACCCATGATTTCCACGTTACCGAGGCCTTGGGAACCGGGTTGGACGAGAACCTCGACAATATTGCCCGGTCCATTGCCCATGTGGTGGGGCAGGGCCGCGAGGCGCTGTTCGATGCGGAACATTTCTTCGACGGCTATCGCGACAACCCATCCTATGCGCTGGATTGCCTGTGCGCCGCGCGGGATGCCGGCGCCCGCTGGATCGTGCTCTGCGATACCAATGGCGGCAGCCTGCCGGCGGATATTGGCCGGGTTGTATCCGAGGTGATCGCCGCCGGCATTCCAGGCGGCAGGCTGGGCATCCATTGCCATGATGATCTGGGCATGGCCGTGGCCGGATCGCTGGCCGCCGTGGATTCTGGGGTGCGTCAGATCCAGGGCACGCTGAACGGGCTGGGCGAGCGCTGCGGCAATGCCAGCCTGACCAGCCTGATCCCCACGCTGAAGCTGAAACCCACCTATCGCGACCGATTTGAAACCGGGATCAGCGACACGGCCCTGCGCGGGCTGACCAAGGCGTCGCGGACGCTGGATGACATTCTCAACCGGGTGCCGGTGAAAAGCTTGCCCTATGTGGGGTCCTCGGCTTTTGCCCATAAGGCGGGGCTGCATGCCAGTGCGATCCTTAAGGACCCTTCGACCTATGAACACATTGATCCGGGCACGGTAGGCAATGCCCGCATCGTGCCCATGTCGAACCAGGCCGGTCAATCCAACCTGCGTCGTCGCTTGGCCGAAGCCGGGATCGAGGTGCCCGCCGTCGATCCGGCCCTGGCGCGGATCCTGGATGTGATCAAAACGCGTGAGGCCGAAGGCTATTCCTATGACACGGCACAGGCCAGCTTTGAGTTGGTGGCACGTGAGGAACTTGGCATAAAGCCCGATTTTTTCGAGGTAAAGCGCTACAAGGTGACGGTTGAGCGGCGCAAGAACAAATACAACCGGATGGTCAGCCTGTCCGAGGCCGTGGTCGTGGTGAAGATCGGGGGGGAAAAGACCCTCTCGGTCAGCGAAAGCCTGGATGCCTCGGGCGGTGATCGCGGGCCGGTCAACGCATTGGCCAAGGCGCTGTTCAAGGATCTTGGCCCCTACCAGGCGCTGATCGAGGATTTGCGCCTGGTGGATTTCAAGGTGCGCATCATTGATGGCGGCACCGAGGCGGTGACCCGTGTGGTCATCGACAGCGCCGACAGCCAGGGACGGCGTTGGTCCACGGTGGGGGTGTCGCCGAACATAGTCGACGCCAGTTTCGATGCCCTGCTCGATTCCATCACCTGGAAGCTGATCCGCGATGGCGCCCAGCCGCTTTCGCAGGTCGTGCCGATGGCGGGTTCGGCATGACCCTGGCGGCCTGCGCCGAGCTGGTGGAACGGGGGGATCCGGACCGCTGGTTGACGGTGCTGGCCGTCCCTCCTGAGGCGCGTTGCCGCCTGCTGCCGGTCTATGCGTTCAATGTCGAAGTCAGCCGCGCACCCTGGGCGGTTTCCGAACCGATGATCGCCGAGATGCGCCTGCAATGGTGGGCCGATGCCCTGGCCGAGATTGCCGATGGGGGCCGCCCGCGCGATCATGAGGTCTGTCATGCGCTGGCCGGCGTTCTGGATGTGGAAAGCATCGCGATCCTGGCCGATCTGGTCGATGCCCGGCGTCAGGATGCCTGGCCCGGACCGTTTGCCGATCTGGATGCGCTGAAGGCCTATCTTGATGCGACGGGCGGTGGGTTGATGCGGGTCGCCTGTCGGGCGCTGGGAGCCGATGATGTGGCTGCGGTGCGCGCCCAGGGCCGGGCGGCGGCGGCGGCGGCTTGGTTGGCGGCCGTGCCCGCGCTGATCGGGGCCGGCCGGCACCCCCTGCCGGGGGACCCCGGTGTTGCGATCCGGGGGTTGGCCGAATGGGGGCTGGATGCGGCGGAAACCGCCCGGGCGGCGCGGCGCAGCGTGGCCGTGGCGGCACGCCCGGCGTTGCTGGCTGGCTGGATGGCGGCCCCTGTTCTGGCCCGGGCGCTGAACGATCCGGCCCGGGTTCTGGACGGTCGTCTGGGCCATTCCGAGGCCCGGCGCAAGGCCCGGCTGATCCGGATGCGCTATCTGGGCCGCTGGTAGCGCTCAGCGCACCGGCGGGGTCGGGCGCAGGGCCAGCCAGATGAGGGCGGCGCCGGCCAGGGTCAGAAACGGGATCATCGCCAGGTTGACCGAGGCCCAGCCCGACACGACATCGCCCCCCGAACAGTTCATCAGCCCGCCCGAGGCCAGCGAGGCCAGGGTCACGCAGCCAAAGACGATGGCGTCGTTCATGCCCTGCACCCGGCCGCGTTCTTCGGGGGCATGGGCGGCGGCCAGCATCGAGGTTGCACCGATAAAGCCGAAATTCCATCCCACCCCCAGCAGGATGAGGGCGATGAAGAATTTCTCCAGTTCAACCCCGTTCAGGGCCACCACGCCGGCCAGGCTGAGGATGACCAATCCAGCGGCGACCACCTTGCGCGCCCCGAAGCGTACGATCAGGCTGCCGGTGAAGAAGGAGGGCACGAACATGGCCAGCACATGGCCCGAGACGACATCGGCAGCATTGGCCTGGCTGAAGCCACAGCCGACCACAGCCAGCGGGGTTGAGGTCATCACCAGTGTCATCAGCGCGTAGGACACCATGCCACAGATGATCGCCACGGCGATTTCCGGCGTTTTCAGCAACGCCATCCGGCTGCGTCCACTGGGGACCCCCTTGGCCGGTTGCGCCGGTTTCGGGATGTCGAGGAAGGAAAACAGGGCCAGACCGATCAGGTTCAGCACCAGCACGGCCATATAGGTGCCCAGGAACGGCACCACGCTGGCATTCGCCGTCATCTTGACCAGCTGTGGCCCGATGATCGCGGAAAACAGCCCGCCGGCCATGACATAGCTGATCGCCTTGGGGCGGAAACTGTCGCTGGCGGTATCGGCGGCGGCAAAGCGGTAAAAACCCTGGGCCGAGGCATAGATGCCGGTCAGGTAGGATCCGACCAGGAAAATACCGAACGAGCCTTGCAACAAGCCCAGCAGGGCCACGATTGCCCCGCCCAGCCCGCCCAGAACACCGATATAGAACCCCGCGCGCCGGCCATGGGATTGCATGACGTTGGACAGCCACGGGGCCGTTGTCATCGACCCGAACATGATCAGCGAGATCGGCAAGGTCGCCAGGCAGGGATTGGGCGCCAGCATTTGCCCCGCCAGCCCGCCGATGACGAAGATCATCGGCATCTGGCTGCCGATCAAGGCCTGAGCACAGACCAGCAGCAGTACATTGCGGCGGGCGCGGGGATCATGGCGTGGAGCGGTCTCTGTCATGGTCGTTCCCTAACGCCTGATACGGGGTGGGCCGGGGCCGGCCATCCGGGGCCGCGCATGAATGGCGACAAGCTCTAGTCCCCGGGGCGGGGAAGGTAAAGGGGGTCAGGCGATGTCGATGAGATGGGCGAAGGATCCGCTGACCCTGCCGGCGCGCAGGCCCATGGGCGGCAGGGGCGTATCCTCGGCGTCCCGGGCGTGAAACAGGGGTGTTCCCCGGGCCTGTAGCGTGGTGGCATAGTGAAATTCATGCCCGCGCCAGGTGCCGGCGAAGGGGCCCGTGTCGGCGTGCAGGTGGCGATAGCCCAGATGCAGCCGGCGTTGGGCAAAGCTGGTCTCCAGGTCGAGCAGCCCGACCATGGCATGACGGGTGCCGTCCGCGTCGATCAGTCCCTGGCCCAACACCATATAGCCCCCGCATTCCCCGTAGATCATCGTACCGGCCCGGGCAGCGCTGCGCAGGCCTGTCAGAAATCGTTGGGCTGCGGCGATTTGTCCAGCATGCAGTTCGGGGTATCCGCCGGGCAGAAAGATCAGATCGGCCAGGGGGGGGGGCTGATCTGCCAGGGGTGAAAAGGGCAGGATCTCGGCCCCGGCCCTGCGCCAGTCCTCCAGCATATGGGGATAGGCAAAGCCAAAGGCCGCATCCCGGGCGACGGCGATCCGCTGCGCCGGCGGCGAGGGGGGCGAGGGGGGCGTCACGGGCGTGGTATCGGTGGGCAGGGGCGCGGCCTCTGCCAGCAGCCGGTCCAGATCCACCGTCTCAGCGATCAGATCTGCGGCCCGGGCGATGAAACCCGTCAGGTCAGGATGTTCTGCCGCCTGGATAAGGCCGAGATGACGGCCGGGGGTGGTCAGGGCCGGAGCACGGGGCAGGGCGCCCAAGACCGTCACTCCGGCCCCCTCCAGCGCCCGGCGCAACAGGCCGGCATGGCGCGGGCTGCCCACCCGGTTCAGGATCACCCCGGCGATGTGCACGGCCGGATCGTGGTGGGCAAAGCCCTGAACAAGCGGGACCACGGAATGCGCCATGGACCGGGCATCGACGATCAAAACCACCGGCAGGGCCAGCTGACGGGCCAGATCGGCACTGGCCCCCCGGCCATCTGGAGGGGCGCCGTCGAACAGCCCCATTGCCCCCTCGATCAGCAAGACCCCCGCCCCGGCAGACCGTGCCCGGATCCGTTCCGGCGTCATGGCCCAGGCATCAAGGTTCAGGCACGGCGCCCCGCAGGCGGCCTCGTGAAAGCGCGGGTCGATATAGTCGGGGCCGCTTTTGGCCCCGCGCACGGGCACACCCCGGGCCCGCAATGCCGCCAGCAGGCCCAGTGTGAGCAGCGTCTTGCCCGCCCCCGAGGCCGGTGCAGAAACGATCAGCCCCCGGCCCGGATTGCTGTTCATGGCGCTTCGGCCGGCTTGCCGCGCCCCAGCGGATCCAGGGCCCGGGGGGGCACGCCCCGTGCCAGCGCCTGCCAGTCCAGGGCCTGCCGCATCAGGACCGCCCGCCCGACGCAGATCACCGCCGGCGGGGCAATGTCCGAGGCGGCGATATCGGCCTCGACCCGGGACAGCACCGTCTCCAGTACCGTCTCGCCGGGCAGGGTGGCATCGGCAACCACGGCGACCGGATCGTCCGGGGGGCGGCCGCCGGCAATCAGCGCCGCCGCAATGGTTCCGATATGTTTCATCCCCATGTAGATGACGATGACCTGCGCCGCCCGGGCCAGCGCCGCCCAGTCGACCGCGCCGGGGGCGGCGCCGCTCTGGTCATGGCCGGTGACGAAGGCCAGGGTCTGGTTGACATCGCGATGGGTCACCGGGATTCCGGCGCTGGCCATGCCACCGATCCCGGCGGTGATGCCCGGAATGATGCGAAAGGGGATACCGTGCTGGACCAGGGTCTGGGCCTCTTCGCCGCCACGCCCGAAGACGAAAGGATCCCCCCCTTTCAGACGCAACACCCGCTTGCCGGCACGGGCAAGCTCGATCAGCCGCCCCGAGATGTCGCGCTGGCTGGGCGAAGGTTTACCGCCGCGTTTGCCGGCATGCAGGATCTCGGCCCCGGGGCGGGCCCAGGAAAGGATCTCACGGCCAACCAGCGCGTCGTAAACGACCACATCGGCCTGGCGCAGGGCATTCAGCGCATGCAGGGTCAGCAGCCCGGGATCGCCGGGACCGGCACCACACAGCCAGACCCAGCCAGGGGGGAAGGTGGGCCAGTCGCCCGAGGGAAAGGGGATCGTCGTCGTCATGGCCCGTCTATGCCGGGAAATCCACGCCGATGAAAGCATGACCGCGCCGCGTCAGCGGCGCCGGGCCCAATCGCTTGTGTCGCGTCAGCGACACCAGTGTGCGGGAGGGCCCGGTTGCTGGGGCGGCAGATGGGATTTCGGCCCGAGATTTGGGCCGTTCAAGCCGCGCAATGGCACATTTCCTCCAGGCCCAGAACGACCATATCTTGTGACACCATGATCGCATGGCCGCCAAGTTTCACACTGTCTTCAGCCAACCGCCCTGTCCGGATATTCCTCGCCACGGTGACGTGACAGGCGGGGCTCTCCTTCAGGGAACGCTGTCGATATGGCCCCAACACCGCCCCCTTCGATCATCGCTGACGATTGCGCACGTTG
Organism: Qingshengfaniella sp.; assembly: GCA_047971485.1. Classification (GTDB taxonomy): domain Bacteria; phylum Pseudomonadota; class Alphaproteobacteria; order Rhodobacterales; family Rhodobacteraceae; genus JBKDZR01. The sequence continues at coordinate 43,743 of JBKDZR010000017.1, read as the reverse complement.
CCCCGCAGCCTATAGTCACACCCAATGACCCAGACGGACCGCCCCCTGCTGCGCCGAGGCTGGACGACGGGCGCTTGCGCCACGGCGGCGGCGAAGGGTGCGCTGACGCGCCTCTGGTCCGGCGCGTTTCCCGCCGAGGTGGGCATCGTCCTGCCCCGCGGCGAAAGCCCCCATTTCCCGCTGGTTGCCTGCCGGGCCGGGTCGGGATGGGCCGAATGTGGCGTGATCAAGGATGCCGGCGATGATCCGGATGTCACCCATGGGTGTCGCGTCCTCGTGCGCGCCGAACCCGGTGGGCCAGGGGTGTCCTTTCGCGCTGGCGCCGGCGTCGGCACGGTCACAATGCCCGGTCTGCCCTTGCCCGTGGGCGCGGCGGCGATCAACCCGGTGCCGCGCCAATTGATGACCGGGATCGTCACCGATCTGGCGGAACGCTATGGTCAGGACCCTGACATCACCCTGACCGTCTCACTCCCCGGGGGCGCGGCGCTGGCCGAAAAGACCTGGAATCCCAGGCTGGGTATTGTTGGCGGCCTGTCGATTCTTGGCACGACCGGCGTGGTCCGGCCGTTTTCCTGTGCCGCCTGGATCGCCTCGATCCACCGTGGGGTGGATGTGGCCCGCGCGCTGGGGATAGGCCATGTGGCCGGCTGTACAGGCGCAACCAGCGAGGCGGCGGTGCGCACACGCTATGGCCTAGGGGATCAGGCGATGCTGGACATGGGCGATTTTGCCGGCGGCTTGCTGAAATACCTGTCCCGCCATCCGGTGGCGCGGGTCACCATCGGTGGTGGGATCGGTAAAATGGCCAAGTTGGCCCAGGGCGCGCGGGATCTGCACTCGGCGCGCAGCCAGGTGGATATGATCGCGCTGTCGGCCCTGGCCACGGCGCGTGGCCTGCCGCCTGTGGCCGATTCTCCGACCGCCCTGGCGGCGCTGCGCCTGGCCGGGCCCGGGCTGGCCGCGGCAGTGGCCGAAGGGGCGCTGGCCACGGTGGGGCAGATCCTTGGCGCCGCGCCGATCGCGGCCAATGTCGTCGTGATCGACCGGGAGGGCCGGATTCTGGCCGATACGGGCGTCCCATGACCCTGCTGTTGCTGGCCGGCACAGCTGAGGCGCGCGCCGTGGCAACGGCCTTGGCGGAACGGGCCGACCGGCGGGTCCTGGCCTCGCTGGCCGGGGTGACCGCAAGCCCCCGGCCGCTGCCCGTGCCCACCCGGCGGGGGGGCTTTGGCGGGGCCGCAGGATTCCGCGCCTGTTTGCAAGACCACGGGATCCGTGCGGTGATCGACGCCACCCATCCGTTTGCCGCCCGGATCAGCGCTCGGACCGCGCGCATCTGCGCCGAGCGTGGCATGCCCTATCTGCAACTGCTTCGCCCGCCCTGGGTGCCCGGCCCCGAGGACCGCTGGACCGTCATCCCCCGGGAAGAGGCCGCCGCCGCCCTGATCCCGCCGGAGTCCGTGGTCTTTCTGGCTACCGGTCAGCAACGTGTGGCCCGCTTTGCCGGGATCCGTGCCGCCCGGGTTCACATCCGCCGCGCGGGTCCGGGGCCGGCCCCGTTTCCCTTTGCCGCAGGGGGGTATGTCGATGCCGGACCAGCCACTGAACCCGCAGATGAAATTCGTCTTTTCAGGTCATTACGCGTTGATCTTCTTGTTGTGCGCAATGCTGGCGGGAGGACGGGACAGGCCAAGCTGATCGCCGCCCGTCATCTTGGTCTGCCGGTTCTGATGATTGATCGCCCCCCCCAGCCCAAAGCCTCCCGGGCCACGACAGTGGCAGAGGCGCTGACCTGGATCGACCGGCTATGACCACAGAACGCATCATCACCGGTTCCGATTGCGTGGCTGAAGGGGCCGCTTATCTGGCCGGGATCGAGCCCCGCTTTGCCGCCGCGCTGGAGCTGACCGGTCCCTTGCCCCTGCGTCGCAACCGCGACGGTTTCGCGGCGCTTTTGTCGGCTATCGTCAGCCAGCAGGTCAGCGTCGCGGCTGCCGATGCCATCTGGTCCCGCCTGCGCCAGGCCCGGCTGACCGGCCCGCGCAAGATCGCCGCTGCGTCCGAGACGGATCTGCGCGCCTGCGGTCTGTCGCGCCAGAAGATCCGCTATGCCAAGGCCCTGGCCGCCAGCGGCATACGCTATGGCGCCCTGCGCGACGCGCCCAGCGATCAGGTCATCGCAACCCTGATCGAGGTGCCCGGCATTGGCCGCTGGACTGCCGAGATCTACGCCATGTTCAGCCTCGGGCGCGCCGATGTCATCTGTCCCGGAGACCTGGCCTTGCAAGAAGCCGCGCGGCTGCTGTTCGATCTGGAAACCCGGCCCACGGAACGGGCGCTGCGCGACATGGCCCGGGCCTGGGCGCCGTGGCGGGCGGTTGCGGCGCGGCTGCTCTGGGCCTACTACCGGATAGCCAAGGATCGAGAGGGTATCAGGTGACACGCGTTCTGGACACGAAACGAAAAGCCAGCCAATCGGGCCGCACCGGATCGGTGGTGGTCTTCCTGCATGGCTATGGCGCCGATGGTGGCGATCTGCTGGGGCTGGGCGATGTGCTGGCCCCGCACATGCCCGACACGGTGTTCATCGCCCCCGATGCCCCCGAGATCTGCACCGGAAATCCCATGGGCTTTCAGTGGTTCCCGATCCCATGGATCGACGGATCCAGCGAGGAAGAGGCCGAAACGGGCATGCGTGCAGCGCTGGACGATCTGAATGCCTTTCTGGACGGGGTGATCATCGATGAGGGGATCGAACCGGATCAACTGGCCCTGTTTGGCTTTTCCCAGGGCACGATGATGAGTTTGCATGCCGCCCCCCGCCGCCCCGATCCGATTGCCGGGATTGCCGGGTTCTCGGGCCGGTTGCTGCGCCCCGAGACGCTGGAGGCCGAGGTGGTCAGCCGTATGCCGATCCTGCTGGTCCATGGCGATGCCGATGAGGTGGTGCCCCCCGCAGCCCTGCCTGAGGCGGGCAATGCGCTGACCGCCGCAGGCTTTGACGTGTTCGCCCATGTGATGAAAGGCACCGGCCATGGTATCGCGCCCGACGGGCTGAATGTGGCGCTGGCCTTCCTGCGGGAACGGCTGGGCTATGACAGTCCCGCCAATACCGCCTGACGGAAACGGCGCCCCCGGTTCGGCCCCCCGCTCTGTCCCTTGTCATCCCCTTGTCATCAGGGGGTGCTAGATCCTGCGGCAACAAGCCCAAACTATGGGGCTTGTCAGTTGGCAAGTGCCATATATAGTTCCCTCAGGGTCGGACAGGCCGCTTTGTGCCTTGGGGCGATCCGGGGTCGGCCCATGGGCCGGAAGGGTCGACCGGGCAAGGGGTAATGGGCACGATGAATGTGGATTTCAGGACCAGTTTCGTCAGAGAACCCAACAGCTTGCGTCATCATCCGGCGCTGGTGCTGAACGCCGATTACCGTCCGCTGTCGTATTATCCGCTGTCCCTCTGGCCGTGGCAGGAGGCGGTGAAGGCGGCCTTTCTGGATCGGGTTGATATTCTGGCTGAATATGATCAGGTGGTCCGAAGTCCGACGACCGAGATCCGGATCCCCTCGGTCGTCGTTCTCAGAGATTACGTCAAACCCCAAAAGCGCGTGGCCTTCACGCGCTTTAATCTTTTTCTGAGGGATGAATTTTCCTGCCAATACTGTGGGGCACGGGGCGATCTGACCTTTGATCACGTGATTCCGCGGGCGCGGGGCGGGGTGACCAGCTGGGAAAACGTTGTTGCGGCCTGCGGCAAATGCAACTTGAAAAAAGGGTCACGGTCCCTGCGTCAGGTGGGGTTCAGCCTGCGCAAGCCACCGCGCCAGCCCAGTTCCGAGGAATTGCGCAATGTCGGGCGCAAGTTTCCGCCGAATTTCCTGCATGAAAGCTGGCTGGATTTTCTCTACTGGGATGCCGAACTGGACAGCTGATCCCAGCCCTCGCTAAACCGGGGCGGGGTTTTCGGATGCCATGCTGCCGGACCCAGTGATCCCGGGCGGGCCTGTCCGAAGCAAGCGGCGATGATTTGCCGGGGGCGACACGGTTAACCCTTGTGACAGGGCTGCTGCTGTAGGGTGTCGGCGGTGACAGGCGGGTTGTGCTGGGCTGCGGCTTTGCTAAAGGTCCCCCAAGGCAGTGTTTGCGCTAACGGCGCCGGATTGAGGAGACGCGGATGGTTTCCCGCATCATCCCGGTCGAGGAATTCGACCTGGTCATTTTTGGGGGAACGGGGGACCTTGCGCAGCGCAAGATCCTGCCCAGTCTGTTCCGCCGCTACAGATCCGGCCAGATGCCGGAAGCTGCGCGGATCACCGGGGTCGCACGGGCCGAGCTGGGAACGGCGGGCTATCGCGATTTCGTGCGCGAGACGCTGGAATCCTTCGTCCCGGACGATCAGCGCCAGACCGATCAGATCGACGGTTTTCTGGTCCATATCGACTATGTTTCCGTGGATGCGCAGGGCGAAACCGGTTGGCGGGACCTGCGGGATCGGCTGCGTTCCGACGTGACCCGCGCATTCTATTTCTCCGTCGCTCCGGCCTTGTTCGGGGATATCGCAGCGCGGCTGCATGAATACGGGCTGGCGGATCATCACAGCCGAATCGTCGTGGAAAAACCCTTCGGCCGGGATCTGGACACGGCCCGCGCCCTGAACCGCAGTCTGGCGGAACATTTCGACGAACAGCAGATCTATCGGATTGACCACTACCTGGGCAAGGAAACCGTCCAGAACCTGATGGCGGTGCGCTTTGCCAATATCCTGTTCGAACCGTTGTGGAATGCGCAGTTCATCGACCATGTGCAGATCACCGTGGCCGAGACGGTGGGGGTTGGCGGCCGGGGTGACTATTACGACGGCGCGGGGGCCATGCGGGACATGGTGCAGAACCATATCATGCAGTTGCTGTGCCTGATCGCGATGGAGCCGCCCTCGAAATTCGAACCCGACGACCTGCGCGACGAAAAGCTCAAGGTGATCCGGGCCCTTGAACCTGTGGACATGTCCGATGTGGTGCGCGGGCAGTATCAGGCCGATGGCGATATCCCGGCCTATCCCGACGATGTCGGCAGATCCGACAGCACCACCGAAAGCTTTATCGCCATGAAGCTGCGCATCGCCAACTGGCGCTGGCAAGGCACGCCCTTCTATATCCGCACGGGCAAGCGGATGCGGGCCCGGGTGTCCGAGATCGTGATCCGGTTCAAGGAACCGCCCCATTCGATCTTTGGGCGGGATTCGGGGCTGCGGGCCAATGAACTGGCCATCCGGCTGCAACCGAATGAAGGCATGGACCTGCGGGTGACGATCAAGGAACCGGGGCCGGGGGGCATGCGCCTGATCGACGTGCCCTTGGACATGACTTTTGCCGAGGCGCTTGGCCCGGAGGTCGGGGATGTGCCGGACGCCTATGAACGGCTGATCATGGATGTGATCCGGGGCAATCAGACGCTGTTCATGCGCGGCGATGAGGTCGAGGCCGCCTGGGCCTGGAGCGATCCGATCATTGCCAGTTGGGAAGAAACCGGCGACAAACCGATTGCCTATGATGCCGGCACGTCGGGCCCCGAAGAGGCCCTGGCCCTGCTGCATCGTGACGGGCGGCGCTGGCGGGAGGTGAAAGCATGAAATTCCAAGACTATGCCGATCAGGAAATGATGATGATAAACCTCGCCCAGCGATTGGCGGGGGATTTGAACGCGGCCTTGATGAGCCATGACCGCGCCACGTTCTGCGTGCCGGGGGGCAGTACGCCGGGGCCGCTGTTCGATACGTTGTCGGCGATCGACCTGGATTGGGATCGGGTGACGGTGATCCTGACCGATGAACGATGGGTCCCCGAGGAATCGCCGGCCTCGAATACGGCCTTGGTGAAATCGCGGCTTCTGACGGACAAGGCCGCTGCGGCGCAGTTCTTTCCGCTTTATACTGGCGATTCCGATCCCGAAGAGGCGCTGGATCGTCTGAATGCCGGGATCGCGCCGCTGCTGCCGCTGTCGGTCCTGCTGCTGGGCATGGGCACCGATTTGCATACCGCGTCGCTGTTCCCCGGGGCGGTTGGATTGAAAGAGGCGCTTGGGGACGGCGCATCACCGGTGGCGGCGATCCGGGTGGACGAAAACGCACCGGCCCGCGTCACCTTGACTGCTCCGGTGCTGAAAGGGGCGATGGCCACCCATGTCCTGATCACCGGTTCTGAAAAACGCGCGGCATTGGAACAGGCGATGAAGGTCCGCGACGCGATGGTTGCGCCGGTTACCGCTGTTTTGGGTGACGCCACCGTCCATTGGGCAGAATAACAAGAGTACAATTATGTCAGATACTTGGAAGATCCTGGGGCGTCATCGTCAGCAGGTGGCCGACCGTCAGATCCTGTCGCTGTTCGATGATGCCGATCGGGCGGAGACGTTCTCGGCGCGGTTTGGGGAGATGCTGTTCGACTACTCCAAGACCAATCTTGACACCGAGGCGCTGAACCTGCTGATCCGCCTGGCCGAGGAAACCGGTGTTGCCACCAAGCGTGACGCGATGTTTTCCGGTCAGCCGATCAATGAGACCGAGGGCCGCGCCGTCCTGCATGTGGCTCTGCGCGGACTGGAGGGCCCGGTCGAGGTGGCGGGCCAGGATGTGATGCCAGAGGTTCGCGCCGCTCTGGCCCGGCTTGAGGGGTTCGCCCGCGATGTACGCAGCGGCGGCTTTGCCGGGCAGGGGGGCGCGATCACCGATGTTGTGAATATCGGCATTGGCGGGTCAGATCTGGGGCCGGCCATGGGGGCTATCGCGCTGTCGCCCTATGCGGACGGACCACGGGTGCATTTCGTGTCCAATGTCGATGGGGCGCAGATCGCCGAGACCCTGGCCCCGCTGAACCCGGAAACGACGCTGGTGATCGTCGCGTCCAAAACTTTCACGACCATCGAGACGATGACCAATGCCGAAACCGCCAGGGCCTGGATGGCCCGGGCTGTGCGCGATCCGGCGGCGCAGTTTGCCGCCGTTTCCACTGCGCTGGACAGGACTGCCGCCTTCGGTATCGATGGATCCCGCGTCTTTGGTTTTGCCGATTGGGTGGGCGGGCGCTATTCCATGTGGGGTCCGATCGGGCTGGCGCTGATGATCGCCATCGGACCGGACAACTTTCGCCGTTTTCTCAGGGGCGGGGCCGAGATGGATGCCCATTTCCGCACGGCGCCTTTGCGTGAAAACCTGCCCGTCCTGCTGGCACTGGTGGGTATCTGGCATCACCAGATCTGCGGCTATCCCAGCCGCGCGGTGCTGCCTTACGATCAGCGTCTGGCCCGCCTGCCGGCCTATCTTCAGCAACTGGAAATGGAAAGCAACGGCAAGCGGGTGGCCATGGATGGCACCGATCTGCCGCGTCCCGCAGGGCCGATCGTCTGGGGGGAGCCGGGAACCAACGGTCAGCACGCGTTCTATCAGTTGATCCATCAGGGCACTGGCGTTGTGCCTTGTGAATTCCTGGTCGCCGCACGTGGCCACGAACCGGATCTTGCCCATCAGCATTTGCTTCTGGTGGCCAATTGTCTGGCCCAGTCCGAAGCCCTGATGCGGGGTCGCAGCCTGGATGAGGCGCGCGCCTTGATGGCGGCCAAGGGGCTGAGCGGCGCGGAACTGGACCGTCAGGCACGCCACCGGGTGTTCCCGGGCAGCCGGCCCTCCACCACGCTGATCTATCCGCAGCTGGATCCTGAAACCCTGGGCCGGATCGTGGCGCTTTATGAACATCGGGTGTTTGTCGAAGGCGCCGTGCTGGGGCTGAACAGTTTCGACCAATGGGGGGTCGAACTGGGCAAGGAACTGGCGAAGGCGCTGCAACCGGTTCTGGAGGGGCGTGGAAGCAGCGCGGCCAAGGATGGATCGACCGCGCAGCTTGTGGCTTACATCCGGTCGCACTGAACCGGGGGGCGGAAGGCCCCCGGCCCGTTTCGGGATCAGCGCTTCAGGATCGAAGCGCCGGCATAGATTGCCGTTTCGCCCAGCATTTCTTCGATGCGGATCAGTTGGTTGTACTTGGCAAGCCGGTCCGAGCGGCACAGCGAGCCGGTCTTGATCTGGCCACAATTGGTGGCCACGGCCAGATCGGCGATGGTGGCATCCTCGGTTTCGCCGGAACGGTGCGACATGACGTTGGTATAGCGCGCCCTATGGGCCATATCGACGGCGCGCAGGGTTTCCGTCAGGCTGCCGATCTGGTTGACCTTGACCAGCATGGAATTGGCCACGCCGCGTGCAATGCCATCGGCCAGACGTACCGGGTTGGTGACGAACAGATCGTCGCCGACCAGTTGCACCTTGTCGCCCAGACGGTCGGTCAGGATTTTCCAGCCGTCCCAGTCATCTTCGGCGCAGCCATCTTCGATCGAAAGAATCGGGTAGGCGTCGCAGAGATCGGCCAGATAGGTGACATTCTCTTCTGATGTCAGGCTTTTTCCTTCTCCTTCAAGAACATATTTTCCATTCTTGAAGTATTCGGTCGAGGCGCAGTCCAGGGCCAGGTGGATATCCTCACCGGGTTTGTAGCCAGCTTTCTCGATGGATCTCAGAATGAAATCCAGGGCCTCGCGGGTTGAGGACAGGTTTGGGGCAAAACCGCCCTCATCACCGATCCCGGTGGCCAGGCCCGCGCCCGACAGTTCCGATTTCAGCGTGTGGAACACCTCGGCGCCCATGCGCACGGCATCGCGGATAGTGCCGGCACTGACCGGCATGATCATGAACTCCTGGATGTCGATCGGGTTGTCGGCATGTTCGCCGCCATTGATGATGTTCATCATCGGCACCGGCAGAACCCGCGCCGAGGTGCCGCCGACATAGCGGTAAAGCGGCTGGCCGGTGAAGTCGGCTGCCGCCTTGGCCACGGCCAGGCTGACCCCGAGGATCGCATTGGCGCCCAGCCGTCCCTTGTTGGGGGTGCCGTCGATTTCCAGCATGGCCTCGTCCAGGGCGACCTGTTCGGTGGCGTCCATGCCGACCAGGGCCTCGGCCAGTTCGCCATTGACGGCGGCCACGGCCTCCAGCACGCCCTTGCCCTTGTAGCGGGCGGCGTCGCCATCGCGGCGTTCCACGGCCTCATGGGCCCCGGTCGAGGCACCTGAGGGCACGGCGGCCCGGCCCATGCTGCCATCTTCCAGGATGACGTCCACTTCGACAGTAGGGTTGCCCCGGCTGTCGAGGATTTCGCGGCCGATGATGTCTATGATCGTGCTCATGTGGTCCTGCACCTTCGTGGTTCGAGTTTGGCGCTGTCTTAGCCCGATGGCGGGGGCGAGGAAAGCGCCGGCTTGCGCCCGTGGTTTCCGGGGGACCTAAGCGGCATGGCGTGCTGTGCGGTCTCGTGACAGGGTATACAGGCCCGATCCGATGATGATCGCGGCACCGAGGGCGGTGGCCAGGTCCGGCCGTTCGCCGAAGATCACCATGCCAAAGCCCATGGCGAACAGCATCCGGCTGTATCGGAACGGGGTGACCAGGGTGATGTCCCCCTGACGCATGGCCATGGTCAGGGTGTAATAGCCGATAACCCCGGTCGATGTGGCGCAGATCAGCAACAGCAGTTCGGATCCACTGGGCAGGACCGGGGGCGGCCCGAAGGGCAGCAGGCAAAGCGCGACCAGACCGACCAGGGCAAACCCCTGGGCCGCCAGGACCTGGGCGGGGATGCGCGGGGGGCTGGCCCGTGTCGCAAGGTCGCGGACCGACAGACCAATAACCCCGGCTACGGCGAACAGCGAGGCGGGCTGAAATGCGTCCAGCCCGGGGCGCAGGATCAGCAGCACGCCGCCAAAGCCTGCGCCGATGGCCAGCCAGCGCCGCCAGCCGACGCGAGTGCCCAGAAACAGGGCAGCGCCCAACACCACGGCCAGTGGCGTGGCCTGCAGGATCGCCGAGGCGCTGGACAGGGGGGTCAGGGCCAGGGCGGTGACGAAGCTGAACGTACCGATTACCTCGCCCAGGTTGCGCCACATGACCGAGGGCAGCAACAGGTCCCGCCAGATCATCGGCTGGTGGCGCAACCGGGCCCAGAGGATGAACACCAGCCCGCCGCTGATACTGAGCAGGGCCATGATCTGGGTGACGGGCAGGCGCTGTGCGAGAAACTTGACGAAAACATCCTCGGTGGCGAAGGCGGCCATGGAGGCCACCATCCAAAGCATGCCGGCCGCAGTGCCGTTCCGGGACGTGTTCACATCAGTCATGCCCGTCGGATACGGGCTTTGCCAGGGAAGGGAAAGGGCCGTTGGCTCAGGTCATCCGGCACGCGCCGTGGGCGCCAGGCACGATATAGGCGACATGGGGGCGGCCGGCCGTGTCGATGCTGACCGAAACGCTGAGACCGGGACGTTTTGCTTCATAAAAGAAATCGTTGAACTTGGTCATTACGGCCTCGGTGCCATTGATAAAGACGGGACCGCCGGCAGCCGATCGCACCTGCATGTCGCCGGGACAGATGGCGGAAAAGGCGGGCAGAGTGCCGGGCGGGGTTGCCTTGGCCGAGGTCGTGCCCTGCATCTGACAGCCGGCCAGAAAGGCCGCGATGGGCGCGGCGGCGATGATCGTTTGATAGCGGCCCATGTCGTGTAGGATCCCCTTTTGTTTCGCACGAGGGAACATTCCAGCAAATATCCGGGCTGTCCATGGGAACAGCCCGGATCGGGGCCGTAGGGGCCCTGCACCGCGGCGATGGGGCAACAGGGCCGGCGGGCAAGGGGGATCAGAAGTGATAGCTGACCCGCACCGTCGCCGTTGTCAGATCCGTGTCGTACCCGCTGTCGTCGAAATCGTCGAACTGGTGATACAGGATTTCGCCGCCCACAGACCAGGCCGCGTCGATTTGGTATTTCATTCCGACGCCGGCCAGCCAGCCCCAGTCGTCGCGATCGCTGCCGTCGATCCGGGCCGATCCATAGGCCGCGCCTGCAGTGGCATAGGCCAGCATCGGCCCCATGTCATAGCCGCCGATCAGCTTGAGCCGGCCAACCCCGTCCATCTGGCCATGGCTGTCATCGAAATCATAGTCGGCCCAGTCGTAATCGACCTCGCCACCGAAGACGAATTTACCGGAATTGGCAAGATAGCCAAGATGCACCCCACCGATGCCCCCGTCGCCCTCAAGCTCGTCGTCGGACCAGCCATAGCCCATCTGCACACCGCCATAGGGCCCGGCCCAGGCGCTGACCGCCGGCGGCGGGGCCATGACCGGGACGGGGACGGGTTCAACGACCGGTTCGGCGATGCTGCCGGCAAAGCCCGGCGCGGCGATCAGGCCGATCAGGCCCGCTGTCGCAAAAGATTTCATGTGTCTGCTCCTGTTTTCACACGACGCATGGTCGCTTTCAAGAAAACAGAACGCGGGGCGCGGATTTCCAGAACCGGGGGTGCTCAAGTCCGAACACATCCGCGCGATGGGCCAATGGCCGCCTATGGATCGCGGCGCTGGGACGGGTCCAGCGGAACGCCATACAGCTCCAGCCGGTGGCCCTTCAGGCGATAGCCCAGCTTGCGGGCGACCCGTTCCTGAATTTCCTCGATCTCAGGATCAATGAATTCGATCACCTGGCCTGTCGTCATGTCGATCAGGTGGTCATGGTGTTCGCGGTCGGCGGTTTCATAGCGGGCGCGGCCGTCGCCGAAATCATGGCGATCAAGGATGCCGGCCTCTTCGAACAGTTTGACCGTCCGATAGACCGTGGCGATGGAAATCCTCGGGTCGACGTTTGTCGCCCGGGCGTGCAGTTCCTCGACATCGGGATGATCCGACGCCTCTTGCAGGACCCGCGCGATGGTGCGGCGCTGTTCTGTCAGACGAAGCCCTTTGGCTTCGCATTGCTTGATGATGCTGTCGGTCATGCCGGCCACCGGTGAAATTGCGATGTCCGACAGAGGTAACGCAAGGGGGCCGGTGCCACTACCCCGAAAGTACGTTTGGCGGAAACGGGGCGGGGCCGTGTTGTGGGGGCGGGGCCGTGCTGTGGGGGCGGGGCCGTCCTGTGAGGGCAGCGCCTTTCGGAACCGTCCCGCGCGGGAAAGGGCGCAACTGGCCGCAGCCCTGCGTCAGGTGCCGCAGAAGGTGGCGGCGATCTTTTCCTCCGGACGGGGGGGGGCGCGATAGCGGTCAGGCGGGGGCGTGAACGGGGCGGTCACGATGGCCAGCAGATCGGTGAAAGGGGTCAGGTCGCCGGTTTCGGCGGCGGCGATCACCGCCTCAAGCTGATGGTTGCGGGGAATGACCAGCGGGTTGGCCTGGGCCTGGGCTGCGCGGTCGGCTCCGCCCTGTTGGGCCAGGCGCGCCGCATAGCGATCGGGCCAATCGCCCAGGGCCTCGGGCCGGGCAAAGGCGGCTGCGGGATCATCGGGCAGGCTGGCGAAGGTATTGGTGAAATCGGCACCGCCCCGTTCCATTGCCGCCAGCAGATCGGTGACCAGCGCCGTATCCCCAGGGTCAGATCCCCTGAGCCCCAGCTTGGCGCAGAAGATGGCCAGCCATTGGGTCTGGTAGAGGGCGGGAAAGGCGTGCACGGCCTCGGTCGCGATCTCCACCGCCTTGTCGCCATCCGGGTCGATCAGCGGCAGAAGTGCGCTGGCCAGTTGTGCCAGGTTCCACACCGCCATCTGCGGCTGGTTGGCATAGGCGTAGCGGCCGAACTGGTCGATGGAACTGAAAACCCGCGCGGCGGCATAATCATCCATGAAGGCGCAGGGCCCATAGTCGAGGGTCTCGCCGCTGATCGCGCAATTGTCGGTGTTCATCACCCCATGGATGAAACCGACCCCCATCCAGGACGCCACCAGCCGGGCCTGGGCGGCGATGACCCCGCGCAGCAGATCCAGCGCGCCCGTCGCTTGTGGATAGTGGCGGGCGATGGTGTGATCGCACAGCAGGCGCAGGGCGTCTTCGTCGCGGCGGGCGGCGAAATACTGGAATGTGCCGACGCGGATATGGCTGCTGGCCACGCGGGTCAGAATGGCGCCGGGCAGGGGACGTTCGCGGAGCACCGTCTCGCCCGTGGCCACGGCTGCCAGGGCGCGGGTGGTGGCCAGGCCCATGGCATGCATCGCCTCGCTGACCAGGTATTCGCGCAGCACCGGGCCCAACCAGGCGCGCCCGTCCCCCTGGCGCGAAAAGGGCGTGCGCCCGGACCCTTTCAACTGGATGTCCCGGCGGATCCCCCGGGCATCCACGACCTCGCCCAGCAGCAGGGCCCGCCCGTCCCCCAACTGCGGCACCCAATTGCCGAACTGATGTCCGGCATAGGCCTGGGCCAGGGGCTGGGCGCCGTCGGGGGCGGCGTTGCCGGACAGCATGGCCAGACCCTCGGGGCTGCGCAGATCCTGGGGGGACAGGCCAAGGGTGCGGGCCAGCGGCTCATTCAGTGCCAGCAGGCGCGGGGCGGCCACCGGCTGGGCCGTCTGGCGATGGAAAAAGCGATCCGGCAGGCGGGCATAGCTGTTATCGAACGAAATGCGAAGCGGCATCGGCAGGGTCCTTGTGAGGGATCAGTCGTCGAAACGGCCAGTGGCTGTGTTCTTGTCCAGATCCCCGGCGACAAAGACCCGGCCATTCATCACGCCATAGATCCCCGGTGGCAGCGTCTGGGCCGCGATGATCGCCCCGCCCAGGTTGAAGGCGGCATCCGAACGGCCCAGTGAATGGGGCCGCATGGCGCCGGTCAGCACCACGGTCTTGCCCGGCAGATGCCCGGCCAGAAAGCGCGCGGTTTCGCCCATGGTACCGGTGCCGTGGGTGATGACCAGCGCGGGGTCCGGGGCGGCTTGGGCAGCGGCCAGAATGGCCGCGCGGTCGGCATCGGTGAAGTCAAGACTGTCCTTCATCAGGACCTGTTGCACGATCGGAAAGGCACAGCGCCCCCGGGTCAGGATCTCGGGCAGATGGGTGCCGCCATCGGGGGCAAAAGCCAGACGCTCACCCAGCATGTCATGGATTTTGTCCAGCGTGCCGCCGGTAACGAGGATGCGCAGATCAGGGGCCATCATAGGTCGCAAGCCTTTCGGTCAGCAGGGCGAAGAACCCGTCGGCATCGACATCGCGGATGAAGGTGGCGTTGGGGGCGCGGTCGGTCACACCCCACCAGTCGGCAACGGTCATGCCCCGGGTCAGGGGGCTGGCGGTTTCGATTTCGACATTGATGAAGCGGCCGGCGAACAGATCCGGGTCCAGCAGATAGGCGATGACGCAGGGATCATGCAGCGGCGCACCGGGGCTGTCGTATTTCTCGATATCATAGCGTTCGAAGAAATCCGTCCAGCCGGCCACCGCATCGCCCACCGGCGAGCCAAGGGCGCGGATCGCCCCCAGCCGCGGTGCGGTGATCAGCACCTTGTGGGTGACATCCAACGGCAACAGGGTGATTGGGACACCGCTGGCAAAGACCCGGGCGGCGGCCTCGGGGTCGACGAAAATATTGAACTCGGCGGCCGGCGAGATGTTGCCGCCTTCGAAACAGGCCCCGCCCATCAACACGATCTCGCGGATGCGTGGGGCGATATCGGGGGCGTGTTTCAGCGCGGTGGCGATGTTGGTCAGCGGGCCCAAGGGGCAGAGCGTGATGGTGCCCGGCGGTTCACGGCGCAGGGTGTGGATCAGGAACTCGGCAGCGGGCGTGGTTTGTACCGGCATCTGTGGATCGGGCAGGTCATGGCCATCCAGCCCGGTCTTGCCGTGGACCCGTTCAGCAGTGACCAGATCGCGGACAAGGGGCGCATCGGCCCCGGCGAAAACCGGTATATCCCGCCGTCGGGCCAGTTCGCAGACCTTGCGGGCGTTGATCAGCGTCAGGGGCAGGGGCACATTGCCGGCCACACAGGTAATACCCAGCACTTCCAGTTCCGGGCTGGCCAGGGCCAGCAGGATGGCCACGGCATCATCCTGGCCGGGATCGGTGTCGATGATGATCTTGCGCGGTGCGGTGGTCATGGGGGTCTCCTTGCCTGTCGCCACTGTGCCGCGTGCGGTGCGGAATGAAAAGCGGGATCGGCGTGGCCTGCGGTCGCCGGATCACTTCTCCGGGCGGTCGGTCGGGGCCATCTTGGCCGCCTGCCAGAGGCTTTCCATCTCGGCAAGGCTGGCGCGCTCGGGGGTGCGGTTCTGGCTGGCAAGCGCGGCTTCTATAAACTTGAAACGGCTGGTAAACTTGGCGTTGGTACGGCGCAGGGCGGCCTCGGGGTCCACCTTCAGATGACGGGCCAGGTTGGCCAGAACAAAAAGGATATCGCCCATCTCATCCTCGATGGCATCCGCATCCAGCCGATGTCGGGCCTCGGCCAGTTCGGCGCATTCCTCGATCAGCTTGTCCAGCACCGCATCCGCATTGTCCCAGTCAAAGCCCACCCGTGCCGCGCGTTTCTGCAGCTTTTCGGCCCGGGTCAGGGCCGGCAGGTTCAGCGCTACGTCATCCAGCACCCCGGCCTGGGCGCGGGCAGCGCGTTCGGCGGCTTTGCGGGCCTCCCAGTCGAGGGTTTGCTGATCGGCTGATTTCTCGGGGCTTTCATCGCCGAACACATGGGGATGGCGGTTGATCATCTTTTCGGCTGCCGCCGCCGCGATGGCGTGGAAATCGAACAGTCCGCGTTCCTCGGCGATCCGGGCGTGAAAGACGGTTTGCAGCAGCAGGTCGCCCAATTCGTATTTCAGTTCCGCCCAGTCCTCACGCGCGATGGCATCAGCGACTTCATAGGCCTCTTCGATGGTGTAGCGCGCGATCGAGGCGAAATCCTGTTCCCGGTCCCAGGGGCAGCCATCCGGGGCGCGCAGGCGGCGCATGACCTCCAGCAGGCGGGGCAGGCCGTCTTCGGTGCCGTGGATGGGATCTTTCGCGGTGGTCATCATGTGCTCCTTTGGGGTGCCGGCACAGATGGGGCCGTGGGACGGGGAATGTCCAGTGGCCGACCCGGATTTCCCCATCAAGGGGCCTCTGCCCGGATCGGCCCCCTTGACGGGCCGCCCGGCTTCGGCAAAACCCCGGCCATGCTGCCGATCGACAAACTTGCGCAAATCCGCGACCGCTTCGCCTTTGTCGAGGCCCGGCTGTCCGAGGGCGCCCGCCCCGAGGACATCGCCGATCTGTCGCGCGAATATGCCGACCTGAAGCCGGTGGTTGCGGGGATCGACGAATATGACCGGCTGACGGCCGAGATCGCCGAGACCGAGGCCCTGCTGGACGACCCCGAGATGCGCGTCCTGGCCGCCGAGGAACTGCCGGCCCTGACCGCCCGGCTGCCGGATCTGGAACAGACGCTGCAACTGGCGCTGTTGCCCAAGGATGCCGCCGATGCCCGCCCTGCGCTGGTCGAGATCCGCCCCGGGACCGGTGGCGATGAGGCGGCGCTGTTCGCCGGCGATCTGTTGCGCATGTACCAGCGCCATGCCGAGGCGCGGGGATGGCGGTTCGAAATCCTGGATCAGGCGCTGACCGAACTGGGTGGCGTCAAGGAGGTGACGGCCCGGGTCGAGGGCGAGGGTGTCTTTGCCCGGCTCAAGTTCGAATCCGGCGTGCACCGGGTTCAGCGTGTGCCGGAAACGGAATCGGGCGGGCGGATCCACACCTCGGCGGCCACCGTGGCTGTGTTGCCCGAGGCCGAAGAGGTCGACATCGCGATTGATCCCAGCGAGATCCGCATTGATACGATGCGCGCCTCGGGTGCGGGTGGACAGCATGTCAACACCACCGATTCGGCGGTGCGGATGACCCACATCCCCAGCGGGATCGTGGTGACCAGTTCGGAAAAATCCCAGCATCAGAACCGGGCCATTGCCATGCAGGTTCTGCGCACGCGGCTGTATGACATGCAGCGCCAGAAGGCCGATGCCGAGCGCGCCGCAGATCGCAAGGCGCAGGTGGGGTCCGGCGATCGCTCGGAACGGATCCGGACCTATAACTTCCCCCAGGGCCGGGTCACCGATCATCGGATCAACCTGACGCTCTACAAGCTGGACCAGGTGATGCAGGGGGATCTGGAGGATCTGATTGATGCGCTGGTCAGCCATGATCAGGCGGCACGCTTGGCGGATCTTGCCCCATGACCGGGGCCGAGGCGCTGCGCCATGGTGTCGCGCGCTTGGCGACGGCCGGGGTGGATGACCCGGCCCGCGATGCCCGGCGCATTCTGGCCTACGCCTTGGAGATCGCCCCGGCGCGCCTGACTGTGGTGCTGCCCGATCCGGTGGATGGGGCGGCGGCGGCGCGTTTCGAGGCCGGGGTGGCGGCGCGGTGCCGGTTTCAGCCGGTCAGCCAGATCACCGGCACGCGGGAATTTTGGGGCCGGGCGTTTCGCGTGACGCCGGATGTTCTGGATCCGCGCCCCGAAACCGAGATCCTGATTGTGGCGGCCCTGGAGGGTCCGGCCAAAAAGGTGCTGGATATTGGAACAGGAACGGGCTGTATCCTTTTGACATTGCTGAAAGAGTGGCCCGCCGCCCAAGGGGTGGCCACGGATCTGTCAGCCGCCGCGCTGGCCGTGGCCCGGCAGAATGCCGATGATTTGGGCCTGTCGAGCAGGGTGCAGTTTCGGCAGGGGGATTGGTGTGCGGGGGCCGAAGGGCCGTTCGATCTGATCGTCTCGAACCCGCCCTATATCGCCGAGGCCGAGATGGCCGGCCTGGCACCCGATGTCCGGCACTGGGAGCCGCGCATGGCGCTGACCCCGGGGGGGGACGGGCTGGATGCCTATCGTGCGATCCTGCCCATGGCGGCGGCACGGCTGACCCCCGGCGGGCGGGTTTTGCTGGAGATCGGCCCAACCCAAGCCGAGGCGGTGCTGGCCCTGGCCCGGGCTGCCGGCTTTGGTTCGGGGGATATCCGCCGCGATTTCGACGGGCGCGATCGGTGCGTGGTTCTGACCCGATCCTGACATCCCATGCATCATCCTGAGGCTCCGCAGAGGTTGTGCTATCCCGGACCCGGTCGCTGCCAGCTTTGCAAACGGTTTGCTTTTGTCGTGGGCGGTCTTCATTCCCAAAAAGCGTGTGTTTTGATTGAAAGACGCAAATTGAGCGATTTATCCCTTGTTTCCGAAGACGGGTCATGCTTTACCAAATTTGTCGGTGAGGCGGCGCCCCAAAGGGCGCACCCGACGTTATGCCAAAAAAACCGCGCCAGATTTCCCGCAAGGGTCATGGGGCATGATGGCAGATTTCTGACGCAAGCAAGGCTACCCATCAGTTTGACATGAGATCATCTAAATCACGCTCGCGGTCGAAAGCGAACCGCAACCGGTCTGTCGGCAATATCGTCAACCGTGTCTTCGACAGCTCCGGCCCCGAAGGCAAGGTGCGCGGGACGCCGCAGCAGATCATCGACAAGTATAACCAGCTGGCGCGGGATGCGCAGCTGGGCAATGATCGTGTCGCGACTGAAAACTTTCAGCAGCATGCCGAACATTATGTGCGGATGCTGGGCGAGGCGCAGCGCGAGGCCGAGGCCCGGCGCGAGCAACAGGAACAGCAGAACCGCGACCGTCAGCGGGATCGTGACGAAAGCCGGGGATCAGACCCGTCGGGGACCGATGAGAGTGCTGTCACGGAAGGGGCCTCTGCCGCTGGGGATCTGTCCGGGGGCGAAGGGCGCCAGGCGCTACAGGCCCCGGAGGAGGCTCAGGACTTAAAATCCGCCGATGTGGTCGATCTGTCCGACGGCACTGCAGGTGAAAGCGGCCTGGTCGACACGCCCGAAGCGGCCGGAGACAAGCCCGCTGCAAAGGCGGCCAAACCGCGTGCGCCGCGCAAGCCGCGGGTGCGCAAGCCAAAGACCGCGGATGCGGGGACTGGCGAGTCTGGCTTGTCCGATGGCGGCCCGGCCACGAATGGCACGGGTGCGCAGGAAACCGTCGAGTAAGTAAACGGGATGCGGGCGGGCCCTTGGCCCGTCAGCTTGCATCTACGGCGCGGGCAAGGGCGCAGAAGGCCTCGATCGAGACGGTTTCGGCACGATCGGTTGGGGCTATGCCGGCGGCCCGCAGCCGATCCTCGATATCCGGGGTTACGCCTTTCAGCGCGGCCCGCAGCATCTTGCGCCGTTGGTTGAAGGCGGCTGCGACCACCCGGCTCAGGGTGTCTGCCCGTGCGGCAAAGCGGGGTTCAGGCAAGGCGGTCAGGTGGACCACGGCCGAACTGACCTTGGGCGGCGGGGTAAATGCCTGCGGGGGCAGATCCAGCGCGATGCGCGCCTCGGTGCGCCATTGGGACAGGATCGACAGGCGCCCGTAGGTTTTGGAACCGGGGCTGGCGGTGATCCGTTCTGCCACCTCACGCTGGAACATCAGGGTCATGCTGTCCCAGAACGGTGGCCAGTCGGCTGGGGTGAGCCAGCGCAGCAGCAGTTCGGTACCGACATTGTAGGGCAGGTTGGCGGCGATCCGCACCGGAGCGGTCAGGGTGGGCTGGGGTCCAAGATCAAGCGCATCGCCATGCAGCACGGTCAGGCGGCCGGGATAGGTTTCGGCGATCTCGTTCAGGGCGGGCAGGCAACGGGCGTCCTTTTCGATGGCCAGCACGTGGCGGGCGCCTTCGGCCAACAACCCACGGGTCAGGCCACCGGGACCGGGACCGATTTCAAGGATATCGTGATCGTCCAGGCTGCCCGCGAGCCGGGCGATCTTGGCGGTCAGGTTGAGGTCGAGGAGAAAGTTCTGCCCCAGAGCCTTGCGTGCGGACAGTCCATCGCGGGCGATCACTTCGCGCAAGGGGGGAAGGGGATCAATTGCGCTCATGTCCTGGAACCGGGTATGGGGTGGGAAAGGGGCCCTCCCGCCCGTCTTCGCCGCAGACGCGGCTCATCCCGTTGGGCCGGGCCGTACTGGCTGGGGCCAGTACGGCGGTTTCGCCGGCCGGCCGGCGTTGCAACCGGGACGGGGCTGGTTCGGGATCCGGAGAGGCGGGGCTGTGGGATCATGGCCGTTCGATGAAAGCGTCTGCCCGCAATTCCGCGAGATAGCCTTCGGCGTAGGAATTCATCCGGCGCAGGAACAACTGCTGGGCGACATCATCACGGGTCAGGCTGTCTTCGCGGGTTTCGGTCCGGGCGCAGAGCATCACCAGGGATCCGCCATCCAGTCCCGTTTGCGGCGGCAGGATACCGATTTCGCCGGGGTCCAGCGTTGCCAGCACGCGGGCGAGGCTCGGGGACAGTTGCGCGCGGGTTGCCGTTTCGTTGCTCAGTTCCTGTTCGGAGACCCCAGGATAGACCCCGTAGAGATCAAGGCAGCCATCGGTTTGTCCGGCGAGATCCGCCTTGGCGGCGGCCAGATCCGTGCCCGGGGCCATGCGTTTGCGCGCGAAACTGAGAGAGACATTGCCTTCAAGCGGCGGGCGGATGTCCTCGATCCCGCGGAACTGGAACAGGGCAACGCCGCCTTCGATGGGGAAGGGGTCGGTCACCTCGCCGGGCCGCATGGTCAGCAGAACCGGCGCGAGGGGGCCGGGCAGTTCCGACAGCGCGACCCAGTTCAGGCGCCCGCCATTGGTGCGTGACGGGGACACCGAGAACCGCCGGGCGGCGTCCTCGAAGGCGGCGGTGGTCGTTATCTGGGTGATGGCGTCGGCGCGTTCCTCGGTCACCTCGGCCAGTTCGGGGGTCAGGGGCAAGATGATTTCGGACAACAGAACCCGGGCGCTGCCGCTGCCGGTTCCCAGGGCCAGGGCCCGGTCGATTTCGGCATCGCTGGCCCGGGCCTGGCGGGCGAAGCGCCCCCGGACGAGTTCGCCCCAGGCCAGATTGACCCGGACATAATCCCGCACCGTTTCGGGGGCGATGCCGCCCTGGCCCAGAGCCTGGAGAAGCTCTTCCCCGGTCAGATTGACCCGTGCGGCAAAATCGTCGAGGCCCAGTTGTACCTCATCGAAGCCCGGTTCGATTCCGGCGGCTTTGGCTGCGTCCAGCTTCAGCCGGTCCTCGATCAGGGCGTCCAGCACGCTGTCGCGGTCATTGCCTGTCTGGCGCAGCGCGGTCATCAGTTGCGCGCGCTGGCGGATCTCAAATTCGGTGATCGCGCCATCATTGACCCGCATCACCGGCGCGAACAGATTCTGGGCAAGGCCCATCGGCGCCGTTGCCAGTGTCCCGGTCAGGGCCAGCCCCCCGGTCAGCAGAAAGGTTCGAAAGATCTGGAAGATGCGTCTCATGCCTGTCATCCCGGGCTGGCGCAGCTGCGTGCACCGACCGATTGTGGTTGGTTGACGCCGAATCCCGCCAGCGTCACGGACAAACCGTAGCTGGTTGTCGGTTCGATGTCTTCTGTCGCTCTAAACCGTCGCAAGGCTGAAAGATCAACCCTTACGCATTCGTTCTGCCAGACCACCCCCAGTTCCGCGCGGTTGGTGCGTCCCTCGGTCAGGTCGCGCCGCAGGTCGAGACCGGCCGACCAATTTTCGTTGATCCGGTAGAGTGTGTCAAACGCCAGCTCGGACAGGTCGTCATCCAGATCGAACGCCCGGTCCGCCCGTTGCCAGACATAGCTGGCGCTGAGATCCAGGCCCTGCCCATGCCAGGACAGGCGCAGGTCGTTGGTCGTTGGCTCAAAGCCGTTGTCGAACAGCAGCAGGTTGCGCAACATGAAGCGCTGGCCGAAATCCAGGTCGATCTGGGTCAGCCAGTCCGATGAGGGACCGAACAGCCCCGTGCCACGCGGGAACTGATCCTGGTGATCACGGCGATAGACCTTGCCGGCGGTGGCCCCGATCGACCAGCCATCGGGATCCAGCCGCGACCAGCGCAGCGCGACATTGGCGCGCGCGCCCTGTTCTGTCCGATCGAGGCCGGGAAAGCGGTTCAGTGCCAGCAGGTTACCTGTGTCAAAGGCGACCAGCGTGCTGTCGTCATTGGGGCTGGACAGGCGGTCCGGCGCGGTCCAGGCCAGTTGCACCAGCGGCTCCAGCAGATAGCGGACACCGCCGGCATCTGTGGCCACCAGGGGCAGGCCTGCCTCGATGGCGCCGATCGGGGTGATGGCGGTCTGAAGCTCGTCATAGCTGTTGTCCTGACCGATATACTTCACGTCGCCATGGGCACGCAGATCCGCGGCAAAGCGCAGCCCGCCCAGGCCTGTCCAGCGCCGCGACCAGGACACAACGGCGCGGGTCTGGGCCATGTCACGGCCGACCTGGTTGCGATCCGAGGGGCGCATGTGGCCCTCGCCGATCAGGTCGACATCCAGCCAGCCGCCGACCGGTTCGACCTGCCAGCGGCGGTTCCACTGGAAATTGCCGATCAGCGTGGGGATCTTGTTGTTATCTTCATCGGTGCGCAGGGATTGGTAGTAAAGGGCCTCGGCCTCGATCCGTTCGCCGGCCTGGGTGCGCAGGACGCCGATGCCGCTGCGCAGGCGGTCAACGCTGGAATAGCCGTAATCCTGGAGATAGGGGTCATCAAGGGTGGTTTCGATGTCAAAGGTCAGTTCGAACCCGCGCGGGATATCGAACCGCCCCTGACCGAACAGATAGCCCCGGTTGCTGCCGCGCAGGATCGAATCCCGTGACAGGGCGCCGTTGAACTGAATTTCGCCCTTGGTGAACATCTGGCGATAGCGCATCTCCAGCGTGCGGGTGTATCCGCCTGAGACATAGGGTGTCATGGTCAGATCCGCGCTGCGTCCGATGGGAAAGAAGTAAGGCAGCTTGACCCCACTGCCCAACTGGGTGGTGGTCTGCAGGCTGGGGGTCAGGAACCCGGCGACCCGGTCCACCGTGCCATCGGGGGCGCGGAACACCGGCAGGTAGAAAATCGGTACGCCAAGGACGCGAAAGCGCGCGTTGTAGAACCAGATCCGGGCGCTGTCCTCATCGTGGATGACGCGGCTGGCGCGGATTTCCCACAGGGGGTCCTCGTGTTCGTTGCACACGCGACAGCTTGAGGCGACGACGGCGGACAATTCGGTAAAGCGTCCGGCGCGGCGGCGCATTTCGGCCCCGGCGATTTGCATCTGTTCGCGCAGGACCAGCCGTGCCCCGGTCATGACGCCGTCGCGCAGGGCCGGGTCGATTTCGGCGGTCTGGGCGAAAATCGCACGATCATTGCCGTCCTGTATGACGATCGGTCCGGTGATTGATACCAGATCGGTGGCGCGGTCATAGCTGAGCGCGGCGGCACGGATGCTGCGCTGGTTGGAAAAAATCTCGACATGGCCGGTCGCGGTGATCCGGGTGTCGCCGTCAAGCTCAATCACATCGGCGATCAGTGTCACCGGGTTGGGGGCCTGATCCTGCTGGGCACGCGCCGTCGAAACCGCAGCGATCAGCAGCGCCAGAGAGGTAAGGAGAAACGCTCGGATCATCCGTCTTCCAGGTGCAGCAGCCCGGCAAGGGCCAGACAGACCGCAACAAGCGGTGCGCTCCAGACCCCCAGCCAGAGTGGAATTTGACCGCTTTCCCCCATCAGGTTGGTCAGGTCGGCGGCGAAATAAAAGGCAAAGCCGGACATGACGGCCAGCAGCACCATGATCCCGGTTCGCCCCATCCGCGCCGGACGCAGGGTAAAGACGGCGCCGATCAGCACCATGGCGGCGAAGGTGAAAGGACGCGACAGTTCCGATTGCAGCCAGGCCCGATGGGCGCGGGCGGTAAAGCCGGCGGCTTCAAGCTGATGGATGAAGCCGGGCAATTGCCAGATCGGGATCGAAGAGGGCGTGCCGAAACTGTCACGGATCTGATCGCTGGTCAGGTCCGAGGGAATGCGCAGGCTGTCCAGATGGGTGGCCGTTGCCTCGGGATTGGTTTCTTCATCCTCCAGGCGCCAGCGCTTGACCCCGCTGAGATGCCAGGCGCCATCGACCAGCCGGGCCTCGCGGGCGCTGGCACGATAGATCGGCGTGCCGTCGGGGGCAAAGCCGAAGAATGTCGCATCGTACAGTTCGGTTCCGTCCAGATTGGCCCGCCGCGCATGGATGGCGGTCTGACTGTCGGGGCGGCCCTGGCGCAGCCACAGGCCTTCGCCGCTGATCGAGACCACGCGTTCTTCGCCTGCCATCCGGTTCATTTCGGTCTCATAATGGCGTTGGGTGCTGGCGACGAACGGGTTGAACAGGCCAACGGACAGCACCCCCAGGACCACCGCCGTCACCATGGGCCCGGCCAGCCCGCGCAGCGCCGATCGTCCGGCGGCCCGGGCGACCACCAATTCGCTGCTGCGCGCCAGATTGACGAAGAGCGTTACTGCGGTCAGCAGAATCACCAGGCTGAGGATCTGATAGAGCACCGAGGGCACGTGAAGAAAGGCCAGCAGCGCCATCTGCGTAAAGCCCGCCTCGGCGCCGCCGTAGCGGCGGACATGTTCGACCAGTTCAACCAGCCACATGAAGGCGAAGAACCCAAGCAGAACGGC
This sequence comes from Qingshengfaniella sp., assembly GCA_047971485.1. Classification (GTDB taxonomy): domain Bacteria; phylum Pseudomonadota; class Alphaproteobacteria; order Rhodobacterales; family Rhodobacteraceae; genus JBKDZR01. The sequence goes on along the minus strand of JBKDZR010000017.1, from coordinate 19,395 downwards.
CAGAAAGGTGCGGGCAAACCGGCGGGCGAAATAGAGATGCAGGATCACGTGCGCGCCCTCCGCCAGGGCAGAATCGCGCCGCAATTGGCCAGGGCCAGCAGACCCAGCCCTATGATCGCCGTCACCGCTGGTCCGATATAAACGGCATAGATCCTGTCCGTTCCGCTGGCGGCATAGTCCATGGCTGCGTTGTCGATCAGCTTGACGGCCATGATCAGCAGGACCGCCAGCACGATCTGACGCCACAGCCCGAACCGGCTGAACCCGCCGATCATCAGTGCGGCAAAGCCGATCACCGGCGCACCGATTGCGATCAGCGCCTGGGTGATGCGTTCATGGCCCTCGCGTTTCAGATAGGGCGCCTCGCGCCGGGTCCTGTCCATCACGTCCTGGCTGGGAAACAGAAGATCAGCGGTGGACAGCTGCCGATAGTTCGTCCGCCGGGCCTGAGGTTGCCTGATCAGATCGCCGATGCCGACGGTGAAATCGGAGAACCGCGTCACCGACAGCCGGTCGCCGGGGCGTTCCAGCGTCTGGGCCATGCCCTCGAACATGATCAGCTTGGGGCCCTCGGGGTCGCGCACCAGCACTGCGCTGCGGGCGCTGTAGGTGGTTTCGGCGTTCGGATTGCGCCGGTCGGTGACCAGCAGCCCCTGCATCTGTCCGTCGGCGGCGATATCGCGGACATAGATGGTCACCCCCTGGGTCGGGGTCTGGAACGTCCCGGGCACCAGGATCCGGGCCGAGACAGCCTGGGCCAGCTGTTGTTCCCGCTCGGCCAGGCGGGCGACGCTGAGCGGCACCACCAGATGGGCCAGCAGCGACAGCAGGATGGCGATGATCAGACCGAAGGCCAGATAGGGCCGGGCCAGGCGGTAGATGCTGAAGCCCGTGGTCTGGACAACGATCAGCTCGCCGTCAGCATGCAACCGGTTGGTGGAATAGGCGGCCGCGACGAAGGCGGCGACGGGCAGGACGATCAACATGATCCCCGGCAGGCTGAGCAAGGTCAGTTCGATCAGCAGCCAGTCGGATTGCCCTTCGGACAGGTACTGATCCAACAGCAGCACCGCCCGGTTCACCCAGTAGATCCCGACCAGGATCAAGGCGAAAAAGCCGAAGACGCGCAACAGTTGCGACAGGATATAACTGTCAAATCGACCCACGCCGGATGCCTTGTTCTGCCCGAGTTTTCCCCCTCATAGCCGATCGTTCGGGGCGCGGAAACTGCTCTGTGTCGTTCGATGCCGGGGATAAGGCGCTTTTGGGCGGCTTGCAGCGGGCAAGCGGGGGAATCAGCCGGTGCGCAGACCGACATGCACCGTCACGCGGCCGTCCTGCGTTGCATCATAGAGATCGAAATCGGCACGATAGGCCCGATCCAGATTGCTGGCCCAGATCCGCTGCCATTGCGCCATCAATGCGCCCGGTTGTGGCCCCGAGGCGTCGAAACGGGCCATGTTCTGCACCGGGATGTCCACCTGCGACAGGCCTGCGGGGCAGGCGGTTGCGGCGGGGACCCGGTACCCGACGGTCATGCGGTAGGGGGCGGTATGGTCGCCCTCGTAATCATGGTAAACACAGTAGAGATCGGGAGAGGCCTTGTCCGCAAACCCGCCCAGCCCCGGGTTTTCCTGAAAGCGGGCCCATATTGCGGCAATCCCCGACGGATCATCATTGGAGACCCGCGCCGACAGCCCGATCACCGTGAACTTGTCGTGTTCGATGTGCTGCATATGGAAGGGGCCTTTTCTTGTCAGGATCATGGGGGTGTGCTTAAACTACACCAACAGATATCGGAGTATATAATGCGCCTTCCCGAAACTGTCGAGTGGGGCTTGCATGCCTGTCTGGCCCTGTCCATGCTGCCCGAAGGCCGCCGGATACCTGCGCGCCATCTGGCCGAATATCACGGTCTGAAATCCGCCTATCTGGCCAAGGTGATGGGGCGTTTGGCCACGGCCGGGCTGGTGCGTTCCGTCGAGGGCCGTGCGGGGGGCCTGCTGTTGGCGCGCCCACCGGATAAGATCACCATGCTGGATATCGTTGATGCGATTGAGGGCGGGGGCGGGTTCTTTCAGTGTACGGGGATCCGTCAGAACGGCCCCTGTGCGGCCCAGGCCCGTCATTACAGGACTCCGTGCAAGATTGCCGGTGTCATGGCCCGGGCCGATGCCGCCTGGCGTCAGGTTCTGGCGGGGACCAGCCTGGCGGATCTGATGGTTTCGGTTGCCGCCGATCCGGTACCCGGTGTGGCCGAAGCAACCCGCGACTGGCTGGCCCGGACCGGGGCACTGCGCTGACACCGGGCAATCCGCATCTGGCCATTGCGGGCGGCTCTGGCTAGGTATTCCCCAATGGCCACAGGAGAGATGCGATGACCACCCCCCTTCCGATCCGGTTTGACCCGGTAAAACTTGACGATCTGGCGGGCCTGCCTGGCCGGGTGGTGGTGCTGGTCTCGCCCGAGGGTAAACTGGATCAGGCTGGCCGGCGGATGAATCGGCTGACGCGGGGGGCGCTGGAACGCTTTGCCGCCTCCAAGGCCTTTGCCGATCTCAAGCCCGGCGGGGCCCATGATCTGTCCCACCCTGCGGGCATGGCGGCCGATGCGCTGCAGGTGGTCAAACTGGATCGGCGGGCCCCGGTGGATGTCGCGCGCAAGGCTGGCGTGGCCATCGGCGCAGCACGGGGGCAGGCGGCGTTGACGGTGCTGGCCGGATCTTTTCAGCGGGTTGCCGATCTGACGCTGGGGATTGTCCTGCGCGCCTATGACTTCACCGATCACAAGACCGACCCGAAACCGGAACAGGCCCCCGCGCCCGTGACGGTGATGGCCTCGAACTGGGACAAGCTGGATGCCGCCGGGATCAATGCGCTGGCCGAGGGCGTGTTCTTCACCCGCGATCTGATCAATGAACCGGCCAACGTGCTGACCACAACAGAATTCGCCCGGCGTCTTTCGACCCTGAGCGATCTGGGGGTCGAGGTTGAGGTGCTCGATGAGGATCGGCTGGCCGAACTGGGCATGGGCATGCTGCTGTCGGTGGGGCAGGGATCCGAAAGCCCCTCGAAGGTGGTGGTGATGCGCTGGAGCGGCGGCGGCGATGAGGCCCCTCTGGCGCTGGTCGGCAAGGGCGTGGTCTTTGACACCGGCGGCATCAGCATCAAGCCCGCTGCCGGCATGGAGGCCATGACCATGGATATGGGCGGGGCCGGCACCGTGGCGGGCGTGATGAAAACCCTGGCCCTGCGCAAGGCACCGGCCAATGTCGTGGGGCTGGTCGGTCTGGTGGAAAACATGCCTGATGGGCGGGCCACCCGGCCCGGTGATGTGGTGACCTCGATGAAGGGCGATACGGTCGAGGTGATCAATACCGATGCCGAGGGGCGGCTCGTTCTGGGCGATGTCATGTGGTACGCGCAGGATCGGTTTCAGCCCGCTGCGATGATCGACATGGCCACGCTGACCGGGGCGGTGATCATCGCGCTGGGGCATGAAAAGGCCGGGGTTTTCGCCAATGAGGATGCCTTCGCCGAGGCCTTCCTGGCCGCAGCCAGGGCCGAGGGGGAGGGGGCTTGGCGTCTGCCCCTGGATCCCGCCTATGACGAGCAACTGAAAAGCCGGATTGCCGATTTCAAGAATGTCGGGGATCGCTCGGCCGGATCGGCCGTGGCCGCCCAGTTCCTGCAACGTTTCGTGCGTGAAGGCACGCCCTGGATCCATCTGGATATCGCCGGGGTGGCCAGCACCGGATCCGACAGCCCCTATGCGCCGAAAGGGGCCTCGGGCTGGGGGGTGCTGGCGCTGGATCGGCTGATCCGCGATCGTTACCAGGGCTGATGGGCGCCGTCCGCTTCTATCACCTGACCCGCGATCCGGTGGAACGGGCGCTGGCGCAACTGCTGCGCCGGGCGCTGGATGCCGGGCTGCGGGTTGAGGTGCGGGGAACGGATCCGGCGCGGCTGAGCTGGCTGGACGAAAAGCTGTGGCTGATCGACGATGCCGAGTTTCTGCCCCATGGTCTGGCCGGGGGCGCACATGACGCCCGGCAACCTGTGCTGCTGACCACGGCTGAGACGGTGGCGGCGGACACGCGGTGCGTGATGGCCATTGATGGGGCTGAGGTCGTCCCCGATGAAGTGGCCGCTCTGGACCGGACTTTTCTGCTGTTCGATGGCGGCGATGGTCCGTCGCTGGTCCGGGCGCGCCAGCAATGGAAGGCCCTGAAAGCGGCCGGGGCCGAGGCGGAATACTGGTCGCAGGAAGACGGGCGGTGGGGGCGCAAGGCCTGAAACGCAATGGGTTTTCCGCATTGATGGCGCAGCCCTTGCACAGAATCGGGTTGAAGGCTGTCACTCGCGCAATCCCAACCGCCATAAGGGTGACTTTGTAGACAAAGCGGCCATTGATGCAGCAGAGTCAGCCACGCCAGCGCCGGACCGGGGGCTGGCGCATCCAACCCACCCGCTACGCGATTTATGATAGCCGTGGTAGCGCGACCTTTCAGCTTTGCGCTGCCTTCAGCCAAAGCGCCAGACCGGTGGGCCGGTCCGGCGCTGGCGCGGCGCCCTACGGGCTTGATTCCGCGCCGGGAAGGGGCAGGGACAGAATGGCCTCAGACCCGGCTTTCACCGCTCTTTGAACGAAGGTCCGCTCTGACTTCGGGTCAGAAACCGGACGGACAGCCGAAATGCCTGATACCAAGCAGATATTCGCGGCTTCGCCCACGAAGGCCTGCTGTTTTCCTTGCTTTACAGGATTTTCACTCCAAAACCGGTAACCGCTTTTGTGAAACCCTGCTTAACCCCCCTCGAACAGGCTGCCCTGATCGGGGGGATGGGGCGCCTCCAGCCCCAGATGTTGCCAGGCGCGCCGGGCCAGCATCCGGCCGCGCGGGGTGCGCTGGATCAACCCCTGTTGCAGCAGGTAGGGTTCGATCACCTCTTCCAGCGCATCGCGGCTTTCCGACAGCGCCGCCGACAGCGTTTCAATCCCGACCGGGCCACCGCCATAGTGATCGGCGATCAGGCCCAAATAACGCCGGTCCGCCCCGTCCAACCCCAGCCGATCCACCCCCAACCGGGTCAGCGCGCTGTCGGCAATGGCACGGGTCAGCCGGCCATCGCCTTCGACCAGCGCGAAATCCACCACCCGGCGCAAAAGCCGCCCGGCAATCCGTGGCGTGCCGCGCGCGCGCCGGGCGATTTCCCGTGCCCCATCGGCATCGGCCGGGATCCCCATCAGCCGCGCGCCCCGGGCGACGATCTCATGCAGTTCCTCGACGGAATAGAATTGCAGCCGGGTCGGGATGCCGAACCGGTCGCGCAGGGGGGTGGTCAACAGGCCCAGCCGGGTCGTGGCGCCGATCAGGGTGAAGGGCTGCAGCTCAATCCGCACGGTGCGCGCGGCCGGGCCTTCGCCGATCACCAGATCCAGCTCGTAATCCTCCATCGCGGGATAAAGCACCTCTTCCACTACCGGGCTGAGGCGGTGGATCTCGTCGATGAACAGGACGTCGCGGGCCTCCAGATTGGTCAGGATCGCCGCCAGATCCCCGGCCTTGGCCAGAACCGGCCCCGAGGTCATGCGGAAATTCACCCCCAGTTCCCGCGCGATGATCTGCGCCAGCGTCGTCTTGCCCAGACCGGGGGGACCGTGAAACAGGGTGTGGTCCATGGCCTCGCCGCGCTGCCGGGCCGAAGCGATGAAGACCGCCAGATTGGCCCGCGCCTCAGCCTGACCGATAAACTCGGACAGGTTTTGCGGGCGCAGCGCGCGGTCGCGGTCCTCGGGCTGAGGATCGGGGCGCAGAACAGGATCGGGCTGGGTGTCGGGCATCGGCCTAGTCCTTTGGGGCCAGCAGGCGCAGGGCCGCGCGGATCAGTGCCTCGGTCGCCGCCTCGGGGGTATCGCTGGCAGCCTGAGCCACAGCGGCGGCGGCCTCGGGTGGAGCATAGCCCAGATTGGTCAGGGCAGACAGGGCTTCGGACTGGGCTGCCGCGCTGGGGCGCGGCGCGGCTGGGGCCGGGGCCTCAGCCGGGGCGACAGGCGGGGGCGCAGCGCCGACGGGTTCCAGAACCACCGGTTCCGCCGCCATGGCCATGACCGAAGGCGCCTTGTCGCGCAGCTCATTGGCCACCCGCTGGGCGATTTTCGGGCCGACACCAGGCGCCGCCCGGATCGCCGCCGAATCCCCCAGCGCAATGGCCCGGCTGACCCCTTCGGGCCCGAGTGTTCCCAGAATGGCCAGTGCCGCCTTGGCGCCCACCCCCTGCACCGTGCAGAGCAGGCGGTACCATTCCTTCTCGGTCATGGTTTCAAAGCCGAAAAGCTGCAGCAGATCCTCACGCACGAGCAGATCGGTATAGAGCCGCACAATGGATCCCTGCGCCGGCAATCCGGCCAGCGTTCGCTCCGAGCAATAGACCAGATAGCCGACGCCACCGACATCGATCATCACATGATCCATACCACGATGGGCCAGTTGCCCGGTCAGACGCCCGATCATGCCCGTATCTCCGCCTTGGCCACCGCCGCCGCCAGCCGGCCGGCCGATTGCAGATGATGGGCATGGCACAGCGCCACCGCCAGCGCATCACAGGCATCGGGCCCATCCACTGCGACCCCGGGAAAGTGCAGCCCGATCATATGACCGATCTGCCGCTTTTCGGCATGACCAACCCCAACCACCGCCTTTTTCACCGCATTGGGCGCATATTCCCCGATGGGCAACCCCGCCTGCGCCGGCACCAGCAGGGCAATACCACGGGCCTGCCCCAGCTTCAGCGTGCCCGCCGGATCGCGGTTGACGAAGGTCTGTTCAACAGCGGCATGGGTGGGGGCGTGGCAGGTGAGAACCTCGGTCAGGGCAGCATGCAGACGACACAGACGATCCGCCAACGCGCCTTCGCCGGACAGGCAGGTGCCGTTGGCCACATGGGTGATCCGGCTGCCCGCCACCGAGATAACGCCCCAGCCCATCCGCCGCAGCCCCGGGTCGATTCCCATTATCCGCATTCCAAACCTGCCTTTGCCTCGGAGTATTGCCGGTTCCGGCGTTTTCGGACCCCTAGCACGAAAGGTGAACATGAACCAAACGGAAACAACGACCCAACGTCATCATGCATCCGGCGCAAGGCGGCTTTGCGGGATTTTTGGTTGTTGCCAATCCGGCAACGCCATAGCTGAGTTTTAGCAACACACAACCCAGTACATGACGATTTCGGAGCAAGAGTAATGGCCTCTTACGATCAAACGCTGCCCGCATCCACACCGACCTTTCCCGGCCTTTTTGGCCGCCTGCGGCACGCCCTGTCCACGTGGTATGCCGGGCACCAGACCCGCAAACAGCTGAACCAGCTGACCGATTGGGAACTGAAGGATATCGGCCTGCGCCGGGACGAGATCGACGCCGTTTCGCGCCGTCTGACCCGCTAAACGCACCGCCCCGGCGCGTGGCTCAGCCGCGCCGGGTCAGGGTCAGAGTGGTCCAGTCGCCCAGCACCTCGCGGCGCAGTTCATCGAAACCGGCGGCGTGATAGGCGGCCACCACTTCATCGGCCTGACGGTTCAGCAGCCCCGACAGAACTGCGTGACCACCGGCCCGGCACGCCCCGGCGAAATCCGGGGCCAGACCGATCAGCGGCGCCTTCAGGATATTGGCCACGATCAGATCGAAGGGCCCGGCCCCGGCGATCTGCGGATCCTCCAGCCCGGGGGCGGTGATGCAGTCGACCCGCCCTTCCATGCCGTTCACCTTGACATTGGCCAGGGCAACCTCAACGGCCACCGCGTCAATATCGCTGGCAATGACCCGGATCGGCCAGAGATGCGCGGCCGCCATGGCCAGCACCGCCGTGCCGCATCCCACATCAATCGCGGTCTTGACCGCCACCCCATCGCGGGCCAGCCGGTCCAGTGCCAAAAGGCAGCCCTGGGTGGTGCCATGGTGCCCGGTGCCAAAGGCCATGGAGGCCTCGATTAGCAGGCCCACCCGATCCGCCGGCAACTTGTCGGCATCATGGCTGCCATAGACAAAGAAACGCCCGGCCTCGACCGGGACCAGATCACGGCGGACCTTGGCGACCCAATCGGCCTCGGGCAGTTCGGAAACGGTGAAGGGTTTCGCACCATAGGCGGCAGCCAGAAGGGCCAGGGCCACATCATCGGGGGTATCGGTGAAATAGCCCCCCACCTCCCACAGGCCGGATCCGTCCTCGATCTCGAAAACGCCGACACCGATGGGTTCGGGCTCAAGCCCCTCCAGCGCCTCGCCCAGGGCTTCGGCGGGCGCGCGCCCCGGCAGGGTGGTCAGTGCGGTCCAGGTTGGCATCGGCGGCTCTCTCTCGGTCGAAACGGTGGGGAATGCCCCCCCGCCCTTATGCCCGGCCCCGCGTCAGGTGCAAGCGGTCATGGGGCCGGACAGGTCACCCCCGTGCCCCCAATCCCGCAATAGCCGGCCGGGTTCTTGGCCAGGTATTGCTGATGATATCCTTCCGCATAATAGAACACCGGCGCCGGGCGGATTTCGGTGGTGGGGGCCGGAAAACCGGCGGCCTGAAAGCGCGGCGTCATGTCATCGCGGCCGGCCAGGGCGGCAGCCTGCTGATCCGGGCCATAGGTATAGATTGCACTGCGATACTGGGTGCCAATGTCGTTGCCCTGGCGCATGCCTTGGGTCGGATCGTGGTTTTCCCAGAACACCCGCAGCAGATCGTCATAGGCCAACCGCGCCGGATCAAAGAGAACGCGGACCACCTCGGTATGGCCGGTCCGGCCGGAACAGACCTCTTCATAGGTCGGGTTGGGGGTGAAACCGCCGGCATAGCCGACCATGCTCAGCCAGACCCCGGGCACCTGCCAGAGGATCCGTTCCACCCCCCAGAAACAGCCCATGGCAAGGATCGCCTCGGCCATCCCTTCGGGGACCGGCGATTTCAGCGGAATGCCCGACAGATAGTGGGTCTCGGCGGTAGCAAGCGGCGTGGCGCGCCCGGGCAGCGCCTCGGCCTCGGGGATCATTTGAACTTTTCTGGTCATGAAGGACAACATCGGCGGCTCCTGTGTGACAGATCCCAATATATGTCCCCCACGCCGATTTGACAGCCGCCCCTATTCGGCCGCCGCCGGCGCACGGGGGCGCAGCCGGGCAAAGATCGTCTCATTGCCCTTTTCGGGATGGCGCGGCACCATCAGCGCCAGCGCCAACGAGACCCCCGCCATCACCGCCGCCAGCAAGAAGACCCCCTCGGGCGCGACCAGCCACAGATACCCCAGCCCGGCCGGCAAGAAGACCGCCGCGATATGGTTGATGGTAAAGGCCACGGCAGCCGTGGGCGCGATATCCCCGGGGTCAGCGATCTTCTGGAAATAGGTCTTCAGTGCAAAGGCCAGCGCAAAAAGCAGATGGTCCACCACATACAGAATGGCAGCCAGCACCACGCCCCAGCCGAACCAGTAGATCCCGCCATAGGCCAGGAACACGATCATCAGGCCGATATATTCGAAGACCAGCACATTGCGTTCGCCGAACTTGCCCAGGGCCCGGCCCATCAGCGGCGCAAACAGCATGTTGGCCAGAAAGTTGATCAGGAACAGGGCCGTGACCTCATGCACATCAAAGCCGAAATGTTCCACCATCATGAAAGCGGCGAACACGACGAAGATCTGCCGCCGCGCCCCGGACATGAATTGCAGCGCATAATACAGCCAATAGCGCCGGCGCAGCACCATCTTCTTGAGCTGCGGGTTCGGGGCCTCGAATTGCGGAAAGGCGAAATAGCACCACAATGCCAGGGCCGTGGTGGTCAATCCGGCAATCAGGAAGACGGTGTTATAGTCCAGATCAAGGGTCCGCCAGGTCATCACCAGCAGGCCATAAGCGATCAGGGACGCCCCTGATCCCACGGCCACGATCCAGCCCAGCACCTGGGGGGCACGCTCCTTGGGCAGCCATTGCAACTGCAAGGACTGGGCCACCGTCTCATAATAATGGAACCCGATCGAGGACAGCATGGTGATCACCAGGATACCGCCGAAACTCGGGAACCACGCGGTGACCGCTGTGGCCATGCCCAGCATCAGCAGCGCCAGAACCGCCAGCACCTGTTCCCGCAGGACAATGATCAGGAAAATGACCCCGACGGCCAGAAAGCCGGGGATCTCGCGCACCGAATGCAGCCAGCCGATATCGGATCCGTCAAAGCCGGCGACCTCAATGACGAAATTGTTCAGCAGGGCCGACCATGTCGCGAAAGAAATCGGCAACGCGGCGGCCATGATGTAAAGCAAAACCTCAGGCTGCCGCCAGCGCGGCAAGTCAGCGGCCTCAGCGAGGGGCAGGATGGGACGGGCCAGTTTCATGCCAACGCTATAGGCGGATGGCCGTGGCAAGGCGAGGGGAAATACGTTCTGTGCCCGCACAGGCACCCTTGAAGATCCGCACAGAGCCGGGCGGCATCGCACGATCGAACCCAGCGATCAACCACAGGACAAATAACATCAAAGGAAGCTCTGCGGGTCGATGTCAATGGACAGGCGCAGCTGTCCCTTGACGGGAAATTGTCCGGCCCATTGTGCGAGGGCCGCCTGCAAGGGAACACCGCGCGCGGCCCGGATCAGCATCCGCACCCGGAAGCGCCCCCGCACGCGGGCGATGGGGGCCGGGGCCGGGCCGAAGACCTGGGCACCCACGGCCTCCAGCGGGGCGGTGTTGCGGGCCAGGGCGGTGCCCAGATCAAAAGCCTGGCGTTCGTCGGGCGCGGAGATCACGATGCCGGCCATGCGCCCGAAAGGCGGCATACCCAGGGCCCGGCGGTCCTGGGCCTCGGCCCGCCAGAACGCTTCCTCATCGCCGGACAGGATGGCGCGGATCACCGGGTGCTCGGGCTGAAAGGTTTGCAGAAGCGCCAGACCGGGGCGATCGGCGCGCCCGGCCCGCCCGGCAACCTGGCGCATCAACTGAAAGGTCTTTTCCGCCGCCCGCAGGTCTGATCCCTGCAGCCCCAGATCGGCGTCGATCACACCCACCAGTGTCAGCAGCGGAAAGTTGTGCCCCTTGGCCACCAGTTGCGTGCCGATGATCAGATCGGCCTCGCCTGCCGCGATGGCGCTGATCTGATCCTTCAACTCCCGTGCCGTGCCGAACAGATCCGAGGACAGCACGGCAATGCGGCTGCCGGGGAAGGTGCGGGCGGCCTCTTCTGCCAGGCGCTCCACGCCGGGGCCAACAGCGGCCAGTTTGCCCTCGGCCCCGCAGGACGGGCAAACCGTGGGGATCGGGCTGGTTTCGCCGCATTGGTGGCAGACCAGCCGCCTCTGGGCCCGGTGCTCAACCATCCGCGCATCGCATTGATGGCAGCCCACCTGCTGGCCACAGGCCCGGCACAGCGTGACCGGCGCATAGCCCCGCCGGTTCAGGAACAAGAGCGCCTGTTCCCCCTTCTCCAGCCGTTGCCGGACCTCACCGGCCAGTCGTGGCGAGATCCAGCTGTCCTTGGGCAGATCCTCGGCCCGCATGTCGATGGCCTGCACATCGGGCATCACGGCCGGGCCAAACCGCGAGGCCAGAACCAGCCGGGTGTACTTACCGCTTTCGGCGTTGACCCAGCTTTCCAGCGACGGTGTCGCCGAGGCCAGCACCACCTGCCCCCCACAGATCGAGGCCCGCAGCACGGCCATGTCCCGGGCGCTGTAAAGCACACCCTCTTCCTGTTTGTAGGAGCTGTCGTGTTCTTCGTCGACGACGATCAACCCCAGATCACGAAACGGCAGGAACAGGGCCGATCGTGCACCCACCACCAGCTGTGCCCCCCCGTTGCCCGTCATGTACCAGCAGCGGCGGCGCTCGGTCTGGCTGATGCCGTGGTGCCATTCGGCCGGCTGGGCACCGAAACGCGCCTCAACCCGGGCCAGGAAATCGGCACTCAGCGCAATCTCGGGCAGCAGGACCAGCGCCTGACGGCCTTGGGCCAGACACTCGGCCACCGCTTCCAGATAGACCTCGGTCTTGCCCGATCCGGTCACGCCCTGCAGCAATGTCGTACCATAGGCGCCCGAGACCACCGCCTGGCGCAGGGCTGCCGCCGCTGCCGCCTGATCGCCGGTCAGGGGCTTGCCGGGGCGGGCGGCATCCAGCCGAGGATAGGGCAGATCGCGGGGGCGGCTGATCTCATCCAGGGCGCCACAGGCCACCAACCCCTTGAGAACCGAGGCGGAAACCCCGGCCTCGCGCGCCAGATCAGCGGGGGTGCGCCCATCGCTGCCCGCTGCCTCGGCGGCATCCAGGGCGCGCTGGCGGGCATCCGTCATCCGCGTGGGCTCGCCCGGCCCCCGGCGATAGAAACGACGCAGGGCCGGCCCCTCACCAAGCCCCGGGGCCCGCATCGCCAGACGCAACATCGCCGGCAAGGGGGTCAGCGTGTACTCGGCCGCGCGTTGCAGAAAGCGGCGCATCGCCTCATCCAGGGGCGGGGCATCCAGCCGCCGGCGCACGGGGCGCAGGCGGGCGCGGTCGAAACTGCCGCTGCCCGCCCCCCAGACCACCCCGATCACCCGGCGCGGCCCCAACGGCACCTCGACAAGATCCCCTGTGGAACAGCCCCCGTCCGGCGCCAGATAGTCCAGCAGCCCCGGCCCGGCCTGGGTACCAAGAACAGCGATTTCTACACCGGGGGGGAAGTCATGGGGCGTCATGGTTCTGTCCTAACGCGCCCAACCCGGCCTGAAAAGCGGCGCCGTGCGGGGCCTGTTCCGATCATGCCTCGGATCCGGCTTGAACGACTGTTTTGCGGACGAAGCGGTCGTTCATCCCCTCGGCGCGGGACAAGCCCGGAACGGGCGCCGCGCCATCACTGGGGCGGCCCACCGGTCTGGCGCTCGGCCACCGTTAGCGCAATGCTCTGGGGTTTTGCTACCACGGCCACCATAAAACGCACCGTTCATAGGGCAGATGCGCCAGCCCCCGATTCGGCGCTGGCGCGGCTGGTGGCTAAGGTCAACAAGGCCTCAAAGCGGCCCTGGGGTCACTCTGCCGCGTTGATCCAGACCGACCGGGTTTCCATGTATTCGTGGATATGCTCGGCCCCGTATTCACGGCCCACCCCCGAGGCCCCAAAGCCGCCCATGGGCACCGAGGGATCCATCAGCCCATAAGTATTGACCCAGACCGTTCCGGTGCGCAGCCGGCGTGACACGCGATGGGCACGGCCCAGATCCCGCGTCCAGACCCCCCCGCCCAGGCCATAGTCGGTGGCATTGGCGCGGGCGATGACCTCGGCCTCATCCTCGAAGGTCAGCATGGACAGGACCGGGCCGAAGATTTTCTCGCGTGCGACGGTCATCCCATCGGCGACATTGGCCAGCACCGTGGGGGCGACGAAATAGCCATCCGCGCGCCCGCCATCGGTCAGGCGCGTGCCACCAGCGGCCGCCGTGGCCCCCTCGGTCCGGGCGCTGTCAAGATAGCCCAGCACTTTGGTCATCTGCCGTTCAGACGCGATGGGACCAAGCTGGGTGGCGGGATCCATCCCCTGCCCCACCTTGAGGGTCCGGGTAAAGGCCGCCAGCCGTTCCTCGACCTCGCCGGCGATGGACTTGTGCACGAACAGGCGTGTGCCCGAGGAACAGATCTGCCCCGAATTGGCAAACACCGCCATGGCCGCACCCGGCACCGCCTTGTCCAGATCGGCATCGGCGAACAGGATATCCGGCGATTTGCCCCCCAGTTCCAGCGACAGGCGCTTGAAGGTGGATTTCGACGCCTCGATCATCAACCGCCCGGTCATCGTCGACCCGGTAAAGGCGATCTTGTCGACACCGGGATGATTGGCCAGCGCGGCGCCCACCTCGACCCCATAGCCCGTGATCAGATTGACCACCCCCTTGGGCAGCCCGGCCTCTTCCAGCAGTTCCACCAGCCGGATGATCGACAAGGATGCATCCTCGGACGGTTTCATCACCATGGTGCAACCCGTGGCCAGCACCGGCCCGATCTTGATCAGTGCCGAGGGCATGGGCGCGTTCCACGGGATAATCGCGGCAACGACCCCCACGGGTTCACGTTCCGTATAGGTGAACACATCCGGGCCAGCTGAGGCGCGGATGGTTTCCCCCCGGATCGTACGGGCCAGAGCGGCATAATAGCGGATTACCCCGGGCGAGCGCGCCTTCATGATCGGCAACCGAGCCACCGGCGCGCCCATTTCCAGCGTATCGAGAACCACCAGTTCCTCGATATTTTCCTCGATCAGATCGGCAAAGCGCAGCATGATCGCCTGCCGGTCACTGGGCGTCATCCGTGACCAGGGGCCTTCAAAGGCGGCCTGAGCAGCGCGCACCGCGCGATCGGCATCCTCGGCCGTGCCCCGCGCCAGACGGCTGAGCACCTGACCAGTTGAGGGGTTGTAGGTGTCAAAGCCTTCGGCCCCATCCACCCATTGGCCATCAATGAAATGGCGCTGGCAATCGCGGTCCAGCAGCGCAGAGGTTGGTTTCGTTCCGTCCATCTCAGCCCCTCCTCAGGCAAGCCTCTTGGGCTGGGTCATCACCGCGCCCTCATGCACCGGACCAACGGTGCGGCGATACACATCCAGCCAGCCAGCCGGCGTCGGTTGACCGAACTGTTCCGGGATCGTGGTGCGCTTGGCCAGAACCTCGGCCGGGACATTCAGATCGACGGTACCCTTGGTGACATCAATGGTGATCTCATCGCCGTTTTCCAGCAGGGTCATGGGGCCACCGGCCGCCGCCTCAGGCGAGGCCTCACCGACGACCAGCCCGGTATTGACCAGCCCCGAAACCTGCCCCTCGGTGATCACGGGAACGTCCTCGATCAGGCCGACACCGTCCAGCGCGAAGACCACCGCCGAGGTCAGCGCCATGCCCGGGCCGCCCTTGACACCCAGACCGCGCAGAACCAGCACATCGCCTTTCTTGACCTCATCGGCCTTGATTGCGGCCAGGGCCTCATCCCGGGAATGATAGATGCGCGCCGGGCCGGTATGGGTCAGCTTGCGCTCGCCCTGCCCCCCCAGCCGGATGATCCCGCCACCGGGCAGTAATGAGCCGCGCACGATGTTGATCGTCGGCCGGGTCGAGACCGGGGCCTCCAGGGTGCGGATCTTGCTGTCCGCCGGCGGCACCGGGGCCTCGGCCAGTTCATCGCCCAGGGTGCGGCCCGTCACCGTCATCGCGCCCTTGTGCAGATTCTTCTCCAGCCGCTTGAGGATACCACGCGCCCCGCCGGCCATCTCAAACTCCTCGGTGACAGTGGGGCCGTTGGGGCGCACATCTGTCAACAGCGGCACATTGGCGGCATGCTTGGCGAACAGGCCGATCACATCCACATCCAGCCCAGCCTCAACCGCGATGCCGCGCAGGTGTTTCACGCAGTTGATCGACCCGGACACCGCCAGCACCATCTTCACCGCGTTCTCGATCGCCTCAGGCGTCAGGATATCGCGGGGTTTCAGATCCTCGTCCACCATCTCGACGATCCGCTTGCCGGCAGCGCGGGCGAAGTTCAGCATCTTGGCGCTGTCGGCCCGCACCGGGGCGGATCCGGGCAGGCACATGCCCAGGGCCTCGGTCACCACATGCATGGAATTGGCCGTGCCCATCCCCGCACACACCCCCGGCGAGCGGATGGCATTATCGGCCATATGCGACAGTTCCGTCACCGTCATCTTGCCCGCCGCCACATGGGCCGATTTCAGGAAGACCTCCTCGATATCGACATATTCGCCCTTCCAGTCGCCCGCCGCCTGATAGCCGCAAATGGCGATGATCGTGGGGATGTTCAGCCGTCCCGCCGCCATCATCTGCCCCGGCGAGGTCTTGTCGCAGGACGCCAGACAGATCATCCCGTCCAGCAGCGCGCCCTCGACCTGGGCCTCGATGTCATGGGCGATCAGATCCCGCGAAGGCAGGATATAGGCGCCGGTATAGCCAGCCGAGGTGATGAAATCCGACGGTGCCGTGGTGCGCACCTCGAAGGGCACAGCCCCGGCGGCGCGAATGGCCTTTTTCACCTCGGCGGCCACGCCATCGAGATGGGAAAAGCAGATCGCCAGTTCCGACGAGGAATTGACCACGGCAATCTTCGGCTTTTCGATATCCTCATCGCTTAGCCCGAGGGCCTTCCACTGGGCGCGACGGCCCGCCCAAAGGGCGCTACCCGGTTGCAGGTTGGATCGCAGTTGTCGGGTCATGCTGGCACCTCTGCCTTGTCACCCAGGAACACGCCATCAGCGACCAGGCGTTCCTGAAGTTTCGTTACATTCACATCGCGCGGCCGGATCCCTTCGGCAATGGCCATATCAGCGGCCACACCGGCGGCCTGCCCCATGGAGAAACACGCCCCCGACACCCGGGCCGAGCTTTGCCCTTCGTGGGTCATCGAGGCACACCGCCCCACCACCAGCAGGTTGTCCACCTTCTGCGGCAGGATGATCCGGTAGGGGATCTGGTTGTAGCCGCGCGTGCCGTCCGGGGCGAAGACGAATTTCACATCGCCCGAGATATGCGCCTCAACCGGCCAACCGTTGACGCCAATGCTGTCCTCGAAATCGGCACAGCCAAGGATTTCCTCTTCCGACAGAACGTGTT
This sequence comes from Qingshengfaniella sp., assembly GCA_047971485.1. Taxonomy (GTDB): domain Bacteria; phylum Pseudomonadota; class Alphaproteobacteria; order Rhodobacterales; family Rhodobacteraceae; genus JBKDZR01. Next base: position 2,786 of record JBKDZR010000017.1, on the reverse strand, counting down.
CCCCGATGATCCGCCGGGTTTCACGGATGCCGATCTGGGGGGCGATTTCCACGATATAGGCATCGTCGAAACCGGGGGTGACCTCCTTGATGAAGGCGAAGGTGTCCCAGCACTGGCGGCGGCCCTCGATCTCGCCATGGCTCATCTCGCGGGCCTTGATCCCGGAAACGGCGCTGCCATCGGGATTACGGATCTGGGTCAGGTTGGCGCGCCATTCAATCGGGTTGCGCTGGGGGCGCACGATGGGCTTCTTGCGCGGGAAGGTGCGGCCCTTGGCCTCGGCGTCCTCCATCAGGCGGGGGATCCTGTTCCAGGCATCACCGGCCTTTTCCGGGTTCACCCCGGAAATGCGATACATCGTCGTGGGATAGAGCATGCCCCCCGCGCCATCGCCCAATTCGAACGGGGCACCGGACCAGGCGGCCAGATCACCATCCCCCGTACCATCGACGAAGATCTTCGCGGTGACGGCAAACCGGCCCTCCTTGGTTTCCACGAACAGCGCGCCGATCTGGGCTGGATCCGTCATCACCAGCGCCGACACGAAGGCGTGATAAAGGATCTCCACCCCCGCCTCGACCAGCAGTTCCTCGGCCGCGATCTTGTAGGCCGAGATATCATAGGATAGCGCGGTGATCCGGTCACCAATGGTCAGATGCGGGGTGTTCAGCCCGTCCATCTTCTCCATCCGCGCCAGCAGATCATCGACCAGGCCATGGGTGGTCTGGCGATGTTCGCCATAGACAACCGAGTGCAGACCACAGAAGGTCGACAACCCCGCTGCCGTGCCCGCCCCGCCAAGAAAGCCATAGCGTTCAATCAGCAGGGTCTTGCGCCCGGTCCGGCCCGCCGCCAGCGCCGCCGCGATCCCGGCCGGGCCACCGCCCGCAACGACCACGTCATATGCGCCGAAAAGCGCAATATCACGCGCGGGTTCCTGAATGGTGGTGGCCATCGTGTTCTCCTCTCGAATACTCAGGCAGCGGGGGGCGGAGATACGCCCAGAATAAGATCGGCGGCTTTCTCGGCGATCATCACCACCGGCGCGGCGGTGTTCCCCGAGGTAATCACCGGCATGATCGAGGCATCGGCGACACGCAGCCCTGTCAGCCCATGCACCCGCAGATCCGGGGCGACCACGGCCATCGGATCTTGCCCCATCTTGCAGGTCCCCACTGGATGAAAGGTGGTCGATGCCACTTGACGGACGTAATCCATGATCTCATCCGTCCCGGTCACCGCCCGGCCCGGGGCGATTTCCTCGGGGGCGTAGCGGGCCATCTGGGGCTGGGCCGCAATCCGGCGGATCAGGTTCACCGCCTCTTGCGCGGCCGCGGCATCGCCCCCAGATTCCAAAAACTTATGCTTGATATCAGGCTGTTCAAAGTCGTTCTTCGACTTGATATGCACAGTCCCCCGGCTGTCTGGACGCAACAGAGACACCGATGAGGTAATCCCCGAGAACGGATCCATCGGACCACCGACCCGGCCATAGCTGGCCGCCATCACATGCACCTGAAGATCCGGTGCCGGAAGGTCTGGCCGGGTCCGTGCAAAGGCCGCCAGCAACGCCGGCGGCCCGGCCAGTGGCCCGGTGCGGGTCAACACATAGCGCGCACCCATCAGCATCCGCAGGGCATAATTGTTGACCCATTGGTTCAGCGTGGTCGTATTCTGCAGCTTGTGTTGAATGCGCACCTGCCAGTGGTCCTGCAGGTTTTCCCCCACCCCGGGCAGGGCATGCACCACACCGATCCCCAGCGGGCCCAGCCGCCCGGGGGCACCGATCCCGGACCGTTCAAGCAGCGCCGGCGATGCATAGGCCCCCGCCGACAGGATCACCTCGCGCGCTGCCCCCACCCGCCTGCGGGTCCCGCCATGGATCAGTTCAACCCCGGTGACGGCACGCCCCTCGACGATCAGCCGGGCAACCTCGGCCCCGGTCCAGACCGTCAGGTTGGGCCGATTGCGCACCGGGCGCAGAAAGGCCTTGGCCGTCGATTGCCGCCGGCCGTTCTTGACCGCAGCACGGAAGTAGGCGACGCCTTCGTTCTCGCCGGAATTGTAATCTGCGGTTGCGGGGATCCCGGCGGCCACCGCCGCCTCGATATAGGCATCCAGCGGATCCCAGCGCACACCGGGATCCGAAATCGCCCATTCCCCCGCCTGCCCATGGCCCGGCTGCGGCGCCCCCTGCGCGGCCTCGGAGCGGATGAAGTACGGCAGCACATCTCGCCAGCCCCACCCGTCATTGCCCAGATCCCGCCAGGTATCGAAATCGAACGCATGGCCGCGCACATAAACCATACCGTTAATCGTAGAGGATCCCCCCAGGATACGCCCACGCGGCAGGGCCAACCGGCGCTGATCGAGATGCGGTTCAGGCTGACTGATCCATCCCCAGTCGAAGGCCGGATGCCCCAACGCATAGGACAGCAGCAACGGAATCTCGGTGCGGATGGTCCGGTCCGATCCTCCGGCCTCAAGCAAGAGAACCTTGATTTTCGGGTTTACAGACAAGCGATTGGCCAGAACGCAGCCAGCCGTCCCACCCCCGACGATCACATAATCCCACTGTCCCCCGATCACGCCCTCGCTGGTCATCTGATTACCGGCTCCTTCTCCATACCCTGTATGTGCCGACTCCCATTGATTAGAACAATCGCAATTACTTGAGGTATTCATGCATCTTGGTCATCTATTTGTGCAACTATGACCCGCCCAAGATCGGACCCCATGGCCCCGACCGGCAACACCCTATCCTCGCAACATCAGTGGTCATGACA
>JBKDZR010000016.1:0-9048 GCA_047971485.1 Qingshengfaniella sp. | reverse complement strand
GCTCATCATTGCCGCCGCCATAGCCCACGCCGCGCGACCGACCAACGGCGTCAATCTCATCAATGAAGACGATGCAGGGGGCGTTTTTCTTGGCCTGTTCGAACATGTCGCGCACCCGGCTGGCGCCAACACCGACGAACATTTCCACGAAGTCGGACCCCGAGATGGTGAAGAACGGCACCCCGGCCTCACCAGCGATAGCCCGGGCCAGCAGCGTCTTACCCGTCCCCGGAGGGCCGACCAGCAGCGCGCCTTTCGGGATCTTGCCCCCCAGACGGCTGAATTTCTGCGGGTTGCGCAGGAACTCGACGATTTCCTCAAGTTCTTCCTTGGCCTCGTCGATCCCGGCTACATCATCAAAGGTGACGCGGCCGTGTTTCTCGGTCAGCAGCTTGGCCTTGGATTTGCCAAAGCCCATGGCCCCGCCGCGTCCACCGCCCTGCATCCGGTTCATGAAGTAGATCCAGACCCCGATCAGCAGCAGGAAGGGCAGGAAGGTCATCAGGATCGTGGTAAAGCCCGATTGCTCCTGCGGCCGCGCGCTGACGGTGACATTGTTGTCGAGCAACCGTTCGGTCACCTCGGTCCCCTGGGGGATGATCGTCACATAATCCTGGCCGTCTTTGCCCCGGAACATGACCTTTTCGCCATCCACGGTCGCGCTGGACACCTCGTTGCTTTCGACCGCAGAAACGAAGTCGGAATAGCTGATCGACCGCGAAGATATGGTCGACTGCCCACCGCTGAACAGATTGAACAGGGCGAGGACCAGGAGAAACAGGACCACCCAGAAGGCGATGTTGCGTGCGTTGCCCAAACGGACCTCCATAAGTCGATCGCGGGCAACGGGGGGGTCCCCGGCCCGCACTGGCCGCATCGCGCGGCCCGCCTTGTATAAAGATAGATGAGCCGGCAGTCGATTCAATCCGACATCACGCGTTTAAGAAAGTCCGCCTGATCGCGCAGCAACCGAACACGCCAGCCCGGTATCGGATGGGCCAGAGGCGCGGCAATCGGCCGATCCCCGTCATAAACCGCCGGGCTGGCCATAAGCGTTTGATGCGGAAGGCCTGTTTCCGAACGCCCGAAATGGGCCAGCGCCGTCTCGGTCAACCGCCCGATGCGCAAGCCCGTCGGCACGGGCGCCAACGCCTCAACCTGCCAGCGGCCATCCCAGGGACCCGGCACGGCCACGGCGGGCCCGGTGGCGGCGGGTTCGCGGCCGACTCGCACCATGCCCCGCCGAACGCGCAGCAGCGCCCCCTGCACCGTGGCCGCCTTGCCTGCCCGCAGCGCCATCTCGGCCCCGCGCAGCGCCGACAGGCGCGGCCGGTAGATCTGGCCCGAGACCCAGCCCACGGCCCCGGCCAAGAGGCGCCAGCGGGTGTCGTCCTCCAGTGCCAGAAGGGGGCTGGCGGCGAACAGCAGATCCCCGCCCTCTTCGTGTACAAGGGTTTCGGCCGCCTGACGGGCCACCTGGCGCAACACCCGTGCAGCCGCCTGCATCCGCCCCGCCGTGGCGGCCAGCGTCTCGACATCAAGCCCAGGCAACGACGGATCGGCCAGCAGGCGTCGCGCCCTGACCCGATCATAGGTGGGATCGTCGTTGCTGGGATCGTCGGCCCAGCCAATGCCGCGTGTGGCCAGAAGGTCACGCAACGCCCCGCGCCGACACTCCAGCAGCGGGCGCAGCCAGGTCACGGGGCCCTCGCGCCGATCCGCAGCCATCCCCCCCAGCCCATCGACCCCCGAGCCCCGCGCCAGACGCAGCAGTACAGTTTCGGCCTGATCATCGCGGGTGTGCCCCAGACAGACATGGGCGATGCCCTGCGCCGCGGCCCAATCCGACAACAGCCGGTAGCGGGCCCTGCGCGCCGCCGCCTGCAGATTGCCCCGCCCGTCCCAGCCATTCCAGATCAGCCGATCATGGGCCAGTCCCAGGGTCGCGGCCAGACGTGACACCGCCGCCGCCTCGGCCGCCGCCTCGGGGCGCAGCCGGTGATCGACCGTGGCCACCGCCAGGGCAACACCCTGCTGCCGGGCCCAATCGGCCAGCAACACCAGCAGGGCAACCGAATCACCGCCGCCCGACACCGCCACCCCGATCCGACCCGGCGGATCCGCACCGAACTGTGCCGTCAGACTGGCGGTCAAACTGGCCGCGCAGCGCTCTGCCGGCGTCACGGGCAGGTCAGATCCGACAAGGTGTCCTGCGCACCGGAGGCCGCCGGCGTACCGGGATAGGCCGCCCCGACCTGTCCCAGCATCACGCAGGCTTCCTGGGTCTGCCCCAGCCCCGCCAGCGTCTTGCCCAGATGGAACAGCGCATCGGACGCAACCCCCGGATCATCGGTCTCAGACAAGGTAAAGGCCTCAAGATACGCGCGGCCTGCCTCGGCCCGATCGCCCAGGCTGGTCAAGGCATGGCCCCGGTTCAGCTCGGCCTGGGGCGTCAGGGGGCTGCGCGGATAGGTCTGCACAAACCGCGTCAGTGCCGCCAGCGCCTGCGCCGGGGGCCCGGTCCGGACCAGATCCATCGCCGTCTCGAAATCGGCCTGTTCCCCGACCGCCAGTTCCACCCCGGCCTCCGGCACCACCACCGGTGGCGGGGGCAGACCTTCGGTCCCGCCCAGCGGCGGTGTCCCCGGCACATTGCCCAGATCGCCGCCTTCCAGTTCGGTCAGGCGGAACTGCAAATCGCCGATCCGATTGGTGCCATCCTGAACGATCCGCTCAATGCGATGTTCCAGTTCCTCGGATCGGGCGGTCAAGCGGCGCAACTCGGCCTCGATCCCGTCCAGCCGTTCCAGCGCCCCACCACGCGCCGGCGCAGTCATGGCCGTGCCCGTGGTCGACAGTTCGCGGCGCAACTGGCCGATCTCAACCGAGAGAACCCCCAACTGCTGGCGAATATCGGCCAGGGTCGCGGCCCGGTCCTGCGCCACTGCCGGCAGCGCAACGGCCAATGCCAGCCCCAGCGCGGCCAGACGCCGGCGCATCAGGCCCCCGCCCCGACCGCCAGCACCGTGACCGCCCGACGGTTCTGGGCATAGCAGGCTTCCTCGGAACAGATCTCCAACGGGCGTTCCTTGCCATAGCTCACCGTTTCCAGCCGCGCTGGCGCAACCCCGGCATTGACCAGAAAGTCCTTCACCGCACTGGCCCGGCGCGCGCCAAGGGCAAGGTTGTATTCCCGCGTGCCCTGTTCGTCGGCATGGCCTTCAATCACGGCGCGGTATTGGGTGTTCTGGATCAGCCAGCGGGCCTGCTGATCCAGCGTAGCCCGGGCTGCGGCGTTCAGCGTGCTTTGGTCGACGGAAAACAGCACCCGGTCCCCCACCGATTGCTGGAAATAGGCGACGGACCCGGGCCCGGCCGCGCCCGCGGCCCCATATCCGCCCCCCGGGCCTTGCAGATTGGCCATCTTGCCGCTGCATCCGGCCAGACCGAGCGCGGCGATCAGAACCAGCGGTGCGATACGTAGGGTCATTGTCATACTCCGTTGCGCGGATCCCTATGCCCGCAGCCTGTCGTGCCCGAAACTATCAGCCCCCCGACCGGATGGAAACGCCCGATCACGGCAGCAGCGGCCCCCAGGCCGGATCCGAGGCCGGCCCCGGCGTTCCCACCTGTTTCAGGTTCCGCCCGGTGACATCCACGGCATAGAGCGAGGTCCCCCCCCCGGCCCCCGGCGTTTCCCGGCTGAACATCAAGACCCGTCCGTTGGGCGCCCAAGTCGGGCTTTCGTCCAGGAAAGAGGCGGTCAGCAGCCGTTCCTCACTGCCATCGGGACGCATGACACCGATATGAAAGCGGCCCTGGTTCTGCTTGGTAAAGGCGATGTAATCGCCCCGCGGCGACCAGACCGGCGTGCCATAACGACCGGGGCCAAAGCTGATCCGCTGGGGATCGCCCCCACCGGCCGGCATCACGTAAAGCTGCTGGGTGCCGGAACGGTCGCTCTCGAACACGATCTGGCCACCATCGGGGGAATGGGACGGCGCCGTTTCGATCGAGGGCGCCGAGGTCAGCCGCGTACGCTGGCCGGTGGCCAGCGTCAGGGCATAAAGATCGGTGTTGCCATCGGCACTGAGCGAAAACAGCACCTGGCGGCCATCAGGCGAGAAGCGCGGCGAAAATGTCATCGTGCCAGGCTGATCGTCCAGTGCCCGGCGGCGCAGGGATCCGGTTTCCAGCACGTAGATCCGGGGGAAGCCCGTCTCATAGGACGTGTACAGCACCTGCGTCCCGTCCTTGGACACACGTGGCGCCAGAACCAGATCATCGCTGTCAGTCAGGTAGACCGGGTTGGCGCCGTCATAATCCATCATCGCCAGACGCTTGCGGCGGTCATTCTTGGGCCCGGTTTCGGCGACGAACACCACCCGGCTGTCGAAATAACCGCCCTCGCCGGTGATCCGGGCATAGACGGCATCGGCAACCTTGTGGGCCATGCGCCGCCAGCTGTCTTCGGTGCCGGCGAATTGCAACCCCTCACCCAAGGGGGCCTCGGCGAAGACATCGAACAGGCGAAAGCGGACCAGCAGGCGGCCGCCTTCGCGGACAACTTCGCCCGTGACCAAACCCTGGGCGTTGATCGGTTTCCAGTCGGCATATTGCACCGGGCTGGCAAAGCTGGTGACGGGCGAGATATAGGCCTCTTCCGAGATGGTGCGGAACAGCCCGCTGCCCACCAGATCGGCGCGGACCACCCCGGTGATCTGCGCGGCAATCGCCCCCAGTGCGGGATCGGTGGCCAGAAACGGCGTGACGGCGATGGGCAGGGGCTCGATCACGCCTTCGGTGATCTCGATGCGCAAGGGGCCCTGGGCCTGGCCAGGTGCAGCAGCCAGCATCAGCGTCACAGCAAGAAGGGCGGTCATGAAGCGGATCATTTCAGACGCATCCTTTCGGGGTTGAAGGTCATCTCGATCTCCCGCCATTGGGCGTATTTCTCGGCTGGCAAGGGATAGCCCTCGCCCTGGCAGCGCAGGATGGCGCGGCGGGCGGTTTCATAGGCCTGGTTGGCCGCGTCAAGGCTGCCGCCGGTGTGACGGGCCAGACGCAGGCTGGTGGGCACGGGTTTGCCATCGGGCGTCATGTCCATGGACACGACCACCGTAACCTTGGCCGCCTCGCTGGACAGGGCGGCGAAGTTCCAGCATTCGCTGACCGCCAGACGCAACCCATCCTGTTCGGCCCCGGTCAGGGCCGGGCCAGCAGCCGGGGCCGGCACAGGCGCGGGATCCGGTGAGGGCTGGGCCAGCGCCTCGGCCAGGGCAGCGGCAACGGCATCCTCGGTACGCGCGGCTTCCGTCGCCTCTGGGGGCGCGGGCTGCGGATCGGGATCAGGACGGGGCGGATCCGGGGTGGTGTCCTCGTCGGCACGGGCAGCCTGCCGGATTTTGGGCTGGCGGCGCTGGGGCGGGCGCGGCGTGTCAGCCGGGGCCAGGGCCGGGCGATCCTCGGTCTGGCTGGCCTCGGTCACGATCTGCGGCGCCGCAGCGCGGGGGGCGGCTGGCTCGGGCAGATCCTGGGGCGTGACCGTGGGGCTGGGATCGGGGGCGCGCGACGGCGTGGGTGCCGGGGCCTCGGGCAGATCCCGGGCGGGGTCCGGCTGAGGCACGGGGGCAACGCGATCAACGGGCGGTGGTGGCGCGGCGGCCTCGATCTCGGGCGCGGGCGGACGCGCGGCCTGGGGGACCTCGGCCTGGCGCACGGGGGGGGCTGGCGGGCGCGGGGTGGGCGGCGCCGGAGGCGGCAGGGCGGCCATCTGTTGTGCCGATCCAGCCGGGGCCGCCGGGGCAACATCCGCTGCCGAAACCAGCGACACACTGACCGCCTGGGGTATGGCCGGTGCCGGCGCCCGGGTAAACGGCCAGCCGATCACCGTCGCCAGGATCAGCGCCCCATGGCCAAGGGCGGATATGCGCAAACCGCGCTGCATGGCCTAGCGGTTCCCCTGATCCCGGCCACCGAAATCAGGCCCGCCTTCCTCGGTGACCAGCCCGATATTGCGGAACCCGCCGGCGTTCAGCGCCCCCATGACCTGCATCACCACCTCATAGGGGACCCGGCCATCAGCGCGCAGATAGATCTGATCACTGGCCCGTTCGGCGGCAATGGCCCGCAGGCGTGGCAGCAGCTGATCGGGGGCAACGGGGCTGTTCTGGATCATCACCTGGCCCTCGGCGTCGATGGTCAGGCTGAGGGGCTCTTCTTCCGGGGTGGGCAGGGCCGTGGCGGCGGTGTCCGGCAGATCCACCGGCACCCCCACCGTCATCAACGGCGCCGCGACCATGAAGATGATCAGCAGCACCAGCATCACATCGACAAAGGGCGTGACGTTGATCTCGGCCATGGGCTGGGCGGCGGCACGGCGCCGCCGGCGCCCCCCCCGATCCCCGGGTTTGTGCAATGCTGCGCCCATCAGTCATCCATCTCGCGTGACAGCAGGGTTGCGAACTCATCGGCGAAGGTCTCATATCCGCCGGTGATCCGGGCACTGTCTGCGCTGAGCTTGTTGTAAAAGATCACCGCCGGGATCGCCGCCAGCAGCCCCAGGCCGGTGGCCAGCAAGGCCTCGGCAATGCCCGGGGCGACAACGGCAAGGTTGGTGCTTTGTTGTTGGGCGATCTGTTCAAACGCGTGCTTTATGCCCCAGACCGTACCGAACAACCCGACGAACGGCGCGGTCGACCCGACCGTGGCCAGAAACGGCAGCCCGGCATTCAGCGTCTCGGTTTCCCGCGCGATCACCACATCCATGCTGCGGTCGATCCGCGCCGAGGCGTTGGGGATCATCCCCCCGCTGTCGCGCTGGGATCGGTTCCATTCGGTCATGCCCGCCACGAAAATCCGCTGCGGGGCACTGCGCGGCGCATCGCCGATCTCGGCATAGAGCCCATCCAGCGGCTCCCCCGACCAGAAGGCACTGTCAAAGGCCCTGGCCTGATGGCGGGCCAGCTTGTAGGCGATGTGCTTCTGGATGATGATCGCCCAGGCCCAGACCGACGCCCCGATCAGCAGCAGCATCACCAGTTTCACGGTCAGCGTGGCGCGCGCGAAAAGTGCCAGAAGAGAGAAATCTATCGGTTCCATGAGATCTGCCCGTAGTGCTGGCGCGGGTCTGCCCCGCGCTCTTGATTACGGGCACTTTAGCGCATGCGGCGCGTCACCGCCATCACGGGGTTGCTACACAAGATCGTGCGCAGATGACCCAGGGGCAGCTTGTGTCAGGGGTCCGACCCCACCCTTATATCAATGGCCTTGGGAAATGACCGCTTTGAGGCCTTGTTGACCTTAGCCACCAGCAGAGCCAGCCGCGCCGGGGTGGGGTGGGATCAACGACAGCTTTGTCCGCAAAGCTGCCTGTCGCAAGCGGTCAATCCTTAGGGCCGTTGGTATTATGCGTGGAAAGAACCCGCAGGGCGCCGCACCGCAAAGGCCCGCCCCCCGGTCCGGCGATTGGCTGACAGAGGCGCAAAACCCTGAGGAGAGGGCACGCGACCATGACCCCAATAAAGCGCACGGTTCACAGGTCTGGATCGTGGCCCGGCGCTGTGCGGCTGGGGCGTGGTCCTGTTCCCGGCCACACCGGACAGGGCAGCCCTCAGGCCATCCCGTCCTCCGCCAGCGCAGCATGGATCCCTGCCGGCAGGCGCCGGGGACGGCCAGTATCGTCCAAAACCGCCAGCACCACCACGGCTTCGAACAAAACCGTTTTGTCGCGCAAAACCTGCTGGGCCATCGTGACCCGCGCCCCGCCCAGCCCTGTCAGATCGGTACGCACGGTCAGCACATCATCGAAACGGGCCGGAGACAGGTAATCGGCCTCAATCCGGCGGACGACGAAAACCAGCCCGTGATCGGCCTTGAGGGCCCGCTGATCAATGCCAAGGGCACGGATCGCCTCGGTTCGGCCACGTTCGATGAATTTCAGGTAATTGGCATAATAAACAACGCCCCCGAAATCCGTGTCTTCATAATAAACGCGCAAGGCCATCTCATGCATGGCGCGGATCCTGCGCATCCACGCCAAGCCGGGCATAAAGACGCAGCGCAAGGGCCGGATCGGTGGACATGGCCGGGATCGCCGGATCATAGGCCGCACGCAGGAGCGCGCCCACCTCTGGCCGCAACACGGTGCCGCCACCGGGCAACGCAGCCAGGGGCGACCGATCAGCAAAGGCCCCCTCGGACCACAGCAGCATCGCCTGCGACGCCTGGGTCAGCGCCAGGGTTTCCGCCGGCAGCGCGGCCAACGGCCCCTCCATGCGCAGGAAGGTGAAACAGGCCCGGATCGCACCCGTCGGATCGAAGCGGAAGGCCCGATACTGGCTGGCATCGGCGGCCTGCAAACGGCGGACCAACGGGCCGAGATCGGGGATCATCCGGTCCAGATCGGGCAGATCCGTCAACTCGGCCCAGTCCCTCAGGAAAAAGATCAGCAGGTTTGAGCCCAGTTCCGGGTCTGTCTCCACCAGACTGTGGCCGGCAAGTTGGGTCACCGCCTCCAGCGCCCCCTTGATCACCGGCAGGGTTTCATCGGCCACGCCGAAGGCCACGGGCGCAATCGGCCGGCCCCAGCGGGCGAACAGAAAGTTGCCATCGGAGCGGGTGAAATGGGCGGTGATGTCCTCGGGGGTCATGGTGGCGTTATGGACCCGGGCGCGCAGGGCGGCAACCCGGATGGTGCCGGACCGCCATGGATTGCCCCCCGAGCATCATGCGTACGGCCGCAGAGGCGGGGCAGTGGCGCCACACATTTCCAACCTGAACGTCAAACATTTTCGGCCCAACACCGGACCTTCGCGGTTGCATGACCCAGCGGAGGCTATGCGGACGAAGCTGCCGTTACCACCAGCGCGCAAGCCACGCCAGCGCCGGACCGGGGGCTGGCGCATCCACCCTGTGATCAGCGCGGTTCATGGCAGCCGTGGTAGCAAAACCTCAGAGCGTCGCGTAACGGTGGCCGAGCGCCAGACCGGTGGGCCGCCCCAGTGATGGCGCGGCGCCCGTTCCGGGCTTGTCCCGCGCCGAGGGGAT
>JBKDZR010000015.1:0-41050 GCA_047971485.1 Qingshengfaniella sp. | reverse complement strand
ATCCCCTCGGCGCGGGACAAGCCCGGAACGGGCGCCGCGCCATCACTGGGGCGGCCCACCGGTCTGGCGCTCGGCCACCGTTACGCGACGCTCTGAGGTTTTGCTACCACGGCTGCCATGACCCGCGCTGATCACAGGGTGGATGCGCCAGCCCCCGGTCCGGCGCTGGCGCGGCTTGCTCTGCGGATGGCTAAGGTCAACAAGGCCTCAAACCAGTCCTTCGGGCAAAGATGTGTCCCCGTTTCAGGCCCGCTGATCCATCCCCCTGGGCCGTTGTCCAAAGGGGTGCGTTGCCGAGGAGTGTCCCGTCTCCGGCCTGACGGCGCAAAGTTACGGCGTGTCCGCCCAGATGGGCACAGCGCAATTTTGTCATATCGCTGAAAATCCACGTCTCCCCTGACGCAATCCGATGCCGGCATGGACGGCGCGGCACCCGGGCGATAGACCGGACCGGTCCGATCGTGAAAGGAATCACCCATGAGCCGCATCGTCTATGTCAACGGTCAGTACCTGCCGGAAGAAGAGGCCAGGATCTCGGTCTTTGATCGGGGCTTTCTGTTCGCCGATGGCGTCTATGAGGTGACCTCGGTTCTGGGCGGCAAGTTGCTGGACTTTCCCGGCCATGCGGCACGGCTGGCCCGATCGCTGACTGAACTGGGCATGGATATGCCCATGCCCGAGGCTGATCTGCTGGCCATCCATCACAAGCTGGTGGCCGAGAACGGCATCGACGAAGGCCTGGTTTATCTGCAGATCACCCGGGGCGCGGCGGATCGTGATTTCCTTTTCCCCGAGGCCGCAGAACAAACCGTTGTGTTGTTCACCCAGAAATTGTCCCTGACCAACAGCCCGAAGGCGGCCAAGGGACTGCGGATCATCTCGATCCCCGATGAACGTTGGGGGCGGCGGGATATCAAGACGGTGCAGTTGCTTTATCCGTCCATGGGCAAGATGCAGGCCAAGGCTGCCGGTGCCGATGATGCCTGGATGGTCGAGGATGGCGCGGTCACCGAAGGCACCTCGAACAACGCCTATATCGTGACCCGCGATGGCAAGATCGTCACCCGCCAACTGGGCCATGAGATCCTGTCGGGCATCACTCGGGCGGCGGTGTTACGCTTTGCCCGCGAGGCGCAGATGACGGTTGAGGAACGTCCCTTCACCATCAAAGAGGCGCAGGATGCGGCCGAGGCCTTTGTGACCTCGGCCACCACATTCGTCCTGCCGGTGGTCAGTGTTGATGGGGTGGATCTGAACGGTGGCAAGCCCGGCCCGATCGCGAAACGCCTGCGCGAGATCTATATCGAGGAAAGTCTGAAGGCGGGGCTGTGATCCGGCCGTGACCGTCTATTTCATTGGCGCCGGACCCGGCGACCCCGAACTTCTGACGCTGAAGGCGCAACGGCTGATCGCGGCCTGCCCCGTTTGTCTTTATGCCGGTTCGCTGGTTCCGGCACAGGTGGTGGCCGGGGCGCCGGAGGGCGCGCTGGTGGCCGATACCGCCCCCATGACGCTGGAAGACACCCATGCCCTGATCCGCCAGGCCCATGGCCGGGGGCAGGATGTGGCGCGGGTGCATTCCGGGGATCCGTCGCTTTACGGGGCGATTGCGGAACAGATCCGCCGGCTGCGCGCCGAGGACATCCCCTATGAAATCGTGCCGGGCGTGCCGGCTTATGCCGCCGCCGCCGCTGCGCTGGGGCAGGAACTGACCGTGCCCGAGATCGCCCAGTCCATCGTCCTGACCCGGGTGTCGATGAAATCGACCGCCATGCCATCGGGCGAGGCGCTGGAAAACTTTGCCCGAACCGGGGCTACCCTGGCCATTCATCTGGGCATCCGGGCCTTGCGGGAAATCGAGCGGGTGCTGACCCCCCATTACGGTGCCGAGTGCCCGGTGGTGGTGGCCTATCGCGTGGGTTGGCCGGATCAGATGTTCCTGCGCGGCACCTTGTCGGATATTCGTGAAAAGGTGCGCGCGGCCAAGATCACCCGCACGGCGCTGATCCTGGTGGGGCCGGTTCTGGGCGAGGTGCGGGATTTCACCGACAGCGCGCTGTACGATCCGGCCCATCCCCATGTGCTGCGCCCGATGCGCAGTTCTGCGTGACTGGGGCCCGAACCGGGCCGCAACCGGAGCCGTGTATCGCGGCTGCGCCTTGCGTCAGATGATGCGTACCTGCGCGCCGATGGGGACCACCTCATACAGTTCGGCGATCGCCTCGTTATAAAGACCGATGCACCCGTCCGAGGACGGTCGCCCGATCTTGCGCGTGTCATGGGTGCCATGGATCAGATAGGCCGGCCAGCTCAGGTACAGCGCATGGGACCCAAGCGGGCTGTCGGGGCCGGCGGGGATATAGTGCAGATCCGGGTTGCGCTGGACCATGCTGGGGGTGGGGGTCCAGTCCGGCCCGGTCTTCTTGCGCACCACTTCGGTATAGCCGCGCTTGGTCAGTTCCTCGGTCAGGGGCACCGAACTGGGGAAAACCCGGTGGCCTGTGCCCTCGGCGTTCCAGTAGTGCAATGTCCGGGTGCGGGTGTCGGCGATCAGCGTGGTCTTGCCGGGGCTGTCGAAATGGTCTTGCCATCGGATCGCGCGAAACCCGGCGATGTTGCGCCGGGCGGTCTCGGTGTCCGTGTCGGTCAGGTCCTGGGCCAACGCCGGGGCCGCCAGCGCGGTCAGGCCGCCTGCCAGTGCTGCGCGGCGGGTCAGTCGGTATCCTTGGGTCATTGTCCTGCTCATCTTGCCTGTTGCCATCTTACCGGGTGTGGTGCGATCGTGGCAAATCGCGATCGCTCACGCCCGGGTGAGGGGGGCATTTATTGCAGATCTGCAAATGCTTTGTGCAGCCGGGCCACCGCCTCTTCGATCCGGGCCTTGGGCATCCCAAGGTTGAAGCGCAGAAAGCTGTCACCCCCCAGCCCGAAGGAGCCGCCGCCATTCACCGCAATCCGCGCCTCTTTCTGCACCCGGTCGGTGAACTCGGTCGGTGTCATGCCGGTGTCGGCGAAATCGACCCAGGCCAGATAAGTCCCCTCCAGCGGCATGGAACGTAGCCCTGGAATGGCCGCGATCCCCTGATCAAAGATCTGACGGTTGGTATCCAGATACCGGCACAGCGCATCCACCCAGGCCGCGCCATCCGGGCTGTAGGCGGCGGTGACCATCTCCAGGCCAAACAGACCCGGCGACATCCCCAGCGCATCCATCCGACCGGCGAATTGCTGGCGCAGCAGGTCGTCCTCGATGATCACGTTGCCGATATGGGCCCCGGCGATGTTGAAGGTCTTGGTTGCCGCCGTCATCATCACCAGCCGGTCACGGATATCCGGGGCGGCCAGGGACATGGGAAGATGGCGATGGCCGGGCAGGATCAGATCGCTGTGGATTTCGTCGGACACCAGGATCAGATCGTGCCGGCGGGCAAAGGCCGCGACGCCGTGCAATTCCTCGGCGGTCCAGACCCGGCCGCCGGGATTGTGTGGCGAGCAGAGGATCAGCAGCCGCTCATTGCCCTGCATCATGCCGTCCCAGGTGTCGAAGTCCATTTCATAGCGGTCATTGTTCAGCTTCAGCGGGCATTCGCGCAATTCACGCCCGGCGGCGCGGATCACCCGGGCAAAGGCGTGATAAACCGGGGACATGACCACCACGGCATCGCCCGGATCGGTCCAGGTATCGACGCAAAGCGCCGTGCCGTTGACCAGCCCATGGGTGGAAAAGATCCACTCGGGATCCACATTCCAGCCATGGCGCTGATCCATCCACCAGCAGATCGCCTGACGATAGGCGGCATCGCTGCCTGGATAGCCGTAAATGCCGTGCCGGTTCAGCCGGGCCACCGCCTGTTGCACCGGATCAGGGGCGCGAAAGTCCATATCCGCCACCCACATGGCCAGCCCGTCCTCAGCGGGCACGCCGTGGAGGGGCTCCATCATGTCCCATTTCGAACAATTGGTGCCGCGGCGGTTGATTGGCGTGTCGAAATCCATCTGGGGGGTCCTTTCAGTCTGGCCGGCGCAGGCTAGCCCATTGCCGGCCATGCGCAAGCCCCCGGGGTGGGGGGGAAGACCGGTGACCCAGCCGCGCAACGTTGGGCCGCAGTGCGGCGGCCCAAGGCCAGGAACAGTGCGATTTATGGTGGCCATGGCGGCGCGACCTTCAAGTTGCGTGCATGCGTCGGCCAATCGCCGTGCCGGGGGGCGGTGATGCGCGCTGCCAAGACCCAACATGGGCCTTTCCCCTCTGGCCCCGTGCACGCATGATATCTGCCCCGCGCCGCGAACGCCCCGATTGCACCGCCCGACGCCATCGCCTACATGCAGCCCATGACCATTCGACCGATCCTGATCCATCCCGACCCGCGCCTGAAGAAGGTGGCCGCCCCCATCGTGGACATCACCGATGATCTGCGCCTTCTGGCCGATGATATGCTGGCCACCATGTATGAGGCCCCGGGCATCGGACTGGCCGCGCCCCAGATCGGGGTGCTGGACCGGCTGGTGGTGATGGATTGCGTCAAGGAAGAAAACGAAACCCCGCGCCCCTATGCCATGTTCAACCCCGAGGTGCTGGCCGCGTCGGAAGAAACCAGCACTTACGAGGAAGGCTGCCTGTCGATCCCGGATCAATATGCCGAGGTGACCCGTCCCAAAGAGGTCACCGTTCGCTGGATCGACCGCGACGGGCGCGAACAGACCGAAACCTTCGATGGGCTGTGGGCGACCTGTGTCCAGCATGAGATCGACCACCTGAACGGCAAGCTGTTCATCGACTACCTGACCCCGCTCAAGCGGCAGTTGATTACCCGCAAGATGGTCAAGCTTAAACGCGAACGTGCTCGGGACTGATCTTGGCGATCCGTCCGTTCATCCCCTGGCCCGATCCGCGCCTGCGCACGCCCTGCGCCGAGGTAACGGCGGTGGACGATACGGTCCGCGCGATCTGGGATGACATGATCGACACGATGGAGGCGATGCCCGGTGTTGGCCTTGCCGCCTGTCAGATCGGCGTGATGCGGCGGTTGGCGGTGGTCGATGCCTCGGAGGGGCGCGGCCAGGCGGTGTGTATGGCGAATCCGGTGGTGCTGCATGCCTCGGTTCAGCCGCGCACCCATGATGAGGCCAGCCCGAACCTGCCCGGTGTGTCGGCCCGGATCGAGCGTCCCCGCGCGGTCACGGTGCGGTTTCTCAATGCCGCAGGCGAGGTTGAGGACCGCGATTTCGTCGGGCTTTGGGCCACCAGCGTTCAGCATCAGATCGACCATCTGGCCGGGCGGATGTATTTTGACCGGCTCAGCCGGGTAAAGCGCCAGATGTTGCTGAAACGGGCGGCGAAACTGGCGAAGGGGGCGGGCTGATGCGCGTGGTTTTCATGGGCACGCCAGAGTTCTCGGTGCCGGTTCTGAAGGCGCTGGTTGCCGCCGGACATGAGGTGGCCGCCGTCTACTGCCAGCCCCCGCGCCCCGCCGGGCGGGGCAAGAAGGACCGTCCCAGCCCGGTTCAGCGCCGGGCCGAGGCCTTGGGCCTGCCCGTGCGGGTGCCGGTGTCTTTTGCCGATCCCGAGGTTCGGGCCGGCTTTGCTGCGCTGAAGGCCGATGTTGCCGTGGTGGTCGCCTATGGGCTGATCCTGCCTCAGGCGGTGCTCGATATGCCGCGTTTGGGCTGCCTGAACATCCATGCCTCGCTTTTGCCGCGCTGGCGGGGGGCGGCACCGATCCATCGCGCGATCATGGCCGGGGATGCCGAGACCGGGGTTTGCATCATGCGGATGGAGGCGGGGCTGGATACCGGCCCGGTGCTGTTGCGCCGGGCGCTGGCCATCGGGGCCGAGGAGACCACGGCGGATCTGCATGACCGGCTGTCCGTCCTTGGCGCCGATCTGATTATCGAGGCGCTGGCCGGGCTGGATGCGCTGATTGCCGTGCCCCAGCCCGAGATCGGCGTCACCTATGCCGCCAAGATCGACAAGGCCGAGGCGCGTGTGGACTGGGCCCGCCCGGCGGTTGCGGTGGACCGGCAGATCCGCGGGCTGTCCCCGTTTCCGGGGGCATGGACCGAGATCGGGGGCGAGCGGACCAAGCTGCTGCGCGCCCGTCTGAGCACAGGCTCGGGCAATCCGGGCACGGTGCTGAACGGGCTGACCGTGGCCTGTGGCGATGGGGCGGTCGAGATCCTGACGCTGCAACGGCAGGGACGTAAACCCGTGGCTGCAGACGATTTTCTGCGTGGAACGGCTGTGCCTGCCCGTTTGGGGTAGGATCCTGGGCCGCGCGGAAAGGAACGGCAGAGGGATAAGCCGTGCCGATAGCCCGACGCGTTTAGGGCGTGTCGCGTTCCCCCGCAGTCACACGACACGCCCTCAGTGTTTGACAACGCCTGCTCGATCCGCACACCCGCCCCGTGAAGAAATGTGGGGTGCACAACAAAACACATAGCGGCATGGTTCACAGGCGTCATCCTACGGACAGCTGCGCGCCCTCGGGTTTCGAGGCGGATCAACGGCAAAAGGGGTCCCAGATGCAGGTTCCCCCCGCCCTCAGGCCGCTGGCTGGATTTCAGGAAAGATGTCTTCGGGGGCAATGCCGCGTTTTTGGGCGCTGTCGCGCACCGCATCTTGCAGGGTTGGGCTGCGTTTCAGCAGTTTGCGGAACCGCGCCTCGTTCAGCACCAGCAGGGTCGAGGGGGCGATCGCGCGGGCCTCGGTCCGGCGCGGATGGTGCATCAGGATTGCGATCTGGCCGAACATCTCGCCCCGGCCCAGCCGCCAGCTTTGGCCGCCGGTTTCCAGTTCCACGGCACCCGAGGCGATGAAATAGACACTGCGGGCCGGGCTGTCCTTGCGCAGCAGGCGTTCGCCGGGGCTGGCGTAGCGGGTGACCAGAGACCGGCTGAGCCGTTTCAGCGCCCCCTCGTTGAGATCGGCGAACAAGGGGAATTGCCGGACCAGTTCGGCCCGCTGCACCTCCAGGTCCAGTTTGGGGCGGTCCTCTTCGGCAAGGCGTCGGGTGGCGATGTCACGGGTCAGGGACATGTAAAGTTCCGCGCCGATCAGCCCATCCTCGCGCATGGTGGCATATTCGCGTTCCTCCAGACGCAAGGCCGTGCGGCGGATAAAGCGGCGTTCCAGTTCCTCGGCATAGCCCGGATACTGCAGCCGCAGCCCGTCCAGCGCGGTCTCCACCGCCTCGACCCGCCGGTTCAGCAGCTCGTGCAGCAGATCGGCGACCCGGCGGCCATGGATGCGGCGGATCCGACCGTCGATGAACCCGCCCATGTCGCTGAGGATCAGCTGGTGGGACAGCAGCAACTCGAAGTGATTTGCCGTCAGCCGGGCCAGCGGTCCGGAGATCCGTAACCGGTTGTGCAGGAACAGCGCGGCCTGGAAATCGCTGCCATAGCCCAGGCTGGCCCGCGCGGCCCGTTGATAGCCGGTGCGCCCGCCACTGCGCGTCGCCTCGATCAGGCGGTCCGCATCAGCCACCAGACGATCGGACAGGCGCAGGGAAATCATCCGTTCGCGGATTTGTTCCAGGATCGTCTCGCGTTCCGCGCCGGCCAGGACGATCAGGCCCAGGGTCACGCGATCGCGATCAAGAATTTCCACGCTGTCCTCGGCGGCCTGCACTGCGCGGTCCAGTCGCTCGGCAAAGCGCTTGGCCTCGGAGCGGACGATTTCGCGGGTCAGTTCGTAATTCTCGGTGGCGGTGGCCACGTCTTCGCGCACGGTTTGCAGTGACACGGCAATGACCTGATTGGACAGGGCCTGATCCAGCGGCGACAACCGGTCCAGTCCCAGCCGCCCGATCACCCAGCGCAGGGTCGTCCCTTGTACCATCAGGGTGAACAGGGTGAAGCCGGTGGCCAGGATGCCGACCACGCGCTTGATTTCCACCGGCACCCACAGGCTTTCGGTGACAGCCAGGGCCAGCGCTAGGGTGACTGCGCCGCGCAAGCCCCCCCAGAGGATGGCGATGCGATAGGGCCGCTCAACCACCGGCGACAGGCGCAGGGCCGTCAACAGCGGCAACAGACCGAACAGGATCACGGCGCGGGCGACGATGGCGGCGACGACAACCACCGCGATCAGCGCCAGGTCGGTCCAGCGCAGATCCTCCAGCAGGCGCGGAATGAACAGCGCAGCCAGGATAAAGATCAGCGCCCCGGCCCAATGGGCCAGCAGATCCCAGACATCGCGCAGGTTCGACCAGGCGGCGGGGGGCAACCGCCCTGGCCCGGCCAGGTTCAGCGTGATGCCTGCGGCCACCACCGCGATCACACCGGATGCGCCGGCGATCTGCTCGGACCCGATATAGGCCAGATAGGGCAGCCCCACCGAAATCGAGATCTGCGCCAGTTCATAGCGTGCGAACCGTCCCATCATCCACACGGCGATCCGCCCCGCAACCCACCCGGTCAGGGCCCCGCCAGCAACCAGTTGGGGGAACTGCCCCAAGGCGGCGCCAAGCTCGGGGTTGGGCACACCCAGCATGACGAAGCTGAGAAACAGGCCGAACAGCGCGATGGCGGCGGCGTCGTTCAGCAGGCTTTCGCCCTCAATGATCCGCGACAAGCGGCGTGGCGCAGACAGGGACCGGAAGATCCCGACCACTGCCGAGGGATCGGTGGTGGATACGATCGCGCCCACCAGAAGACACGCGGTCAGCGGCAGCGCACTGGCCCAGGACAGGGCAACCCCCACCGCCAGCGTTGCGGCCACCACCGCCAGCACCGCCAGCACGATGATCGGCACCCAATCGTCCATCATCCGGCGCAGGTTGATGCCCAGGGTGACCTGAAAAATCAGCGTTGGCAGAAAGACGTAGAGAAAGACGTTGGACCGGATCGGCAGGTTGAGGATCGCCGCCGCCATCGGGTTCAGCGCATCTGTCAGCTCGGTGCGCCAGAAGAAGATCGCGCCGCCGCCCAGCAGGATGCCGATCATCGCCAGGATCACGCTGTAGGGCAGGCCAAGGCGATCGGCCAGCGGCTCGGCGATGCCGATGACGACGAAGAGCGATGCAATGATCGTGATGATGAGAACGATATCCATGGCTCTGGAATAGCCCCGTCATCCTTGACAGGGAATTGCCTTGATCGGTTTCATCTATCGGGTTTTCGTTTTTCTGCCCGGGCTCGGCAAAAAACCGCGCGACTGGCCCCGTGTCTAGCGCAGAACCACCCCGGCGGCGGCCATTGCCTGTTGTGCCCCGGCCAGCGATCCGCCGGCGTCAATGGCGCGGCAGGCGCCGGTGATCACCTCGACCTCAAAGCCCAGCCGGGCGGCATCCAACGCCGAGTAGCCGACGCAGAAATCCAGGGCCAGCCCCGCCAGTGTCAGCCGGGTGACCCCCAGACTGCGCAGATAGCCCTCCAACCCGGTGGGGGTTGCGCGGTCATTCTCGAAAAAGGCCGAATAGCTGTCCACGCCGGGGCGCATCCCCTTGCGGATCACGGCCCGGGCGCGGGCAACGTCCAGCCCGGGATGGAAATCGGCCCCTGTTGTGCCCTGCACGCAATGATCCGGCCACAGGACCTGATCGCCATAGGGCAGTTTGATCACCTCCAGCGGGGCTTTGCCGGGATGCTGTGTGGCAAACGAGGAATGCCCGGCGGGGTGCCAGTCCTGGGTCAGGATCACGGTATCGGCATCCGCCATCATCGTGTTGATCAGTGCCACCACGGCGGATCCGTCCGGCACGGCCAGGGCGCCCCCTTCGCAGAAGTCGTTCTGAACGTCGATCACCAGCAGCGCGGTTGTCGTCGATGCCATCCTTACCCCCTGTTGCCTTTGCGCGATCCCAAGCGGCGGCCCGAGCAAGAGGCCACATGATCGTTCTTAGGGCGGCAAGGCGACGGGGATCAACAGGCGATCCTTCCGGCGCTGGATTCCCCCGCAGCCGGGGGGTAAAAGGCGCCTGTCATGTTCATCGTCGCCGCCCTTTACAAGTTCACCCCTTTCCCGGACCCGGCCGCCCTTAAGCCGGCCCTGGCCCGAACCTGTGGCGCCGGCGGGGTGACCGGCACGTTGCTGCTGGCGCCCGAGGGGATCAACGGCACCATTGCCGGCAGCCGGGCCGGTATCGACGCGGTCCTGGCCCATATCCGGGGCCTGCCGGGATGCGCTGATCTGGAGTGGAAGGAAAGCATTGCCACCGAGCAACCCTTCGCCCGGCTGAAAGTCCGCCTGAAACGCGAGATCGTGACCATGGGCCAGCCCCAGGTGCGCCCGTCCGAAGGGGTTGGTCACTATGTTGCACCGGCCGACTGGAACGCGCTGATCTCCGCCCCCGATGTGGTGGTGATCGACACGCGCAACGACTATGAGGTCGCCATCGGCACGTTTGAGGGGGCCCTCGATCCGGGGACCAGGCGCTTTGGCGATTTCCCCGACTGGTGGCGCGAAAATGGCCCGCGTTTTGCCAACAAGCGGATCGCGATGTTCTGTACCGGCGGGATCCGCTGTGAGAAATCGACGAATTTCCTGCTGAACGAAGGGGTGAAGGATGTCTATCACCTGCAAGGCGGGATCCTGAAATACCTGGAACAGGTGCCTGCCGAAGACAGCCTGTGGCGGGGTGACTGCTTTGTCTTCGATGGGCGCGTCTCGGTTGGCCACGGGCTGGCCGAGGGCCCCCACAGCCTGTGCCATGCCTGCCGCCGGCCACTGACACCCGAGGACCTGACCCATCCCGATCACGAGGCCGGGGTCTCCTGCCGCCACTGCGTGACCGAGACCTCCGCAGCCGACAAGGCCCGCTTTCGCGAACGGCAGCGGCAGATCACTTTGGCCCGCGAAAGAGGCAAAACCCACCTGGGCGCAACACCCCATTGACCACGATCCCGTGAATCCCGCCCCACCCCCTTTTTTTCCGGGCGCAACCCGGGCTATATTCACGGCCGAGATGAGGCAAAGACGCGCCGTTCAATGGACTCCGGAACGGATCCCGGCGTGTATCGTGACAGAATGCAGGAGGTCGTCCTTCGATGAAAGCGCACTGGGTTAGCTGTGTCCTGGCCGTTGCCCTTTTGGCCCCCCCTGCCTTTGCGCAGAATTCCACCAACCTGGTCGGCACAAGCACGGCATGGAGCATCTTTGTTGAAAACAACCCGAACCAATGCTGGGTGGTTTCGGCGCCAAAGGAAACGGTGAACACCCGGGATGGGCGGGTCGTGGCCGTTCAGCGCGGTGATATCTACATGTTCGTGTCCTTCTGGCCCGGATCCGAGCAGATGGGCGAGGTTTCGTTCATGGGGGGGTATCCCTTTGCCGATGGCTCGACCGTCAAGCTGACCGTGGGCGATGCAGAGTTTGAGCTTTTCACCGATGGCGAAACCGCCTGGGCCGCCTCGCTGGAAGAGGATCGCCAGATCGCCACGGCAATGAAACGCGGCGCCGAGGCCAAGCTGGTCGGCCGGTCATCGCGCGGGACGACGACAAGCGACACGTTTTCCCTGATGGGCTTTACCGCCGCGTATGAGGATGCGCAAAAGCGCTGCGCCGTCACCAACTGACGGCACGGGGTGTCAGGGGCCGCCTTCAGGCAGCCCCTTCCGCAAGGTCAGGCCTGGCGCCGTTTCAGCCCCAGCAGCAGGGCACCGCCACCCAGCAGCAGGGCAAATGCGGGGGGAAGCGGAACAGCCGCCGGTGTGTCATAAAGGCCGCCGCCGGCTTCGTCCGAGGCCGTGATCCGCAGGTTGTCGACCGCTGCATTCAGGCCTGAGACCAGTTTCATCTGCACGATGACATTGCCATCGGTGGCATTCGACGCATCCATGCTGAAGGCACCCCGTGTCCAGTCCAGCGTATCCAGTTCAGACGCAACACCATCCAGCCGGACCTGATCCAGCATGCTGGCCGGGCCGGACCCGTTCGAATTCACAGGATTGTCATACAGGGTAAAGACGAACTGTGGCACATCTGCGGGGTTCGCCCAGGATGGAAAAAGATCATGATCCAGGTCGATGCTGGAAATATCGACGCGGAGATTGAAGAAATCATAGTTGCCAATGTCGAAAGCCATGCTCAGTCCGCTGCTCGGACTTTCAGCCAGCCCGGCGGCGACACTCAGCGCATAGTTGCCGCCGCGACCGTCCGGATCGTGATAGCCGGTGCCAAAGGCCTGGTTTCCGGTCAGCAGCACGGTTGATCCCGAGTTGGGTTCCGCAAAGGTCGGGCTGCCTGGCTGATTTGCATAAAGGTCGTTGACCTGCTGCATGGACACATCGTTATACCCCTTTGGGGCCCAGGGGATATAGCCGTTGATGAACCCCGACGGGGCCTCAAAATCCTGATCGTAAAGGGTGACCGACGCAGCGAAAGCCGGACCTGCGGCCATTACGGCAGCCATAATTGCCGCAGAGAAGCGCGCTTTTGAACTCATTACACCAAACCTTGCAATACAACTGAACCACGTGTTCATCCGCATACAAGAAACAATTTTGTATAGAAGGCTATCTATTCTGCCAAACTAGGTTAAGGTCCTGATGCCGAGGATCAGCCCCGCGCATGCCAGCCTTCCCATTGTGCCCCGGATAGGCTATGGCCGGGCTATCCCCATTGCGAGCCACGCCCCATGACTGCCAGCGCCCCGATCACGCAGGACGTTCTGACCCTTCCGCGCAACCTGCCCGAAGAGGGGCGGCAAAACCTTGTCGGTCTGACACGGCCGGCCCTGCGTGCCGCGCTGATCGCCGCCGGCACCCCGGAACGGCAGGCCAAGATGCGCGAAGGCCAGATCTGGCAGTGGATCTATCAGAAAGGCGTGCGCGATTTCGCCGCCATGACCAATCTGGCCAAGCCTTACCGCGCGCTGCTGGCCGAGCATTTCACCATTGCCCTGCCCGAACTGGTCACCCGCCAGGTCAGTGCAGATGGCACCCGCAAGTATCTTGTCCGAATCGCTGGCGGGCATGAGGTGGAAACCGTCTACATCCCCGAAGAGGGCCGTGGCACCCTGTGCATTTCCAGCCAGGTGGGCTGCACGCTGACCTGTTCCTTCTGTCATACCGGCACCCAGCGGCTGGTCCGCAACCTGACCGCCGCCGAAATCGTCGGCCAGGTGATGCTGGCCCGCGACGACCTGGGGGAATGGCCTGAACCCGGCCGTGCGCCGAAGGTCGAGACCCGCCTTTTGTCTAATATCGTGCTGATGGGCATGGGTGAGCCACTGTATAATTTCGACAATGTCCGCGATGCGATGAAGATCGTCATGGATGGTGAAGGCATCAGCCTGTCGCGCCGGCGGATCACCTTGTCGACCTCGGGGGTGGTGCCGGAAATTGCCCGCACCGCCGAGGAAATCGGCTGTCTTCTGGCAGTCAGCTTTCACGCCACCACCGATGCGGTCCGTGATCGTCTGGTGCCGATCAACAAGAAGTGGAACATCGCCGAGTTGCTGGAGGCGCTGAGGGCCTATCCGAAACTGTCCAACAGCGAACGGATCACCTTTGAATATGTGATGCTGAAGGATGTGAACGACAGCGACGAAGACGCCCGCCGGCTGGTGCGGCTGATCGCGGGCATTCCGGCCAAGATCAACCTGATCCCGTTCAATGAATGGCCCGGCGCGCCCTATCAGCGATCCGACTGGGCGCGGATCGAACGTTTTGCCGATATCGTCCACAAGGCCGGCTATTCCAGCCCGATCCGCACCCCGCGCGGCGAGGATATCATGGCCGCCTGCGGTCAGTTGAAATCGGAAAGCGAACGGGCCCGCAACGCGCGGCGCGCGCCCGCCGCAGGCTGAGCGCTTATATCCCCATCGTCGGGCCGAAGATCCGTTCCTGATGCCGGGTCATATAAAGACGCAGCCAGGGGGTGAAGCGATCCGGGTGGCGGGTGATCTCGGCGGTCAGATCGTAGATCCCGATCCAGTTGACATCCATCACCTCATCGGGGTCGGGGGAAACCGTCAGATCCGGGCCGGCCATGGCGATGAAGATGTCGACGACTTCATGTTCGATCATCCCGTCGCCGACATCCGCGCGATATTCCAGCGTGTCACGCCGGGCCGGATAGATCCCGGTGATGCCCAGTTCCTGGCGCAGCCGCCGCACCGCGCAATCGCCGGCGTTTTCGCCCCATTGGGGATGGGTGCAACAGGTGTTGGCCCAAAGGCCGGGGGTATGGTATTTTGTTTCCGCACGGCGTTGAATCAGGATCTGGTCCCCGTGCATGACGAAAACCGACACAGCCTTGTGGCGCAGGCCTTCCCTGTGGACCTTCATCTTGTCCACAGGGGTCAGGTTCCCGTTTATCCAGGCAGGAATAAGATCGGTCATCGGGCGGATCGCTCTGGCACTTGGGCGGATCGGAATGGGCTGTGTCTGTAACAGAGCCTCTGTCTAGGCAAAAGTGGGAAGACGCGCACCCCGACATGGTGCCACAGGTCGCAACGTTCCGTTGACCCGGTTGGGCAGGAAGCGGTTGCATAAAGGAGGGAACCGGTTTCAAACGGGTCCGGCACGACAAGACGCGGATGGTCTGAACCGCGCGAGACAGAACTGGAGGCCCTGACATGCGGATCATTCTGACAGCGGCGGTGGCCTGCCTTGCGGCGGTGCCGCTTTGGGCACAGGGGCTGGGCGATGCCGAGGCCGGGAAAAGGGCCTTCAACCAGTGCGTGCCCTGCCACATGGTGATCAATGACGCCGGCGAGAAACTGGCCGGGCGCAATGGGCGCAACGGGCCGAACCTGTATGGGCTGCCCGATCGTCCGGCGGCAACGGTTGCGGGCTTTCGCTATTCATCCGGGATGCGCAAGGCAGGGGAAGCGGGCCTGATCTGGACCGAGGAAAACTTTGCGGCCTTCGTACAGAACACCAACGGCTTTCTTGGCGACTATCTGGGGGACAAAAAGATCCGCAGCACCATGATCCTGCGCTTGCGCAACCCCGACGATGCCGCGGATCTTTATGCCTATCTGCAAAGCCTGTCGCCGGCCCCGCAGGACTGAGGTCAGGCCATCAGGGCGTCACCCCGGCCATTTCACAGACGATCCGCCATTCGTCCTCGGCGACTGGCTGAACCGAAAGACGCGAGTTGCGCACCAGGACCATCTCGGCCAGGCGCGGTTCGGCCTTGATTTCCTCCAGGGTCACAGGCCGGACCACGGAACAGACCGCGCGGATATCGACGCATTCCCAGCGCGGATCATCGGCCTTGCTGTCGGGGTGGGCTTCGGCGCAGACCTCGACGATGCCGACCACCGCCTTTTCGGTTTGGCTGTGGTAGAAAAATCCCCGGTCGCCCACCTGCATCTCACGCATGAAATTGCGGGCCTGATAGTTGCGGACCCCGTCCCATTCCTCGCCGGCCGCGCCCTTGGCGACCTGTTCGTCCCAGGACCAGGTTGAGGCCTCGGATTTGAACAGCCAATACCGCATCAGCCAACCACCTTTTTCCAGGGCCGGATCGTCACCGTCTCGAACAGATCGGCCGCGGCATAGGGATCCTTGGCCGCCCAGGTTTCGGCGGCGGTTCGGTCGGCCACGTCCAGAACGACCAGCGAGCCGCACATCTCGCCGGCGGCATCAAGGAACGGGCCGGCCTGCAGGACACAGCCGGTATCCGCGATATAGGCCAGATGCGCGTCGCGATTGGCCTTGCGGATATCGAGGGCGCCGGGCCGGTCGGTACAGATCAGGGCGTAAAGCATGGGTTTCATTCCTTCTTCAGAGGGCGTGTCATCAGGTCCCGCACCGCATCGGGCACGGACAGGCGGCCGTCAATCAGATCAGCAACGATCGTTGTCAGCGGCATGTCCAGCCCATCCTGCGCGGCGATCCGGGCCACGGCGGTAGCGGTGGCGGCGCCTTCGACGGTGGTCGTGCCGTCAAAGGGTGTTCCGCGCCCGAGGGCCAGGCCGAAGCGGGTATTGCGGGATTGCTCGGACATGGCGGTCAGCGCCAGATCGCCAAAGCCGGACAGGCCGGACAGGGTGTCGGGCCGGGCGCCCCGGGCGGCGGCGAAGCGTTGCATCTCGGCATAGCCCCGGGTCATCACGGCGGCCCGGGCGCTTTCCCCCAGCCCCGTGCCGATCGTTGCGCCACAGGCGATGGCCACCACGTTTTTCAGCGCTCCGCCAATTTCCGCCCCCGCCGGGTCGTCTGACAGGTAGATCCGCAGCGCCGATGCGGACAGATCGCGTTGCAGGGCCACGCCCCCGGCATGGGTTGTGGCGAGGGTCAGCGCGGTCGGCAGACCGCTGGCGATATCGGCGGCAAAGCTGGGCCCGGTCAGCACCGCGCTCCGGGCGGTTGGACAGTGGCGGGCGATCAGGGCGCTTGGCCCGGCAAGGGTGGCCAGATCGACCCCCTTGCAGCAGGCCACCAGCCATTTGCCGTTCAGCAGGGCGCGATGTTCGGCCAGAAAGGTGCCAAGGGCCTGCATCGGCAGGGCCAGCAGGATGACCGGCGCGGCGGTGGCCTGGGCCAGGTCCGGGGTCACGCAGAGCATCTCGGGCAGGGGCAGGTCGGGCAGGCGCTTGCCGGTGCGCCGGGTTCGGGCCATTTCTGCGATATCCGCCCGGTCCCGGCCCCAGATCGTCACGGCCATGCCATCGCGCGCCAGCACCATGGCCAGCGCCGTGCCAAAGGCGCCATTTCCCAGAACTCCGATCATGCCTTTGGTCCTTTTTTGCCAGATCCCAGCATGGCCGTGCTCTGCCGGTCCAGGGGCCAGCGCGGGCGGGCCGCCAGGGTCATATCGTCTCGGGCCCCGGCGCGGTAGCGCTCGATTCCGGCCCAGGCGATCATCGCGGCATTGTCGGTGCACAGCGCCAGCGGGGGGGCCGTGAACCGGACATCCTGCGCTGCTGCCACGCCGGCCAGCGCGTCGCGCAGCGTGGCATTGGCGGCAACCCCGCCAGCCACGGCCAGGGCCGGGGTGTCGGGCGTGCGAACGAGATAAAGTGCCAGGGCCCGGCGGGTCTTTTCAGCCAGCACATCGCGCACCGCCGCCTGAAAGCCGGCCGCCAGATCGGCCACATCCTGTGTGTAGAGCCCGCCCTGATCGGAAATCAGCGTATCGCGGGCGCGCAGGACCGCTGTTTTCAGCCCGGAAAAGGACATGTCACAGCCGGGCCGGTCCAGCAGGGGGCGGGGCAGGGCAAAGCGCGCCGGGTCGCCCGTCCTGGCCGCGCCTTCCACCGCAGGGCCACCGGGTTGCGGCAGGCCCAGCAGGCGGGCGGTCTTGTCAAAGGCCTCGCCGGGGGCGTCGTCGATGGTGCCGCCCAGCCGGGTAAAGTCTTCGGGGCCCGAGACGATCAGGAACTGGCAATGCCCCCCCGAGACCAGCAGCATCAGGTAGGGATAGGCCAGGTTCCCGGTCAGACGCGGGGTCAGGGCATGGCCGGCCAGATGGTTGACGCCGATCAGTGGCTTGCCGGTGCCTGCCGCCAGCCCCTTGGCGAACATCACCCCCGACAGGACCCCGCCGATCAGCCCCGGTCCGGCGGTGACGGCGATGGCATCCAGTGCCGGCAGGGCGATGCCGGCGGCCGCCAGCGCGGCCTCGGCGGCGATGTCGATCTTTTCGGCATGGGCACGGGCGGCCAGTTCCGGGACCACACCGCCAAAGCCGGCATGCAGATCCGTCTGGCCATAGACCACATTCGACAGGATTTCGGGTGCCTGGCCGGGGACATGGCGGATCACGGCTGCCCCGGTGTCGTCGCAGCTTGATTCCAGCCCCAGAACCGTCAGTTCAGCATCCATGCCTGTCCCGTTGTCAGCCCGTCCCCTGCCAGCTAACACCGGGGGATGGGACAAACAACCACCATGCCGAGCCCGGACCCGGGCCTGCGGATGCTGCTGACCCGGCCCGAGGACCCGGCCCGGCGCTTTGCCGCCCTCAGCCGCGCCCGCTTGCCGGGCCTGCGGGTGGTGATCGCGCCGCTGATGCGGATCGTGCCGGTGGCCGGGCTGCCGTCCCAGGGCGAGGCGCGCGGGCTGATCTTTACGTCGGCCAGTGGGGTGCAGGCCTTTTCCGGGCTGGGCGGGCGATCCGATCTGCCCGTTCATTGCGTCGGGCGGGCCACCGCGCGGGCTGCGCGGGCGTCGGGGTTGGCGGTGGGCCTTGTTGCGCAGGATGCCCAGGGTTTGATCGCGCAGGTGATCCAGGCCCGCCCGCCCGCGCCGCTGCTGCACCTGCATGGTCGCCATGTCAGCGGGCAGGTGGCTGCAGACCTGACCGCTGGGGGAATCCCGACAACCGCTGCGATCCTTTATGATCAGATCGCCCAGCCCCTGCCCCCGGCTGGCCGCAACGCGCTGCGCCAGCCTGGCCCGATGCTGGTGCCTGTCTTCTCGCCACGCTCTGCGCGGCTGCTTTTTCCGTGGATTGACGGCGCAATCGCCACTTTGAGGATTGCCGCGATCAGTCCGGCCGTGTCCAATGTCTTTGCGGCGCAGGGCCTGCCGCCCCCCCGTTCGGCCAGTCGGCCTGAGGCTGGGGCGCTGGTCGATCTGATGTCGGAACTGGCAATTAGCATGTCTTCTTGAGCGCCTTGATCAGGAGGGCTAAGGTTGCCTCAGGTCTTTCAGAGGGGGCGTCATCTTGGCTGCCAAAGATGGGAAGCGCGGCAAACGCGCCGATGAAATTGAGGATGCGGTGATCGTGGGCGCTGGCGCGTCTGAAGCGGTCAGCCCCGAACCGGCCCCCGGTGATGGGGCGGATTGGGTCGATGGCGGCACCGTCGCGCTGGATGCCGTGCTGGCCGAGATCCCGGGCGCCCAGGTCGATGCCGGTGCGAAAGCTGCCCCTTGGGGCGATCCTGCGCCGGCCCGGGCAACGCCCGATACAGCACCGGCCCCAGAGCCTGATCCGTCACCCGCGTCTGATCCGGCCCCATCTGCGGCTCCGGTTCCGTCCCCCGCCCCGGTTGTGCAGAAATCCGGCGGTGGCTTTGTCCCCGCCGTTCTTGGCGGTCTGGTCGCGGCCGGTCTGGGATTTGGCGTCGCCACCTACATGGACAGCGGCATGGGGGCACAGGGCCCCGACCCGATCCAGCAGGCCCTGACCGCGCAGGGCCAGCAGCTGGGTGCCCTGCAATCCCAGCTGGAGGATCTCAGCGCCACTGTTGCGCAATCTGCCGATAGCGCATCGCTGACCGCCGGGCTGAGCGATCTGTCCGATCGGCTGGCGGGGCAGGTCAGCGATGTGTCCGGCCGGATCGGCGAAACCCTGGGTGGGGTGGGTGACCGGCTGGACGGGATCGCCGAGCGCCTGACCGCCGTGGAACGCCGGCCACTGACCGAATCTTCGGAAACCGCGCAACAAGCCTTTGACGGCTATCAACGCGAAATCGACGCCCTGCGCGCAGCCCTGGCCGATGCCGAAACCCGCATCTCCACCCTGACCGAGGACCTGACGACCGCCCGGACCACGGCCGATCAGCAGGTCGCGGCGGTCCAGACACAGGTCAGCGCCGCGCAACAGGCCGCTGCCGCCGAAATGACCGATGCCGCCCTGCGCACGGCCCTGGCCCGGATCACCGGCGCGCTGGACAGCGGGCGCCCCTACAGCGAGGCCCTGAGCGGCCTGCCGGACACCATCGCGGTGCCCCAGGCCCTGGCCGATCATGCCGACAGCGGCGTGGCCACCCTGGCGCAACTGCGCACCCGCTTTCCGGCGGCGGCGCGGGCGGCGCTGGATGCCGCGATCAAGACCAACGTGTCCGATGATCTGGGCGGCCGCCTGCTGGCCTTCGTGCGCACGCAGACCGGGGCGCGGTCGCTGGCCCCGCGCTCGGGCGGGGATCCCGATGCGATCCTGTCGCGGGCCGAGGCGGCCCTGGCCCAAGGCGACCTGTCCGCAGCGCTGGACGAAATTGCCACCCTGCCCGACAGCGGTCAGCAGGCCATGGCCGATTGGGTGGAACAGGCGCGGACCCGGCAGGCGGTGACGGACGCGAAAGACCAACTGGCCGCTACGGTTACGGGTGAATAGGGATAGTCTCGATGCTGGTTTCTCTTGGCAAGGTTCTGATTTTCGTCACGCTGATCGTGGCGCTGATCTTCGGTGTCGACTTCCTCATGCGCGAGGGCGAAGGCCTGCGGCTGGCGGTGGCCGATACCGAATACACGCTCGGGCCGGTGCAAACCGTGATCGCGGGCATCCTGTTGCTGGTCGCGGTTTGGCTGGTTCTCAAGGTGCTGGGTCTGGCCCTGGCCTGCTTGCGCTTCCTGGCCGGGGATGAAACGGCCATCACCCGCTATTTCGCCCGCTCGCGGGAACGGCGCGGCTTTACCGCGCTGGCCGAGGGGCTGACTGCCCTGGCCTCGGGCGATGGCAGCGAAGCGATGCAAAAGGCAACCAAGGCCGAGCGGCTGCTGGCCAGGCCCGACCTGACCAATCTGATCAAGGCCCAGGCCGCCGAGATGTCGGGTAACCGTGATCAGGCGACCGAGGCCTACAAGCGGCTGCTGGAAGACAACCGGACCCGTTTTGTCGGGGTGCGCGGATTGATGAAACAGAAACTGGCCGAGGGCGATACGGATACCGCGCTGAAACTGGCCGAAAAGGCCTTTGTGCTGAAGCCCCGGCATACCGAGACCACCGAAACGTTGTTGCGGTTGCAAGCCAAGCACGAAAACTGGCGCGGGGCCCGCAAGACACTGGGCGCCGAAGCCAAGTATGGGGCGGTTCCCAAGGATGTGCACCGCCGCCGCGACGCGGTGCTGGCCCTGTGCGAAAGCCGCCAGAAACTGGCCGCCGGTGACGTGGATGGCGCCCGGGATGAAGCGATCGGGGCGGCCCGTCTGTCCCCGGCGCTGGTGCCGGCTGCGGTGATGGCCGCGCAAGCCTATACCGAGATGGGCAAACCGCGCAACGCCGCCAAGGTGATCCGCACGGCCTGGCATCAAAACCCCCATCCGGAACTGGCAGCTGCCTATGCCGCGATCGCGCCCGACGAATCGCCAGAACACCGGATCCGCCGTTTTTCGGAACTGACCCGCAATTCCCCGGACGATCCTGAAACCAGGATGCTGATGGCCGAACTGTACGTCGCCGCCGAGGATTTTCCCGCCGCGCGCAAGGCCTTGGGCACGCTGCCGGAAACGGATCCCACCGCACGGGCGCTGACCCTCATGGCGGCGATTGAACGGGGTATGGGCGCTGATGACAGCGAGGTGAAGGCCTGGCTGGCACGGGCGCTGACCTCATCGCGTGGCCCGCAATGGACCTGTGAGAACTGCGGCAAGGTGCATCGCGCCTGGGCGCCGATCTGCAGCCAATGCGATGCGTTCGACACGCTCAGCTGGAAAACCCCGGCCGATGAAGAGGTGATTACCGATCATTCCGCTGCCATGCTGCCGCTGATCGTCGGGGCGATCGAGCCCGCCCCCGAGGCCCCTCCGGTCGAAGATCCCGCGCCGTCCGGCGATATCATCGAAGACCCGATCCCGGATGAGGACGCGAAGGGTGGCCCAGACGATAGCGCAGACGCGGAAAAGAAAGGCCACGATCAAGAAGACATGGCCCGCAGCGTGAATTAGGGCGCGCTGCGGATCCCGCCTGGGGGCCTTTGTGATGCGGTTTTCGGCCAATCTTGGTTTTCTCTGGGCGGATCGGCCCTTGCCCGATGCCATTCGCGCGGCAGCGGCGGCTGGCTTTGACGCGGTTGAATGCCATTGGCCCTATGATACCCCCCCGGATCAGGTCCGCGCCGCGCTGACGGAAACCGGCCTGCCGATGCTGGGGCTGAACACCCGGCCTGGCGAAGGTTTCGGGCTGGCCGCCCTGCCCGGCCGCGAAGAAGAAGCCCGCGCCGCCATCGACGAGGCCATCGCCTATGCCCGCGCCACCGGCACCCAGGCCATCCACGTCATGGCCGGAATTGCCGCTGGTCCGCAGGCCCGTGATGCTTTCATCGCCAACCTGCGCCATGCCTGCGCTGCGGCACAGGGCCTGATTTTCCTGATTGAGCCCCTGAACACCCGCGACACACCGGGCTATTTCCTGACCTCAACCGATCAGGCCCGCGCCATCATCGAAGAGGTGAACCACCCCGCCCTGCGGCTGATGTTCGACTGCTACCACATGCAGATCATGGAGGGCGATGTGGCCGGGCGGCTGGCCGCCTTGCTGCCGCTGATCGGCCATGTCCAGATCGCCGCCGTTCCCGATCGCGGTGCGCCGGATCATGGGGACCTTGACTATGCGCGGGTCTTCGCCACGCTGGCTCGGCTGGGCTATGACCGGCCGCTGGGGGCTGAGTACAAGGTCACGGGGGCGACCGAGGCCAGCCTGGGTTGGCTGGCCCGGGCGCGATCTCAGCCGCCGATGCCGGAATAAACCTGGGCGGGCAGCCACAGGCTGATGCCCGGAACCAGCGCGATCAGAATCAGCGCCACCAGCGCCACGGCGATGAAGGGCAGCGATCCCATGGCCGCTTCGCGATAGGTGATGCCCAGACTGCCAGCGACGAACAGGTTCAGGCCCAGGGGCGGGGTGAACATGCCGATTGCGGCATTGACGGCGATCATCACCCCAGATGCACCGGATCAATCCCCACGGATGTTGCCAAGGTGAACAGGAACGGCACCAGGATGATGACGATGGAATTGGGGTCCAGGAACATCCCGGCCACCAGCACCACCGCATTCACCGCGATCAGCACGGTCAGCGGATCCGATCCAACCCCGGCCAGCATCCCTTGCACCGCCATCCCGAAGCCCGAGGTGGTCAGATACCAGGCGAAGGCCGAGGCGGCCGCGACGATGATCATCACCTGCGCCGTGGTGATCGCTGAATCCATCAGCACGTCATAAACCCCGCGCAGATCCATCTCGCGATAGATCACCAGGGTGACGAAGGCGGCATAGGTGACGGTGACGGCGGCGGCCTCGGTGGGGGTGAAGAGGCCCCCGTAGATGCCGCCCAGCACGATCACCGGGATGGCCAACCCCCAGGCACTGTCGCGCAGCGCGGCGCGGATCTCGGTGCCCGACCAGCCGCCCGTTCCGGCCAGCCCGCGGATCCGGGCATAGACATAGGCCACCAGCAGAAAGGCTGCGCCATAGACCAGCCCGGCCCCGATCCCGGCCAGGAACAGGGCGCCGATGGAAACGCCTGTCACCGATCCGTAAACGATCATGAAGATTGACGGCGGAATGACGATGCCCAGCGATCCGGCCCCCATCAAAAGACCGATAGAAAAGGGCCGGCTGTATTTTGCCTCACTCATCGTCGGCAGCATCAGTTTGCCGACGGCGACCACCGTGGCCGGGCTGGATCCCGAGATGGCGCTGAAGAACATCGAACTGGATACCGACGTCATCGCCAGCCCCCCTGGCAGCGGCCCGACCAGCGCCACGGCCAGCCGGTTCAGTCGCCGTGACAGCCCCCCCGTGGCCATCAGGTTGCCCGCCAGGATGAAGAAGGGAATGGCCATCAGCGGGAACTTGTCGATCCCGGAAAACAGCCGCTGGATCACCAGCATTGGCGGGGTTTCCGTGGTCAGCGCCAGAAACCCCAGCACCGGCAGGGCCAGCGCCAGGAAGATCGGGAAACCGAAGACGAGAAGCAGGCTGAGAACGGCGGCAAAGCTGGACAGCATCGGGACAAGGTCCTTGGCTAGGCAGGATGACCGGAACGGGGGCGCGGTTCGGCCAAAAAACCTGCAAGATTATATGGGCCCTGGCAAAGCGTCGTGGCGAACCCCACGCGGCCTTGCCAAGGGGTCAGGAGGCAAGGGCGGCACGATCCGCGCCGGGATGGGCCGTGGCGGCGACCTGGGCAAAGCGCAGGGTCATCAGGCCAAAGCCGATGGGCAGCGCCAGATAGACCATCCACATCGGCCATTCCAGCGAGGGCGAGCGCTGGTTGAACAGCATCATCTGCCGCACCAGTGTCCACGAGGTCCAGGCCAGCACCCCGCAGCCAATGGCCGAAAGCGACAGCACCAGCCGCGCCAGCCGTTCCCCCAGAGGGGCGGGCAGGGCCTCGGACAGGGCGTCGATGCTGATATGGGCGCCTTTGCGCGCCGCCGGGCCGCCGCCGATGAAGACCATCCAGACGATGGCATAGCGGGTCGCCTCGGCGGCCCAGGGCAGGGCCATGTTGGCAAAGATCCGCAGCACGATATCGGCGATCAGCACGACGATGGACAGGACCAGCCCCGTGATCAGGATGCTTGCCTCGACCGCGCCAAGCGCCCGGTCGAGACCTTTCAGGACGGGGCCCGTGTTCACGGTTGGGCCCGCAGGCGCGTGACCTCGGCCTTGGCGGCGGTGACCAGATCGGGGCCGATGCGGTCGGCAAAGGCCTGGTGAACCGGTTCCATGGCTTCGGCAAAGACGGCCAGTTGGTCGTGGCTCAGGGTGATGATCTCAGAGGTGCCGGCGGCGCGGATGCGATCCAGGTAGCCCTCTTCCAGCTCTTCCGATTTCGCGCGCTGGAAATCGCCGGCCTCGCGCGCGGCTTCGATCAGGATCGCCTTGGTGTCGGCACCCAGGCCGTCGAACCACATCTTCGAAAAGATAAAGGCCGTGCCCAGATAGCCGTGATTGGACAGCATCATATAGTCCTGAACTTCGTAAAACTTCATGTTCAGGATCGAGACGATGGGGTTTTCCTGGCAATCCACGACGCCCTGCTGCAACGCCGAATAGGTTTCTGAAAAGGCGATGGGAATGGCCGTGGCGCCCATTTCCTCGAACTGGGCAATCAGCAGCGGGCTTTCCATGACCCGGGCCTTGACCCCGGCCAGATCGTCGGGTGCGGTGACCGCCTTGTTGCAGGTCAGCTGTTTGAACCCCGATTCCCAGAACCCGGCCCCGACGAAGCCGGAACTGGCCAGTTCATCCAGGATCTGCTGGCCGACCGGGCCATCCAGCACCTCATAGGCGATCTCGCGGTTCGGGAACAGGAAGGGCAGGTCGATCAGTTGCAGCGAGGGCGCGAAATTGGCCAGTTTCGCCGTCGGGATCGGGGCGGCCTGCACGGCGCCGAATTGCATCTGCTGGGCGACCTCGACATCATCGCCAAGCGCGTTGTTGGCATAGATCTGGACATCAATGGTGCCGTTTGTGCGGGCCTCGACCAGTTCCTCGAATTTCAGCGCGCCCTCATGCTGGGCGCTATCTTCGGGCAGGTCGTGATGGAACTTGAGCACCTGCTGCGCGGCGGCGGGAAGGGGCGCAGCCGCAAGGCCGGCAACGGCGAGGCCGGCAAGGGCACGTGGGAGGCGTCTGAAAACTGCGGTCATGGGGTCTCTCCTGTGGGCCTTATGTAAGTGAGCGCTTACAAATGAAGTGCCCCGAGTCAAAGCGTCCCCGGCTTTGCCGGGGATCTGTGTCGTGTCTGCCTTATATTTTGACGGTTATCCCGGCCGTCTGCCGGAAAAATGGGCGTATGCGGCATGCCGGCCTTTCAGTCGGCAATCCCCCGGTCCGCGCAAATCGCCACAGCCAGGTCCAACAGGGCGACATCGCTGCCCCGCCCGCCCAACAGCGACAGGCCCAGGGGCAGGCCGTCGATCCGGACCAGCGGCAACGAGATCTGGGGCAGTCCGGCCAGCCCGGCACAGCACAGCAGGTTCATCGCCTGATGGCGAAAGGTCACCTCGACCTCTGCTGCCGGCAAACCGCGCAGGGGGGCCACGCGCGGTACGCTGGGCAGCAGGATCGCGCTGCCCGGCGGTAGCAGTGCATCCAGCCGGTTGCGGGCGGCCTGACGGATCTGCGCGGCGGCTGCTACGGCGGTGGCTGGGGTGGTACGGGCGGTTTCCAGCCGCTCGGCCACGCCGGGACCAAAGCGGGGGGCCGTGCGCTGCACCCAATCCCCGACCGAGTGCCAAACCTCGGCGGCCTGAAGGGTGCGGAAGGCCTCGGACCAGATATCCAGGCCATCGGGGGCCAGCGTCACCTCATCGGCCGGGCCAAGGGCGGCGGCGATGTCCTGGGCCACGGGCAGCAGGGCATCGCGCAGGGGCGCCTCCAGCAGGGCAAAGCCATCCTGGGCCAGGCCCAGACGGTGGATCGGCGCCCGTGGCTGATCGTCGGCCAGCAGCACATGGCCGACCTTGCGGAAGATGTCGGGATCGCGGGCGAACCAGCCGGCACAGTCGAAACTGGGGGCGAAGGGCACGGCGCCGTCCAGCGGGATCCGGCCATGGCTGGGGCGCATGCCCAGGATACCGCAATAGCTGGCCGGTACCCGCACCGAGCCGCCACAATCCGATCCCAGCGCAAACGGCACCACACCGCCGGCCACCACCGAGGCCGAGCCGCTGGACGATCCCCCCGGCACCCGGTCTGGTGCCGCCGGGTTCAGCGGCGTGCCATAGTGGAAATTCTCGCCGGTCAGGGAATAGGCCAACTCATCGCTTATTGTCCGGCCCACCAGATCGGCGCCGGCTGCCAGCAGCCGGGCCACTGCTGTGGCATGGCGAGGTGCCGGCGGATGGGCCGCCCGCCAACCGGGATGGCCGTTGCCGGTCCGTGCGCCTTTGATGTCGAACATGTCCTTGACCGCAAAGCTCAGCCCGGACAGGGGGCCTTGTGCGGCCCCGGCGATCTGGATCTGATCATCCGGGCAGAATGCGCCCAGTGGATCGGTACTTGCCATGGTCATGCCTGCCCCCCGCCTGGACGCAGGATCTGGGCGGGTTCCCGGTTCAACACCTGCACCCCGTCCTTGAATCCCATCAGAACCGGGGCCAGTTCGGCCACGGCAGCCCGAGGGGTTGCCGCGTCGATAACGACCAGATCGGCCTTGTTCCCGACGGCAATCCCATAGTCGTGGATATTCATCAGCTGGGCCGAGCGCGTGGTGACCATGTTGAAACACTCCTCCGTGTCGGCTGCGCTGCCGATATGGCAGATATTGGCGTTCAGGTTAGCCATGCGGATCAGCGAACAATCCCCAAAGGGCGTGAACGGGTTCAGCACGTTATTGGTGGACAATGAGCAGTTGACCCCGTGATGAAGCAGTTCATGGGCATGGGCGACGCCACGGGTGTGGGCATGATCGCGGTCCCGGCCCATCAGATAGAGATCCGTTGAGGGCAGCACCGTAAGGGCCACGCCCGCATCGGCCATGCGCCGGGCGGCCCCGGCAAATTGCTCGGGCGGGACATGGGCCAGCTTGGTCACATGGCCGATGGCCACCCGTCCGCCACGCCCGTAGCGGGTGGTCAGTTCACAGACATAATCCAGATCCAGGGTCGATCCATCCGTGCCAAAATCCAGGTGCAGGTCGATATCGGTGTCGAATTCCCGCGCGATCTGGAAAATGCGGTCGATCTGGCCATGGGGATTGCTGTCCACATAGGGCGCCCCGCCGATCAGATGGGCGCCGCGTTTCATCGCCTCGACCAGCAGTTCATCTGTGCCCGGGTTGTTCAACAGCCCCTCTTGGGGAAAGGCACAGATCTCGATGTCGATGGCCCAGGCGTAATCCCGGACCAACTGCTGCACGGCCTCAAAGCTGCGCATGGCGACGGTCGGGTCCAGTTCCAGATGGGTGCGCATATGGGTGGTGCCCTGGGCGATGCAC
Source organism: Qingshengfaniella sp. (assembly GCA_047971485.1). GTDB lineage: Bacteria > Pseudomonadota > Alphaproteobacteria > Rhodobacterales > Rhodobacteraceae > JBKDZR01. The sequence goes on along the minus strand of JBKDZR010000015.1, from coordinate 13,542 downwards.
TTTTCGATGGTGCGGCTGCCGCGCGCATAGACATCCTCGGCGGTGAAATCGGCCTTCAGCTGAGAGACCTCCTGAATGGCAGCGTTCAGATCACCGCCACCGCCGCAGCGATGGAGAATGCAGGATTTGTCCAGATGGATATGGGTTTCGACAAAACCGGGCGAGACCAGCCGCCCGCCCAGATCAATCTCGCGGCCTGGTGCGACGAGACCGGGTTCAAGCGCAGCGATGCGGCCCGCCTTGATCCCGATATCGGCCACGGGGACCGGCTGTCCGGCAATGCGGGCGTTTCTGAGTATCAGATCCATGGGTTCCCCCCTCTGTCGCGGTTCAGGTCTGGGCGGCGGCGCCCAGATAGGCATCGTCCAACTGGTGGCTGCCATGCACTTGTGCAGCGGTGCCGCTGGCAGAAAACTGTCCGTTTGAAAGGACATAGGCCTGATCGGCGATGGACAGGGCCATGTCGGCCATCTGATCGACCAGCAGGATCGTGGCCCCGTCATCGCGCAGCGCTGCCAGCCCGTCATACAGGTCACGGATGATGGCCGGGGCCAGCCCCAGTGAGGGTTCATCCAGCAGCAGCACATGGGGGTTTGAGACCAGCCCGCGTGCGATGGCCAGCATCTGTTGTTCGCCCCCCGACAGCAGCCCGGCCCGCTGCCCCGCCCGTTCCCGCAGGCGGGGGAAGCGGTGCAGCAGGCGCTCGACCTCGGCGTCCAGATCGGCGGGGGGGCGGCCAAAGGCCCCCAGACGGATGTTCTGGATCACGGTCAGATCTCCGAAGACCTGCCGCCCCTCGGGGACCAGCGCAAGGGCCAGACGGGCCAGCCGGTCTGCGGGCAGATCTGCCACATCGCGCCCCTCCAGCAGGATCTGGCCCGATACGGGGCGATGCAGCCCGGAAAGCGCCCGCATCAGCGTGGTCTTGCCCGCCCCGTTGGCGCCCAGCACGGCGACCAACTCGCCCCGGCCAACGGACAGATCGAGGCCCTGCAGGACCGGGCTGGCACCGTAGGAACAGCGCAAATCCCGGGTGGTCAGCACGATCTCGCGATCCGGCGGGCGGGGGGTGTCGCGGGGCTCGGCCTGATCCTGACGCTCGCCCAGATAGGCGGCCAGAACAGCGGGATCGGTGCGCACGTCCTCGGGCTGGCCCGAGGCGATCAGGCGCCCGGAATCCAGCACCACGATGTGATCGGACAGGCCCATGACCAGATCCATGTCATGCTCGATCAGCACCACCGCGATGCCCGCCGCAGCGATCCGTTCCAGCACGATTTTCAGCCGGCTGGTATCCTCCTCGTTCAGCCCCGCCGCCGGTTCATCCAGCAACAGGACCGAGGGCTCAAAGGCCAGGGCCCGGGCGATTTCCACCAGCCGCTTGTCCACATGGGCCAGCGCCCCGGCGCGGGTCTGTGGATTGCCGGCGAACCCGGCGAAGCCCAGCAGGGCCAGGGCCTTGTCCCGCCGTGCGGCACGGGCCAGCGGAGCCACCAGATCTGCCGGCCCGGCCCGCCCGCCGGTCATCGGCAGCAGGATGTTGTCCAGCACGCTCATGTGCTCGAACAGCTGGGTGGTCTGGTACGTGCGCCCAATCCCTGCGCGGGCGATGCGATAGCGGGCCATGCCGTCCAGCCGGGTTTCGGACAGGCGCACCTCACCGGCATCGGGCCGATAGATCCCGACGATCAGGTTCAGCACCGTGGTCTTGCCCGCCCCGTTCGGCCCGATGATCGAGGTGATCTGCCCGGGCCGGGCTGTAAAGCTGACATCCTGCACCGCCTTGACCCCACCAAAGGTGATCGCCAGGTTGCTGACCTTCAGCGCCATAGGCTGGGGCTGATAGAGGCTGCCTCCGGTCCGGGCAAGATCGGGCGCGAGGGAGGCATCGGCACGCGCCGGCTTGAGCCGCGCCCACAGCGTCGCCGCCCCGCCGACAACGCCACCTGGCGCGATGCGCAGCACCACCAGCAACAGAATGCCGACAAAGAGCAGCCGGTATTCAGCCAGCGCCGAAAAGGCCTCGGGCAGCAGCACGACGATGGCTGCCCCGATCAGTGGCCCCAGGATCGTATCCGCGCCCCCGATCATCACCACCAGCAGAAAGAGGATCGAGTCGAAGAACGGAAAGCTTTCCGGGCTGATAAAGCCGCTGAGCGGCGCGTACAGCCCCCCGGCCAGCCCCGCGAGCACAGCTGAAACGGTGAAGGCCACACAGCGCAGCAGCACCGGGTTCAGGCCGATGGACTGGGCGGCGACCTCGGAATCGCGCAAGGCGCGCAAGGACTGCCCCCAGGCGCTGCGGCTGAACAGGACGTAGAACAGCGTTACCGCCACAACCAGGGCCAGGATCAGCCAGGCCATGCCGGCGGGCCTCAGGCTGGCCCCTGCCAGACGCGGCGGCGCAATGCCCATCAAGCCATTCCAGCCGCCGGTCAGCCCCTGCATCTCGGCGGCGCCCTGTTCAACGATGAACCCGAAGGCGATGGTGATCATCGCCAGATAAGGCCCGCGCACCCGCAAGGCCGGGATCGACAGCACCGCCCCGGCCAGCCCCGCCAGGGCAGCGCCCAAGGGCAGGGCCGCCCAGAAGCTCCAGCCATGGGTGGCGGTCAGGATGCCCACCGTATAGGCGCCGATGGCGTAGAACCCCACATGCCCCAGCGAGATCTGCCCGGTCATGCCCACCAGGATGTTCAGCCCGATGGCAACGATCGCTGTCAGCCCCATCAACGACAGCACGAACAGCTGATAGCCATTGCCCGTCACGATCCCGAACACCGCCAGTGCTGCCAGCACAAGCCCGCCTGTCACATTCGCCCAGATCATACCTTGTACACCTCTGCCCGGCCGAACAGCCCCTGCGGACGCAGGGCCAGCGCGACGATGACCAGGGAAAACGCGACGATCTGGGTGTAGGTTGACCCGAAACTGGCGGTGACGGTCTGTTCTGCCACGCCATAGAGGATCCCGGCCAGCATCACCCCCCAGGGGTTGGTGATCCCGCCCAGGATCGCGACGGCAAAAGCCTTGATCCCGAACAATGTGCCCATGGTCGAGGAAATGGTGAACAATGGCGCGATCAGGATCCCTGCCGCTCCTGCGAACAGCCCCGAGATGGCAAAGGCGGCGGACACGGCCATGCCGGTGCTGATCCCCATCAGCCGCGCGGCATCGCCGTTCTGCACTACGGCCAACATCGCCAGCCCATAGCGCGTGTAGCGTGAAAACAGATACAACCCCAATGCGATCGCCAGCCCGGCCAGCGGCACCAGCAGTTGCTGGACCTGCATCCTGACCCCCAGCAGATCAATCGTCTCGGTGCTTGCCCAGGTCGGCGGCAAGGCGCGGGGTTCCCGCCCGAAGGTGAACAGCACCACATTGTCGGCGATGATCCCCAGCGCCACCGTGGCCATCAGCCACCCCTCGGATCCGCGCCGCACGAAGGGTCGCACCGCGACCCGTTCCACCACCACGCCCCAGACCCCGCAGGCCAGCACCGCCAGGATCATCGACGGCCACATGGGCCAGCCCAGCGTCACCCAGAAGGTGAACCACAGCACCGCCCCCAGCATCATGGTTGAGCCCTGGGCGAAGTTCACCGTCTTCGAGATGACGAAGGTCACATAGAACCCCAGGGCCAGCAGCCCATACATGCTGCCAAGCGCGATCCCGGACATGATCGCCGAAAAAAGTAACATGGAGATGTCCCCGCCCAGTGTGAAAATCGGGATGAGGCCCGGACGCGTTGCCGGGCCCTGTCAGGTCTTATTCAGTCGGCACCACATCTTCGCCGTCGTAATGGACCATGATGTAATCCTCGGGCTGCAGCGCATCGTGGTTGGCCGCGTCGAACGGGTGATCATAGGTCTTGATCAGCCCCACATAGGGGGTCTGCAGATCCTCCAGAGCGGCGCGGATTGCCTCACCGTCGGTAGAACCGGCCTGATCAATGGCCAGGGCCAGCAGGTGCATCGCGTCATAGGCGTTGGCCGTGCCCACCGGGGCGAAGATATCCGCCGGGCCAGTGATTTCGGGGAACTTGTCCTTCAATGCAGCCAGAACGTCCGCCCCTTTCGGTGACTGTTCGCCATAGAAGCTGTAGGTCTGGATGAAATGCGCATCCCCCGCCGTGGGTCCGGCCAGTTCCGGGAAACGCCCGCCCGAGATGCCCCAGTGGGAAACCACCGGCACATCCCAGCCCAGACGCTCGCGCGAGCGCATCATCTGGGCCCCCGGCGGGGCGTTGACCACCAGCACGATGGCCTCGGCCCCGGCGGCCTGAAGGCGCTGCAGTTGGGGGGTCATGTCGACATCGGCATTCTCGAATTTCTCGATGCCGACGATCTCAACCGTGTCATTGGCCTCATCTGCGGCGACCAGACCGTGCTGGTTGGATTCGCCCCAGGGGTTGTTGATCAGCATCAGTCCGACCTTGGTGGCGCCAAAGCGCGTGGCGGCATAATCCAGCAGTTTGATGTCGACCAGCGCATCAATCGCCGACACCCGGAAGACATAGTTCGGATCGGCGCCATTGTGGGTGATCCCCGTGGCCGCTGCCCAGACCGCCACAAAGGGGGTCTGTTCCTGGTTGGCCAGGGGCACGATGGCCAGGGAAACGGGGGAATCGATCCCGCCGAAGAAGGCCGCGACCTCTTCGTCATAGATCAGTTCGCGGGCGGCGGTCAGACCGCGGGGGGGGCTGGACTGGTCGTCACGTTGCAAAAGCGTGATCTGCCGACCGCCCAGAACGCCGCCGGCGGCGTTGATCTCGTCGATGGCCAGGGTCAGGCCGCGGGTGATCGCCTCGCCGGATTGGGCCGAGGCCCCCGACAGCGCGGCGACCAGCCCGACCTTGACCGGGTCGTCTTGCGCGAAAAGTGGGCTGGCAGTTAGGCTTAGTGCGGTGACCGCGCCGGCAAAGGTTCGGAGGAAAGAAGGTGTGGACATGCGATGATCTTCCCGTTGGAATGAAAGTGCGCCGGGTTTGATTGTCTCTGTGGCGCTGCGGCGATGATGCAAGTGTCCACTTACATATTGCAACGGCGTGGCTTTGCTCCTTAGCTTCGGAAGGCAGGGAAAAGCGGGAAAACCGGTCTTTTCCGCAAAAATATGATTAACTATTGTGCGTTTAGCATGTTTTTTATGCAAAAATGCGACGGAACTGAGCGATTGAACAAAATCGAAAAGCCAGCCCCCCCTCGGAAACGGGATGCCGCCGCCACCCGCCAAAGGATCCTCGATGCCGCCCGGGCCGATTTTGCCGCCTTCGGGTTCACCGGCGCGCGGGTGGACAGTATCGCCCGCAAGTCGCAGGCCAATGTCCAGATGATCTATCGCTATTTCGGCAAGAAGGACGATCTTTATCGTGCCGTGCTGGTCGATACCTATGCCCGGATCCGCGAACGCGAGCGACGGCTGGATCTGACCCGCATGACGCCCGAGGCGGGGGTGCGCCGGCTGATTACCTTTACCTTCGATTACATGCAGGAGGATCCAGAATTCGTTGCCATCATTCGCAATGAAAACGTCCTGGGGGGCGGGTTCATCCGCGATCTGCCGAAAGTGGCGGAATCCACCACATCGCTGATCGACGCCCTGGCCGACCTGCTGGCCCGTGGTCATGAAAGCGGGGTGTTCAAGCCGAATATCGACCCGATCCATCTGTATGTCATGATCCTGGCCTTGTGCATCGTGCCGCATTCACAGCGCAGCACCCTGTCGGTGATGCTGCGGCAGGATCTGGGGGCCGGGGACTGGTTGGCCCGGCATCGCGACATCGTCACCGATGCGGTTCTGACCTATCTGACGGTGGGCGGTTAACCGATTGCCCTCAGCGCCCTGTCCAGGGCCTGCAAAAAGCGTGACCGATCGGCCTTGGAAAAGCCCGGGCCGCCGCCACGATGGAACGGATCGGCGGCGCGGATGTCCTGCATCAGGTCGCGTGTTGCCAGGCGCGGGCCGATATTGGCGGGGGTCAGGGCCTCGCCATTGGGCTGGATGACCTGCGCGCCGGCCTTCAGGCAGCGATCGGCCAGGGGGATATCTGCGGTCACAACCACATCGCCGGGCCCGCAGTGTTCTGCGATCCACAGATCGGCGACATCGGGGCCTTGCTCGACGATGATCAGCGAGACCAGCGGGTTTTGCGGCGGGCGCAGGCCACCATTGCAGACCAGCACCATGGGAATGCCGAGACGTGTGGCGACACGTTCGGCCTCGGATTTCACCGGGCAGGCGTCAGCGTCGATATAGAGGGTTGCCATCGGTGGTTCCCGGTTTCGTGATGTGACGCGGGTTTAGCATCCTGTCCGGGGAACATCCACGGGGCGCGCGCGGGGGATTGGGATCTGTCCCCAGGCCAGCACGGTTTATCGTGGCAAGGGGCGCGTGATCGCCGGGTGTCGCCATTGTGTCGGCCACTTGCCATGCCTGTGACGTCCCTTTGGGCATCTTCCCGCCCTGTGCTGGTCCAGGGCGTTCACAGGGCATGTTCCCCTGATCAGGCCTGCCTTTTGGCGCCGCCGGGCCGGGGGGGGCGTGCGCGGGCGCTTGCCGTAGGCCCCCGGTCGGGTTAGGTCCGGAAAGACCCTGGCCCAAGCGGACCCATCCATGACCGATACCAGCCTTTCCGACCTGACCGGCGCGCTTTTGTCCGCCGCCCGCGCTGCCGGGGCCGAGGCCGCCGATGCGGTGGCGCTTCACGGTATTTCGCTGTCCATCGGGGTGCGCAGGGCCGCGCTGGAGCAGGCTGAACGTTCCGAGGGCACCGAGATCGGGCTGCGGGTGATCCAGGGGCGCCGGCAGGCCTGTGTCTCAGCCTCCGATACCAAGCCCGCCACACTCCGCGAGATGGCCGAACGTGCCGTGGCCATGGCCGGCGAGGCCCCCGAGGATCCCACCTGCGGCCTGGCAGATCCCGCGCAATTGGCCGGGGCCTGGGATGTGGCGGCGCTGGATCTGCTGGATCCCGAACCCGAACCCGCACCTGATGTCCTTCAGGCCGCCGCCCTGACGGCCGAGGCCGCCGCCCTGGCCCATGACGGCATTGCCCAGGTCGAATCCGCCAGTGCCGGTTTCGGCCGCCGGGCTATCCATCTGGCCAGCAGCGCCGGGTTTTCGGGGGGATATGCGCGCACCAGTCATGGCCTCAGCTGTGTGGCGATCACCGGCGAAGGCACGGGGATGGAGCGCAGCTCTTTCGGTGACATGCGTTTGCACCGCGCCGATCTTCTGCCCCCGGACCAGATCGGGCGCATTGCTGCCCTGCGTACTCTGGAACGGGCCAATCCGCGCCAGCCAGAGACAGGCCGCTTTCCGGTGCTGTTCGATGAACGCATCGCCGCCGGGCTGATCGGGCATCTGCTGGGCGCGGTGAACGGAACGGCGATCGCGCGGGGGGCCTCGTGGCTGCTGGACGGGATGGAGACGGCCGTTCTGCCTGACGGGATCGACCTGATCGAAGACCCCCTGCGCCCGCGTGCCGCCGGATCGCGGCCCTTCGATGGCGAGGGTCTGGCCACTGGCCGCCGGGCGATTGTCGAGAACGGTATCCTGCGCGGCTGGACGCTGGATCTGGCCACGGGGCGCAAGCTGGGGCTGCCGTCCACGGCCAATGCGATGCGCGGCGCCTCGGCCCCGCCCAGCCCGGGCAATCACAATATTGCCCTGACCCAGGGCACAGCCAGCCCTGCCGATCTGATGCGGGAAATGGGGTGTGGGGTGCTGGTGACCTCGCTGTTCAAACCGACGATCAACCCGACCACGGGTGACTATTCGGCCGGTGGCGGCGGGATCTGGATCGAGGGGGGTGAAAAGACCCATGCGATCAGCGAGTTCACCATTGCCGGCAATCTGCGCACCATGCTGCGTTCGATCCGTCCGGCCAATGACGCCCGGGGCCATCTGGCCCATGTGGTGCCCTCGATCCTTGTGCCGGAGATGACCGTTGCCGGCCGGTGATCCCCAGGCTGCCGCCGATCTGGCCCTGCTGGTTCAGGCCGCCCGCGCTGCTGCCGATCTGGCGCTGGGCTTTCACGGGCGCAACCCCAAGACCTGGCACAAAGAGGCTGATCAAAGCCCGGTGACCGAGGCGGATCTGGCTGTCGATGCCATGCTGCGCGAGCGGCTGTTGGCGGCGCGCCCGGGCTATGGCTGGCTGAGCGAGGAAACCCCCGACAGTCCGGCACGGCTGGACAGGGACCAGGTGTTCATTGTCGATCCCATTGATGGCACCCGCGATTTCATTGCCGGGGGGACCGTCTGGGGCCATAGCCTGGCGGTGGCCCGCGGGGGCGAGGTGACGGCGGCGGTGGTGCATCTGCCCCGCCGCGCCGAGGTGTATACCGCTGCGCGCGGGCATGGGGCCCATCTGAACGGGGCGCGGCTGGTGGCCTCGGGCCGGGGGAACAGCGCGGGGGGCACGATGCTGACCCGGCGTTCGGCGCTGGAGGATCGGCACTGGCCCGGGGGCGTGCCGGCGATGGATCCGGTTACCCGCAGTCCCATGGCTTATCGCCTGGCCTGTCTGGCCGGTGGCGGCTTCGATGCCCTTTTCGCGCCATCCGGGATCTGGGAATGGGATCTGGCCGCCGGGGCACTGATGATCGCCGAGGCCGGCCATGTGATCACCGATGCCGATGGTCATGCGCTGCGCTTTAACGCGGCCCGGCCCCGGGCGCCGGGTGTGTTGGCGGCCAGCGCGCCTCTGCACGCCGAGCTTCTGGTCCGGCGCAGTGGGCCCGGGGTGGGCTGAGGCCATGGCCTGGTCTTCTGTTCTGGCGGCCTATCGGCTGGTTACGGCGGGTGGGGATGCCTGGGCCCGACGCAAGTTGGCGCGGCGGCTGGCCGAGGGCAAGGAACATTCCGGGCGGCTGGAGGAACGCATGGGCCGGGCCTCGGTGTCGCGTCCCGAAGGGCCGCTGATCTGGTTCCATGCGGCCAGTGTCGGGGAAAGTCTGGCGCTGCTGGAACTGATCCGTCTGCTGCTGGAAGAGGACCCGGCGCTGACCTGTCTGATCACCACCGGCACCGTCACCTCCTCCGAGATCCTGGCGGCGCGGATGCCGGAACGTTGCTTGCATCAGTTTGTTCCGCTGGATTTGCAGCCCTATGTCCGTGGCTTTCTGGCCCATTGGCGTCCGGATCTGGCGGTGTGGACGGAAAGCGAACTTTGGCCCAACCTGATCCTGGACACCCGGGCCGCGGGGATCCCGCTGGTGATGCTGAACGCGCGCTTGTCTGATCGCAGCATCAAGCGCTGGCAATGGGCGCCTCGGGCGGCGCGGACCATTCTGTCCTGCTTCGATCTGGTGCAGGCGCAGGACCAGCGCACGGCGGCGGCTTTGGCGCGGTTCGGTGTGCCGGGGGACCGGCTGCAAGTGACTGGATCTCTGAAAGAGGGCAGCCCGCCCCTGGCCTGCGATGAGGCCGAGCGCAGCCGCCTGACCCGGCTGTTGCAGGGCCGGCTGGTGTGGCTGGCGGCGTCGACCCATCCCGGCGAGGATGAGATGATGATCGCCGCGCATATGCAGATCAGCCGGTCGATGCCGCGCCTGATGATGATCCTGGCCCCGCGTCATCCGGCACGGGGGGATGCGGTGTCGGATCTGCTGACAGAGGCAGGGGTGACTCATGCGCGCCGGTCCCGTCAACAGGATCCGGATGCCGGTACCCAGGTTCTGCTGGCCGATACGATGGGCGAGATGGGGCTGTGGTATCGTCTTGCCCCGGTCAGCTTTGTCGGCGGGTCACTGGTTGATGTCGGGGGCCATAACCCGTTTGAACCGGCGGCACTGGGATCGGCCATCCTGCATGGTCCCCATGTCGATAATTTCGAGGATATCTACAGCCGGCTGGATGCGGCCGGTGGCGCGCGCGCGGTGGCCCGGTCAGAGGATCTGCCCGATGCGCTGGATCGGGTGATCCGCCCTGATATCTCGGCGCCCATGGCGCTGGCCGCCTGGGAGATCAGTTCCGAGGGCGCGGATGTGACGGATCGGGCGCTGGCGGCCTTGCGCACCCGGCTGCCCGGGCTTGGCGCCGATCCCGATCCCGATCCCGATCCTGGCCAGGGGGCAGGAGGCTGATGCGGGCCCCGGCCTTCTGGGCCCGCTCGCCCGACAGGCCCGGCTGGGCGGCACATGTGTTGGCCCCTCTGGGTGCGCTTTATGCCCGGGCGACGGCGCGGCGGCTGCGGCGCGGCGCGGGCTGGCGGCCGGGTGTTCCGGTGATCTGTGTCGGTAACCTTAATGTCGGGGGTACGGGCAAGACACCGACGGCGATTGCGCTAGCCATGGCCCTGGCGGATCGCGGGCGCCGGCCGGCGATCGTCTCGCGTGGCTATGGCGGGCGGCTGGCCGGGCCGGTAGCGGTGGATCCCGCCCGGCATGACGCGGCGGATGTGGGCGATGAACCGCTGTTGCTGGCGGCCTTTGCCCCGGTGCATGTGGCCCGAGACCGGGCCGCCGGGGCCCGTGCGGCGGAAGAGGCTGGGGCGGATGTGCTGATCCTGGATGACGGGTTCCAGAACCCGGCGGTGGTCAAGGACCTGTCCATCGTTACCGTCGATGCGGCGACCGGGTTCGGCAATGGCCGGGTCCTGCCGGCCGGCCCCTTGCGCGAACCGGTGGCCGCCGGACTGGCCCGGGCCGGGTTGGTTCTGTCGATCGGGTCCCGGGCGGATCGTGCCGCCTTTCACGCCCGGTGGGGTGCGCGCTTGCCTTGTCCTCTGGTGGGCGCGCGGCTGGCGCCGTTACAGACCGGGATGGACTGGCAGGGGCTGCGGGTGCTGGCCTTTGCCGGGATTGGCCGGCCGGAGAAATTCTTTGCCACCCTGCGCGATCTGGGTGCGGTGCCCGAGCGTACCGTTGCCCTGTCGGATCACCAGCCGCTCAGCCCTGCGCTGCTGACCCGGATGGAGGCCGAGGCCGCAGCGCGCGGCCTGCAACTGGTGACCACCGAAAAGGACGCGGTGCGCTTGCCCTCGGACTGGCGGTTGCGGGTGCTGACCGTGCCGGTGCGTCTGGAGGTGGCAGACGGCGGCGATCTGCTGACCGCCGCCCTTGATCGGGTTCTGTCGGTCTGAGGGATCAGCCGCCCAGTTTTTCGTCCAGAACTTTGGCGAAATCGGCATAGGACATGTTGCCGTATTGCGTGCCGTTGATGATGAAGGACGGGGTGGAATCGATCCCGTCGGTTTCGGCATTTGTCTGGTACCAGGCGACCAGGGCCTCGGCCTTGGCGGAATCGGCCAGACAGGCGTTCAGGTCGTCATCGGTCAGTCCGGCGGTTTTGCCGATGCGGCGCAGGGCCTCGACAGCTGCGGTTGGATCGCCGCCCGAAATCCAGTCGCGCTGCTGATCGAAGATCATGTCGGAGATGCCGAAATAGCGCTCGGATCCGCCACAACGGGCAACCATCGAGGCCCACAGACCGTAACGGTCGAAATAGACCTCGCGGAAGATCATGCGCACCTTGCCGGTGTCGATGTAGTTTTCCTTGATGTCCTTGAACTGGTTTTCGTGGAACGCGGCGCAATGGTTGCAGGTGAACGAGGCATATTCGACCACGGTCACCGGTGCGTCTTCGGCACCCAGGGCCATTTCCTGGATGGTGGGGACCGGTGCGGTCTGGGTGCTTTGGGTGGCGTCCTGTGCGGCCGCCGGACCGGCAAGGGCCAGCAGTGCAAGCCCCAGGGCAGTGCTGGTGGCGGTCAATGTGCGGAACATGATGTCTCCTCAGTTGCGTCTGTCGGCCAGGATATGGCGCCCCAGCCCGGCCAGGGCGGCGCGCAATCCCGGATCTGTGATGCTGCTGGCTGCCTCTTCGGCAGCCTTGGCGATGGCGGGATCGGATACGGCGGGTTTCGGCGCGGGGGCGGCCTGATAGCCGGCCTGAGCCTCGGCAAAGCCGGTGGCGGCGGTTTGGGTGATGCGGATCTGCGAAATGGCGTTGTAGCCATAGCAGGCGTTCACCTTGTCGCGAATCATCGGCAGCTGGGCTTGCAGGATCGGGCCGGCGGCACTGCGGGCCAGAATGGTCAGGGTCGCCCCCAGCCCGGCGCGGCCATAGCCCACCTTTACCGGGCGGCACAGGCGGGCGATATCGGCACCGACCACCTCGGCCCAGTGGGTCATCAGCCGGGCCGCGGCAAAGCCCCGGCTTTCGCCGACCTTGCGGATCTGCGGCTGGACCAGCTTGCCGGCGCTGGCAAAACCGCGCCCGCGCTTGCGTCCCGGCTTGTTCGTTTTTGCGTATTGGGCCATGCCATCCCTTGCGTGTCGTGCCCGCATCCTATCCGATGCCGGGTTTATAACCAGTCCTCAGAGAAGGTAAGACGTGTCAAGCTTGCGTGAAACGGCCGCGATGATGCTGGCCTGGTATGATGGCCATGCCCGTGTGTTGCCCTGGCGTGTGGGGCCGGCGGATCGGGCGGCAGGCCAGTGGCCGGATCCCTATCGCGTGTGGCTGTCCGAGGTCATGTTGCAGCAGACCACCGTTGCGGCCGTGATCGACTATTTTGCGCTGTTCACTGGTCGCTGGCCGGATGTGGGTGCGCTGGCGGCGGCCGAGGATGCCGAGGTCATGGCGGCCTGGGCGGGGCTGGGCTATTATGCCCGGGCGCGCAACCTGCTGAAATGCGCGCGGATCGTGGCCGGGGATCTGGGGGGTGTGTTTCCCGATACGCATGTGGGGCTGATGGCCTTGCCGGGGATCGGGCCTTATACGGCGGCGGCGATCGCCGCGATCGCCTTTGACCGGCCCGAGACGGTGGTGGATGGCAATGTGGAACGGGTGATGGCCCGGTTGCATGCCGTGGAAACCCCCTTGCCGGCGGCCAAGAAGGACCTGGTGGACCTGGCCGGGACGCTGACCCCGAAGGACCGGCCGGGGGATTATGCCCAGGCGCTGATGGATCTGGGGGCGACGGTGTGCACGCCAAAGCGCCCGGCCTGCGGGATCTGCCCGCTGGTGGGGCCGTGCCGGGCGCGCCAGGCCGGGATCGCGGCCGCGTTGCCGCGCCGCAGTCGCAAGGCGCCCAAGCCGGTGCGCCAGGGTGTGCTCTATCTGCTGCGCCGTGCCGATGGCGCCTGGCTGCTGGAAACACGTCCCGAGAAGGGATTGCTGGGGGGGATGCTGGGCTGGCCGGGCAGCGACTGGTCCGAGGCCCCACCCGCGCCGGCCCCGCCCATGGCGGCCAACTGGCGGCCCATCCCCGGCGAGGTCCGCCATACCTTTACCCATTTCCATCTGCGCCTGACCCTGATGGGGGCCGAGGCGGATCTGAGCGCACAGCCCGGGCGGGGGATCTTTTATCCCCTGGCCGATTTCGACCGCACAGCCCTGCCGACGGTGATGCGCAAGGCCCATGATCTGGCCGTGGGCTGGTTCGACGGGGCCTGAGGGGGCAAGAGGGTGGGTTAACAGGCTGCTGAAAAAAGGAATTTGGCAAGACCGAGGGGGTAAATTGTTCTCTGCCACCTTGCTGCCAAGCGCTGAGGGCCGCGCCCGACCCTGGGTGGGCGCTTTGGCAGGCTGGGG
>JBKDZR010000014.1:0-42681 GCA_047971485.1 Qingshengfaniella sp. | reverse complement strand
GGCTGCGGCGCAGCTGATGATTTCTTTTTATGTCAATGGCTTGTGTGTCTGGCGGATTTGTGGCCTTTGATGCGCCGCCAGAACGCTTCGCCCTGATGGGCGCCGTTGACGGCCAGCCGCGCTTTCGCCATCCCTCAGGTCCAATCCGGCCGGGTTCTTTCCAACTTCCTCCTCCTGCAGAGCCGCTCCCCGGATGAGCAGCGCGCACTTGAGGTGTTCTGCGGGGGCGCGGATCTGGTCAGTATCGCCAGCGAACACCGCGCCGCCGCGATCCACGCCGAAATGCCCTGGATGGCGGCGGCCCCTGACTTCCTGTGGAAGGCGATGCGCCGCTCGGTCCGGGCGGATGAGTGCCGCCTGTGCTGCTCGACGGCCCGCCGGGGATCGGCAAGAGCGTGTGGTCGCGCGAACTGGGCCGCTATCTTGGGGTGTCCCGCCTATTTCTTGCCGGTTTGCCCACCCACTTCCTTGATCGCGCTGTGGTCGACCAGGGTCCAGGGCAGGCCGGCATTGCGTGACAACCGTTTGCCCAGGCGGGTATAGTCGGTGACGTCATGGGCCAGCCGTTCCCCGACGACGAGACAGCGTAAGACCTCGGGGCCGGTGTTGCGGATCGTGTGGGCCAGGCCGCCCTTGCGATAACCGATGAAATCACCTGGCCCGATCTGATGCTCTTGTGTGCCGATGAGGGCCGTTGCGGTGCCGGACAGGACGAAGACGGCTTCGTCCTCATGATGGTGGCGGTGGTATTCGGTGCTGTCATCCCCCGGCGCGACCTCGATGATGTGCACACCCAGGCCGGTCAGCCCGGTCAGGTCGCCGAGCGATTTGTTCACCCGCCGGGCCCCGGGATTGAGGAAATGGGTCTTGGCCAGCCCATCCATGGCGGCGATTTCATCTTTCCTGACCAGGTAGGGGGTGTCGGGCATGATCGTCATCTCCTCGGTTATGGCGATCCCAAGGCGCGCCTGTGATCACAGGCATGATCTTACCCCGCTGTGGGACTATGTTCGAGGGGGCGGGCAGATCCGGCTGGTGCTGTTTTGGGCAGGATTGTTTCCGTCAGCAAGCAAGAGAATGACAATGGCGTGAGATCGGGGGGTGCCCTATCTTTTCTTAAGGCCGGTTTGATGTTCTGGTGGCAGAGAAGCGGCCGGGCTGCTGCAAGAGCAAGGCGACAGGGTGTTCAAGCGCAGAAACAAGCGCAGTATGTTACAGACTGTGTCCAGCGTCCTTTACCCCAGGGGCGGTTGGTCACGGGCGGCCAGCTATGTCTACCATCGTTTGCGCCGGTTGCCGGACCCGCCACGTCGCATCGCCCGCGGGGTGGCCTGCGGGGTTTTCGTGTCTTTTTCGCCGCTTTTCGGGTTTCACTTCGTCTATGCGGCCCTGCTGGCCTGGATCTTTCGGGGCAACGCGATTGCAGCGATGCTGTCGACCTTTGCTGGCAATCCGCTGACTTTTCCGTTCATTGCCGCAACCAGTTTGGCCATCGGCGATCGGATCCTGGGGACGCAAAGCGCCTTGTCGGTGCCGCATGTCTTTACCGCCTTTACCCGGGCGACCAATCAGATGACCGCGAATCTGTTTAACATGGTCATGGGAAACCCGACCCATTGGGACCGGCTGGCCGCGTTTTATGAGGATGTTTTCCTGCCCTACCTTCTGGGGGGGATCCTGCCGGGGCTGGTCGGGGCCGCTGTGTCCTATGTTCTGGCATATCGCGGGGCCGAGGTTTACAAGCGGCGCCGGGTACGTCGCCTGGAAAAGCGGCTGGCGGCCAAGATGTCTGCCGGGGTTCCGGGCAGCGGCAAGGATGGGAAGATCGGATAGGGCGCAGCCCGGTGGAGAGCGGCGGTGATACTGGGGATAGGGACGGATCTGGCGAATATAGAGCGGATCGCGCGGGTGCTGGACCGGTTCGGCGATCGTTTTCGCAACCGTGTGTTTACCGAGATCGAACAGGCCAAGGCCGAACGCCGTGCCGATACCGCCGGGACCTATGCGAAACGCTGGGCGGCGAAAGAGGCCTGTTCCAAGGCTCTTGGCACCGGTCTTGCCATGGGCATCGCGTGGAAGGACATGGCGGTGACCAACCTGTCCTCGGGCCAGCCGGTGATGCAGTTGTCCGGTTGGGCAGCCGAGCGTCTGGCGTCCATGACGCCCCCGGGACATGAGGCCGTGGTCCATGTCACCCTGACCGACGATCACCCCTGGGCACAGGCCTTCGTCGTCATCGAGGCCCGCCGGCGCAGCGCCGGACGGTAATTCCTTTCAGGCGCGGCCCTTGTATCCCGAAAATGCTGTCCTGTTGGAAATCGGTGATGATGGAGCGGGCGATGAGATTCGAACTCACGACCCTTACCTTGGCAAGGTAATGCTCTACCCCTGAGCTACGCCCGCACTTCATCATCTTCCTGGCCCAAAGGCCTCTCTCTGGAGCGGGCGATGAGATTCGAACTCACGACCCTTACCTTGGCAAGGTAATGCTCTACCCCTGAGCTACGCCCGCATCCTGAAGAGTGAGGGTGAGGTATTGGTTCCCGCCGATCCCTGCAAGAGGAAATTTGCCTCAATCCCCGAAATTCGCCGTAACCCGGCCCCGAACCCCATCCCGGATCGGGCAGAGGTGGCCCCCGGTGCGGCGGGGCGCTAGGGTCCGGTCATGGCGAGGGCAGGGGGCGGTTTGGCGATGAGCGGGCAAGACAGGGGGACGCAGGGATTTCCGTGCATCGCGCCCCTTGGGCTGGATGGAATCCTGGTGCGGTTCGGCGAGGCCCTGTCCGATCTGGCCAACCGGGCGGCCCTGGCCTTTCATGCGGCGCTACAGGGTGCCGATTTGCCGGGGGTGATCGAAACGGCGACCACCCTGACCTCGGTTCGGGTGCAGTACGATCCACTGGCCGTGCCCCCGGAGGTGATGTGCGCACGGATCCAGACCCTTCTGGCGGATCGCGATTGGTATGGGGCGGATCTGCCGGCGGGGCGCCGCCGCTGGATGATCCCGGCGCTTTTCGATGGTCCGGCGCTGGCCGAGGCGGCCCATCTGGCCGGTCTGACCCCTGAGGCTGCGGTGGCGGGGCTGACCGCCGATCCGCTGCGGGTTCTGGCCATCGGTTTTGCGCCGGGCCAGCCTTATCTGGGGACTTTGCCCCCGGCGTGGGATATCCCGCGCCAGCAGGGTCTGACCCCACGGGTGGAGCCCGGCGCGATCACCGTCGCCCTGCGCCAGATCGTGCTGTTCTCGGTGCCGTCGCAAACCGGTTGGCGGCAGGTTGGGCGCTGCCTGTTCCGCCCTTTCCAGCCCGATGCCGCCGATCCCTTTGCCTTGCGCGCAGGCGATGAGATCCGGTTTCATGCGATCCCGGCGCGGGACTATGCGCGGCTGGCGGGGGCTGGCCGTGATGGGGTTGAGCGGATGGCTCTGCCATGACGGCGCTGCGCGTTCTTTCCGCCGGGCCCGGGGTGACGGTGCAGGATGCCGGCTTTCGCGGGACGCTGGGGCTGGGCCTGTCGGCTGGGGGCGTGGCGGATCCCCTGGCCATGGCCGAAGGCGCGGCGCTGCTTGGGCAGGGACCGGGGGCGGCGATGGTGGAACTGGCCGGGTCGGGCGCGGTTTTCGAGGCCGGGGACGGGCCGGTCTGGCTGGCCGTGACCGGCGCCGAGATGCAGGCCAGTCTGGGCGACAAGCGGCTGCCCGGCGGGGCCTCGGGGCGGCTGGAACCGGGCCAGCGGCTGACCTTGGGGGCGCCGCGGGATGGGGGCTATGGCTATCTTCACCTGGCCGGGGGGGTGGCGGCACCCGTGCGTCTTGGCAGCCGGTCGACCCATCTGCAGGGCGGGATGGGGCGCGCCCTGAAGGCCGGTGACAGGCTGCTCCTGTTGCCCCATCGCGGGCCGGAGAGGGCGCTGCTGATCGACCCACTGCCGCGTCTGGGGGGCGGCATGCTGCGGGTGATCGTGGGGCCGCAGACGGGGCTCTTTCCGGTGGAGCTGCGGGATCGCTTTGCGGCGACCCGGTTTCGCCGGGACGCGCGGGCTAACCGCCAGGGTATGCGGCTGGCACATGATGGCCCGGGCTTTGCCCCGCCCGGCGGCTTGTCGGTCTTGTCCGATGCCGTGGGTCCGGGCGATGTTCAGATCGGTGGCGATGGGGTGCCAGTCATCCTGTTGGCCGAGTGCCAGACGACCGGCGGATATCCGCGCATCGGCACGGTCATTCCCGCAGATCTGCCCCGTGCGGCCCAAGCCATGGCCGGTGCGCCACTGCAGTTCCGATTCGTCGGGACGCAAGAGGCGCTGGCCGCTGAACGTGACATGCGGGCTCAGATCGCAGCGCTGTCCGGGCGTTTGCGGCCATTGCTGCGTGATCCCCGTGAAATTTCCGATCTTCTGTCCTATCAGCTTGTGGGGGGCGTCACCGACGGCGCCGATGATGCACAGGAGTGGCAATGGTAACGCGGCGCGTGGATCTGAATGCGGATATGGGCGAAGGCTTTGGCGCCTGGTCCATGGGCGATGACGCGGCCCTGCTGGATATTGTGACCTCGGCCAATATCGCATGCGGGTTTCACGCCGGGGATCCCGAGGTGATGGCCCGGACCATGGCGGCGGCGGCGGCGCGTGGCGTGGGTATCGGGGCGCATCCGGGGTTTGCCGATTTGCAGGGGTTCGGGCGCCGTCGCATGGATCTGTCGTCCGAGACGTTGCGGGCCCAGATCCTTTATCAGCTGGGGGCCGCCTCTGCGATGGCGCGGGCGGCGGGGCAACGTCTGGCCCATGTCAAACTGCATGGGGCGTTGGCCAATATGGTCTCGGAAGATCAAGATCTTGCGCAATGCTGTTACGGTGCCGTCGCCGCGTTCGATCCGGCCTTGACCGTTGTTGCCATCGCCGCGACAGCTGGCGAAAGGGCCGCGCGTGATCTGGGCCTGTCCGTCGCCTGCGAGATCTATGCCGACCGTGCCTATAACGATGACGGTACGCTGGTGGATCGGCGACAAGAGGGCGCCGTGCTGCACGATCCCGATATGGCGGCCGACCGGGTTGTGGCGATGCTGTCCGAAGGGGCAATCATTGCCCGTTCGGGGCGGCGCTTGCCGACACGGATCGACACGATCTGTGTGCATGGCGATACGGCCGAGGCGGTGGCTATGGCCGGCGTGTTGCGGACCAGGTTGATGGCGGCAGATATCGTGGTGCGGCGGCTTCCGGTTTGCGGATCGCAATGACGCCTCTTGCAGGGGGTGCCCGCTTTCGGCTATGCGGGGCCGGTGCGGGTTTGCCGGTCTAGCTCAGCTGGTAGAGCAGGTGATTTGTAATCACAAGGTCGGGGGTTCAAGTCCCTCGACCGGCACCGCCAAGACCTTCAAATCAGGGCATTAATTCTTGGGGGATCCGTCGTGGTACGGCCCTGCACGGTGGGCCTTGGGCCATTGGAAAGGGCCTGTGTGGCCCTTGTCTTTGTCAGCTGCCCCAGCTGCGGATCGGTCCACAGTCCATATGGACGAAGTTCGACCGGGAATAACGCCCCACGCCGCCGCCCTTGCAGGCCGTGGCCGCTTGCGCGATCTGCGAGACGCTGCGCGATTTCAGGCGCAGGTCAGCGGCTTGCCCTTTGACGTGCAGGGAATTTTTCGCAACGCCGCCGGATTGCTTGCGCAGATAGGCGTTGGTTTGCGGCGTGCGATAGCCCGACAGCATCAGATAGGGTTCATCGACATCCAGCAGCCGATGCGCCGCTGCCATCACGTCCAGAGTGCGTTTGTCTATGGTGATCGCCTTGTCTTGGCGCCAGTCGCGCATGAACCAGCTGATCTGGCGCACCGCGTCTTTGACGTAGCGGCCATTGACCCAATAGATGATGTCGATGCTTTCACCAGTTCGCCCGGAATACATCTTCAGCCGGCGGGCGTCACCGCCGCCGCGCAGGAAACCGAACGCATTTGCGTAGGTTGGGGCCGCGGTGACCGCCGTTGCGGCGAAAACACCCAGCACCCCGCGTCGAGACATGAGGGATTTTCCCCCGCTGCCCTGATTGATCATGCCTGTACTGCCTTCTGTTCTGGCCTGTAACCGGCCAATTGCCCAGACCATCCCACATTTCCGGCTTTTGCACAACGTTTCAGGTGGGGCGCACACGAAAACTTTGGCGGGCCAAAATCCCATGTCGGACGGACGGGATAGCCAGGTTTTTGCAGAAGATGGTGAATATTGCGTTGACGTTATGGGGGCCGTGATAAATCTGGAACAGGCTCGGGCCAAGCGATTTTGTGATTTTGAGAACAAATCCGCCGAAAGTTATGGTTCGGGCGATCCGACAGACAGGCCGCCCCGAGGAGAGACCATGATCCCAGTTGCAGATTTCCGCCTAGCCGTCATGCTGCGGCGCCTCGGTCTTGCGCTTGTCGCGGCGGGGGCGGTTTGGGGCGCCGGGGCGGTTTCGGCGCAGGAGGTGCTGGGGCAAGCCATCGCCCGGATGAGTGCCGACAACGGGACGTTGGCGGCGTTCTACAAGGCGACGGGTTACCGACCGATTTGGGTGGGATCGGCCAACCGCAAACGCGCCGCAGCCTATCTTGAAGCATTGTACGGTGCGGGGGCCCATGGGTTGCCGGTGGCCAGTTATCGGGCCGGGGATCTGGCAGCGGCCCTGCGCGGGGGGGCAGAGCCCCAGGCGCTGGCGCGCGCCGAGGTGGCGTTCAGCACCTCTTTCGCCAAATATGCGCGCGATGTGCAAAGCGGGGTGTTGACCCCCCAGCGTGTGGACCGCGAGATCTTCCGCCGGGCCCCGCGCCGGGATCCGGTCAAGACCCTGTCGGCCTTTGCGCAAAGTTCCCCGGCGGCTTTCCTGCGGGCCCTGCCGCCGCAAACCCGCGAATATCAGCGTTTGATGGCTGAAAAGGCCAGGTTGGAACGCGAACTGGGCGCTGGCGGCTGGGGCGCGCAGGTGCCGGGTGCGGTGTTCAAGCCCGGGCAGTCCGGCGCGGCGGTCACCGCGCTGAGTGCGCGGCTGGCGGCCATGGGCTATTTGCGCGGCACGCGGTCGGACTATGGGGCGGATGTGGAACAGGCGGTTGCCGCGTTTCAGCGGGACCATGGTCTGAGCACCGATGGCATTGCCGGCAAGGTCACCCTGTCCGAGGTGAACAAGGATCCTGAAGACCGGCTGAAACAGGTGATCGCGGCGATGGAACGCGAGCGCTGGCTGAATCTGCCATTGGGCAAGCGCCACGTAGAAGTGAACATCCCGGATTTCACCGCGCGGATCATTGACAATGGCCGCACGGTCTTTGCCACCCGGGCTGTGGTCGGGGCCAATCAGTCCACCCATCGGACACCGGAATTTTCCGATGTGATGGAGTTCATGGTGATCAATCCGACATGGAACGTGCCGGCCTCGATCACCGCGCGGGAATATCTGCCGATGCTGAAGGAAAACCCCAACGCGGTGCCGCAGTTGCAACTGGTCGATGCCAGCGGTCGGACGGTGTCCCGTGGGTCGGTGGATTTCAGCGCCTATGACGGGGGCAGCTTTCCCTACCGGCTGAAAGAACCCCCCAGCGAAGGCAATGCCCTGGGTCAGGTCAAGTTCATGTTCCCCAACCAGCATAACATCTATCTGCATGATACCCCGGCCAAATCCCTGTTCAGCCGGGAAAGCCGGGCTTACAGCCACGGGTGTATCCGGCTGAACGATCCGCAGGATTTCGCCTATCAGCTGCTGGGGCCGCAAACCGCGAATCCGCAGGGCTTTTATCAAAGTCAGGTGGCGACGGGGCGGGAAACCGTGGTCGAATTGTCCCAGCCGCTGCGGGTGCATCTGTTGTACCGGACGGCCTTTGCCCTGGATGGGGACCGGGTCCAGTACCGGCGCGATGTCTATGGCCGCGATGCCAAGGTCTTTGCGGCGCTGGCGCGGGCAGGGGTTTCGCTTCGCGCGGTGGACGGATAGGACGGGGACAAACCACTGCGCCGGAGCCCGGATATGTATCTTCTGTCTGAAATCGCCGAGGCGATCGGTGCCCGGCTGGAAGGGAACGGTGCCCTGAAAATCGCGGGGCTGTCGGAACCGGCGGCGGCGCGGGCCGATCAGCTGGCCTTGGCAATGGATCCGAAATACGCCCCCGGCTTGTCCGAGGGGCAGGCCCGAGCCGCCGTTCTGTGGGATGGCGCAGACTGGCGCGCGCTGGGGCTGGAAGCGGGCCTGTTCGTCGCCCGTCCGCGCTATGCCATGTCGGGGTTGACCCGCGCGCTGGATCCCGGTCCGGATATCGCCCCGGGTATCCATCCGACGGCTTTTGTCGACCCGGGCGCGCAGATTGGCGACGGCGCACGGATCGGGCCGCACGCAGTGATCGGGGCGGGGGTCATGATCGGGCGCAATGCGCGGATCGCTGCCTTGGTCCATGTCGCGGGCGGCGCGGTCATTGGCGACGATGTGCTGTTGCATGCCGGGGTACGGATCGGTGCGCGGGCGCGGCTGGGCGATCGGGTGATCGTGCAGCCCGGCGCCGTTCTGGGGGGCGACGGGTTTTCCTTTGTCACGCCGGAGAAGTCGGCGGTGGAAAATGTGCGGGAGAACTTGGGCCAGCATGGTTCGGACAGGGCCCAATCCTGGACGCGGATCCATTCCCTTGGGGGGGTGGAAATTGGTGATGATGTGGAGATCGGGGCCAATTCCTGCGTTGATCAGGGCACCATCCGGCCGACGCGGATCGGCCGGGGTACCAAGCTGGACAGCCTGGTACAGGTTGGCCACAATGTCGAAATCGGCGAGGATTGTCTGCTTTGCGGTCTGGTCGGTGTGGCGGGCTCGACCCGGATTGGTAATCGCGTGGTGTTGGCCGGGCAGACCGGCGTCAATGACAATATCTTTATCGGCGATGACGTCGTGGCCGGCGGGGCCTCGAAGATCTTTACCAATGTGCCGGCGGGACGGGTGATCCTGGGATATCCGGCGGTCAAGATGGAAACCCATATCGAAAGTTACAAGGCGCTGCGCCGCTTGCCCCGCCTGTTCCGGGATGTTGCTGCCTTGCAGAAACTGGTTTCAAAAAACCGCTAGGATGGCTAAATCATCCGTAGGTTGGGAGACGGGGGGCAGATGATGGCCGTGAAGCAAAAAGTGCTTGAGATCCTTGCCGAGCAGGCGGTGATTGATGTGTCGGACATATCGCCCGATCAGTCCCTCGACGATCTGGGAATTGACAGCTTGGGTCTGGTCGAAAGCATCTTTGCCATTGAGGAAAGCTTTGACATCCAGGTGCCGTTCAACGCCAACGCGCCGGAGCAGAGCGATTTCGACATCAGTTCTGTCGCGGCGATCATCCGCGCGGTCGAGGGGCTGGTCGCCGATCAGGCATCATGAGACGGGTTGTGATTACCGGGCAGGGCACGATCAACCCGCTCGGCAAATCGGTTGCCGACACGCTTGCGGCGATGCGCGAGGGACGGTGCGGGATCGGCCCGCTGGAATTCCGCGATGTCGAGCGTCTGTCGATCCGCATTGGTGGGCAGGTCAAGGACTATGAGGCCGAGGACCATTTCAACCGCCAGCAGATCGCGCTCTATGACCGGTTCACCCAGTTCACGCTGCTGGCCGCGCGTGAGGCGGTGGCCCAGTCGGGGTTGGATTTCGGCGCCGAGGGAACCACGCGCAGTGGTGTGGTGCTGGGGACGTCGGGGGGCGGGTTGAACACCCAGGATGAAAACTACCGCACGGTCTATGAAGAGGGGAAGAACCGGGTTCATCCCTTCGTTGTGCCAAAGCTGATGAACAATGCCGCGACCAGCCATGTGTCGATGGAATATGATCTGAAAGGGCCCAGCTTTACTGTGGCGACGGCCTGTGCGTCGTCGAACCATGCGATGGGGCAGGCGTTTCAGATGATCCGCTGGGGGATGGCCGATGTGATGATCACCGGCGGGTCGGAATCCATGTTGTGCTTTGGCGGGGTAAAGGCCTGGGAAGGGCTGCGGGTCATGTCCCGGGATGCGTGCCGGCCCTTCTCGGCCAATCGCAATGGCATGGTTCAGGGCGAGGGCGCGGCGACCTTCGTCTTTGAGGAATACGAACATGCCCGGGCGCGGGGGGCCGATATCCTGGCCGAGGTGATCGGGTTCGCCATGACCTCGGATGCCGCCGATATCGTGATGCCGTCGAAACACGGCGCGGCGCGGGCGATCCGTGGGGCGCTTGACGATGCCCGCATCCCGGATGAGGCGGTGGGCTATATCAACGCCCATGGCACGGGGACGGCAGCCAATGACAAGACGGAGTGCGCCGCAGTGGCCGATGTGTTCGGGGCCCATGCCGACAACCTGATGATTTCGTCGACCAAATCCATGCATGGCCATTTGATCGGCGGGACCGGGGCGGTGGAATTGCTGGCCTGCATCATGGCGCTGCGTGACGGGATCATTGCGCCGACCATTGGTTATGAGGACCCCGATCCCGAATGCGCGTTGGATGTGGTGCCCAATGTGGCGCGTGAGGCGAAGGTTGATGTCGCGCTTTCCAATGCGTTTGCCTTTGGCGGTCTCAACGCCGTTCTGGCGCTGCGCGGGATGTAAGGCCAACGTTCGGGATGGCTTGCCCCCTCTGAAAAGGGTGGTTTCTGGGCAATCTGCCGACGCCCCGATGGGGGATCCAGAAGGCGCGCCTCGGCCTGACGCAGTGCCGTGTTCCCCCGGCGCTTGACACAGGCCCCGCCCGCGCCCATGAAGCGCGGCGGATGGCATAAGGGCAGGCAGATGGCAGCAAAGACCAAATCGGGCGGTGGGATCATGGAGACGATCAAGACTATCGTCTATGCCCTGTTGATCGCCGGGATCTTTCGGACCCTGTTTTTTCAGCCCTTCTGGATTCCATCGGGGTCGATGAAAGAGACGCTGCTGATCGGCGATTTCCTGTTCGTCAACAAGATGGCTTATGGGTATTCCAGCCATTCCTGCCCGTTTTCCATGTGCACCTTTCTGTCTGACCGGATCCTGGCCGATGAACCGGAACGCGGTGATATCGTGGTGTTCAAGCATCCGGTCAGCGGGGCGGATTTCATCAAGCGGTTGATCGGTCTGCCGGGGGATGAAATCCAGATGCGCGACAGTGTGCTCTATATCAACGGCACTGCTGTCGAGCGTGTGGCGGCCGGCACGTTTGTCGAGACCTTCGAACAGCAGGGGCCGCAGCGGGGTATGCCGCGCTGTGCCAATGCTCCGGTCGGGATCGGAGGGGAATGCATCAAGGATGTCTACCGCGAAACCCTGCCTGACGGGGCCAGCTATGACACTCTGGATGTGGGCGTTGGTCCCTATGACAACACGCCGGTTTATACGGTGCCGGCGGGGCACTTTTTCTTCATGGGTGACAACCGCGACAATTCCGTGGACAGTCGCGTGCCGCAATCGGCCCGTGGTGTCGGCTTTGTGCCCTTCGCCAATCTGATCGGCCGGGCGGATCGGGTGATGTTCTCTTCAGCGGGCAAATCCATGTTCTATTTCTGGACCTGGCGCAGTGATCGCTTCTTCAAGGGGCTGGAATAATTGGCGCTCTCGGCCGAACTTGATGCGTTTACGCGCCGGATCGGCCATCGTTTCGTGCGTGAGGATCTGCTGCACGAGGCCCTGACCCACCCGTCCATGTCCGGCCCGACCCGCCCTGACAATCAGCGGCTGGAGTTTCTGGGGGATCGTGTTCTGGGCCTGGTCATGGCCGAGGCCCTGCTGGAGGCCGATCCATCTGCCGCCGAAGGGGTTCTGGCCCCGCGGTTCAACGCCCTGGTGCGCAAGGAAACCTGCGCCCGTGTCGCACGCAGTGTCGATCTCGGGGCGGTGCTGCGTCTGGGCCGATCCGAGATGATTTCCGGCGGGCGGCGCAAGGATGCCCTCTTGGGCGATGCGATGGAGGCGCTGATTGCCGCCGTCTACCTGGATGGCGGCTTTGCCAGTGCCCGCAAGATGGTGCTGCGCCTGTGGCAAGACCGCATCGGCGCAGTCAAAGAGGACGCCCGGGATGCGAAAACGGCGTTGCAGGAATGGGCCCAGGCCCGTCGCCAGCCGCCGCCGAAATACCGGGTGCTGACCCGCGAAGGGCCGGATCATGCCCCGGTTTTCACCGTCGAGGTGCGGCTGGAAAGCGGTGAAAGTGATATGGCCGTGGCTGGCGCCAAGCGTCAGGCAGAACAGGCCGCGGCCCAACGGTTGCTGGCGCAGTTGGAGGGCGGGACATGACCGCAGGACAGGACACACGCGCCGGTTTCGTGGCGCTGATCGGCGAACCCAATGCCGGCAAATCGACGCTGTTGAACCGCATGGTCGGGGCCAAGGTGGCCATCGTCACCCACAAGGTTCAGACCACCCGGACACGCATTCGCGGCGTGGCGCTGGAAGGGGCCAGCCAGTTGGTCTTTGTGGACACGCCCGGTGTCTTCCGCCCGCGCCGGCGTCTGGACCGGGCGATGGTGGCGGCGGCCTGGGGCGGCGCGGCGGATGCCGATATCATCGTGCTGATGATCGAGGCCCACCGCGGTGTCACCGACGGGGTTGAAGCAATCCTGGCCACCCTGGCCGATTATACCGCCGGCAAGACGGTTGCCCTGGCGATCAACAAGATCGATCGGGTCGAGGCGCCGGCCCTGCTGGCGCTGAGCGAGGATCTGAATGGGCGCTTCGATTTCGCCCGCACCTTCATGATCTCGGCCGAGAAGGGCTATGGCGTCGATGATCTGCGCGCCTGGCTGGCCGAACAGGTGCCCGCCGGCCCGTGGCTGTACCCCGAGGATCAGATCGCCGATCTGCCGCTGCGGATGATCGCGGCGGAAACCACCCGCGAAAAGCTGACCCTGCGGTTGCATCAGGAACTGCCCTACCAACTGACGGTCGAAACCGAAAGCTGGCAGGAGAAAAAGGACGGCTCGGTGCGCATTGATCAGGTGATCTATGTCGCCCGCGATGGCCACAAGGGGATCATTCTGGGCCGCAAGGGTGAGACCGCCAAGGCCGTGGGCCAGGCCGCCCGCGCCGATCTGGAGGCCTTTCTGGAGCGCAAGGTGCATCTCTTCCTGCATGTGAAGGTGCGCCCCGACTGGATGGAACAGGCGGAACGCTATTCAGAGATCGGCCTTGATTTCAAAGACGGGAACGCATGAGCCGGCTGGCCGCCGGTCTTTGGGTTCAGGCCTATCTGATGCGCCTGCAGCTTGCCAATATTCCCGCCTATGTCACCCAGCGCGGGGATACGACCGCCGGGGCGGTTCTGGTCAAGACGGCGGCACTGGATGGGACCGCCGTTGCCCGGCAGCGCACCTATGATCTGATGACCGGGGCGCGGCAGTGGATGGTCATGGCCGAAGGGGTCGAGGCCGAGGTGGATGCCGCCATCACCCGCCAGTGCCAGCGGGATCCCGATCTCTGGGTGGTCGAGGTCGAGGCCCGTGATGGCCGCGATCTGCTGGACGACCCAAGCCTGGCCGAGTGATCCGATGGAGTGGCGTGCCGAAGGTCTGCTGCTCAGCGTTCGGCCCCATGGCGAGAATGCCGCCATCATCGAGACCTTCACCCGCGATCACGGCCGTCATGCCGGGGTGGTGCGCGGGGGCACGGGGCGGCGCCTGTCGCCGGTGTTGCAACCCGGTGCCCAGCTTGACCTGCGCTGGCGTGCGCGTCTGGCCGACCATATCGGCGCGTTCACCGTCGAACCCCTGCGCAGCCGGGCCGCGCTGATCGAGGGCCGGCTGACCCTGGCGGGGCTGACTACGATCTGTGCGTTGCTGGTCCGGGCCCTGCCGGAACGCGATGCGGCGCCGGTCCTTTATGACGGGACGCTGGCGCTGCTGGATCTGATGGTGGTGACCGAAGCCTGGCCACTGGCCTATCTGCGCTGGGAAATGGCCCTGCTGACCCAGCTTGGCGCGGGGCTGGATCTGTCCGCCTGTGCCGTGACGGGGGTGAGTGAGGGGCTGGAACTGATCTCGCCGCGCACAGGGCGGGCGGTGACACGGGCGGGGGCGGGGGCGTTTGCCGACCGTCTGCTGCCCTTGCCGCCGGCGATGCTGGGCCGGGGGGCGGCGCCTGCGGCCGAAGTTGCGTTGGCCCTTGGGACCACCGGGCATTTCCTGGCCCGGGCCTTGCCCACGCGTATCGGGCAACAGGAACTGCCGGCGTCGCGCGCGCGTCTGATCACCATGCTGGAACGTCAGTCGCCGGGCTGATCCTCCGCCGCGCTGTCGGGCATATCATTGTGCACGGCGAAGACCATCGTGTTGCCCTGGGGATCGTGCAGGCGCACCGTATCGCTGCCGACATCAGCCTGGGTCATCCCCGACAAAAGATCCAGAAACAGGCGCTCGGCCTCCAGGTCCGGGCAGGCCATCTGGGTGGTTGCCAGGGGCCCCAGCGACAGATCCCCGGGCGTTCCGGTCAGCGGGCCGAAATAGTTGTTGCACGGTCCCTGCCCGGCAATGCGGCCGTCCTCGGGGAAGCGCAGGGTAGCGCGTTTGTCATAGGGGGCGCCGTTCACCTCGGTCAGGGTATAGTGGGGCTCGGGGCCGGGAAAGGGCGCATCCTGGGGCGCCGTACCCCCAAGCAGGATCGGCAGGGTCAGAAAAAACGGGATCATGGGCGGGTTCTCCGTCTCCGGGCCGGGGGCGCCTTATATCGTGGCATGACGGACCCGGGCGCTGCGTTCGATCGCGGCGGCGTGCAGCCGGTCGATGTTCAGCTCATAGCGGATTTCTTCCAGAAGGCGCAGCTCTTCCTCATAAAGCTGGCCATCGGCGGCGGCAACATCGCAGGCCATGGCATAGGCCGTCTCGAACAGCCGCTCGGGCAGGGCCTGACGGATCAGGCCGAACAGGGCGTCCAGGCCTTCCTCTTCCTCGAACAACTCGAACACCAGCTGGCTGATCCGGTGCAGGCGTTCCAACGGGTAATCGGCAAAGATCGGCAGGTGGTTGATCATCGACTGGATCTTGACCAGTTCTGCCGTGCGGATGTTTTCATCCGATGCGGAAATGGCGATCATGATCGCGACAAGCGCGTCCTGGGGGATGTGCGTGGTATCCATGTCCGACACGGCGACGGTTCCTTCCCATCAAGGCATTGCGTGGGCACATTATTGACGTGCGGCACCCCGGGCAATAGGTAGCGCGAAGCCCGGGGCATGGGGTCCCGGCCCGATCCGGATGACGATGATGACCGATTTTCGCGACGCGGCACTGCGTTCCAAGGCCTGGCCCTTCGAGGAAGCCCGCAGGATCCTGAAGCGCTATGAAAAAGCCGCGCCCGAGAAAGGCTATGTTCTTTTCCAGACCGGCTATGGCCCCTCGGGTCTGCCCCATATTGGCACCTTTGGTGAGGTTGCCCGCACGACCATGGTCCGCCGTGCGTTCGAGGCGATCAGCGATATCCCGACGAAACTTATTTGTTTCTCGGACGACATGGACGGGTTCCGCAAGGTGCCGACCAATGTTCCCATGCAGGCGGAACTGGCCCAGGACCTGCATCTGCCGCTGACCAAAGTCCGTGATCCGTTTGGCACGCATGACGGCTTTGCCCAGCACAACAATGCCCGGCTGCGGGATTTTCTGGACAGTTTCGGGTTTGACTATGAATTCGCCAGCGCCACGGATTATTATACCTCGGGCCGGTTCGACGAGATGCTGCTGGTGGCGCTGGAACGGTTCGACAAGATCCAGCAGATCATGCTGCCCACCCTGGGCCCGGAACGGCGCGAGACCTATTCCTGTTTTCTGCCGATCAGCCCCAAGACCGGCCATGTGCTGCAGGTCCCGACCCTGGAACGTCACGTGGACCGGGGCACGATCGTCTATCAGGAACCTGATGGCGAAAAGGTGGAGATCCCGGTCACCGGCGGCAACGTCAAGATGCAGTGGAAGCCCGACTGGGCGCTGCGATGGGCGGCCCTTGGGGTGGATTACGAGATGTCGGGCAAGGACCTGATCGACAGTGTGACGCAATCCTCCAAGATCTGCCGGGCACTGGGGAAAGAGCCCCCGGTATCCCTGACCTATGAACTGTTCAACGACGAACAGGGGCAGAAGATTTCTAAATCCAAGGGCAACGGGCTGTCGATGGAGGACTGGCTGCGCTATGCCGCCCCCGAAAGTCTGTCCTACTTCATGTACCAAAAGCCGAAGACGGCCAAGCGGCTGCATTTCGACGTGATCCCGAAGGCGGTGGATGAATATCATCAGCAGTTGCGCGCCTATCCCGGTCAGGATGCGATTCAGAAACTGGTCAATCCGGTGCATCACATCCATGGCGGCGCTGTGCCGCAAAGCGATATGGTCGTGCCCTTCGCCATGCTGCTGAACCTGGCCTCGGTGGCGGCGGCCAAGGACAAGGCTGGCCTGTGGGGCTTTATCTCGCGCTATGCGCCGGATGCCTCGCCGGCCACTCATCCCGGCCTTGATGCGGCGGCCGGGTATGCGGTGCAGTATTTCACCGATTTCGTCGCGCCGAAACGCAGCTTCCGCGCTCCCAGCGAACAGGAACGCGCGGCCTTGGCCGATTTGTCGGCGCAATTGCGCGGCTGGACCGGCGGGCTGGATGCCGAAGAGCTGCAATCCATGGTTTTCGCCATTGGCCGCGAACACGGGTTTGAGCCGCTCCGTGACTGGTTCAAGGCGCTGTACGAAGTGCTGCTTGGCGCCAGCCAGGGGCCGCGTTTCGGCGGGTTCATCGCGCTTTACGGGGTCAGTGAGACGGCCGATCTGATCGACCGGGCCTTGGCCGGAAAAATGACCTGATCGCCGCCGTTTGCAGGGCCTTTTGAAGGGATTTGTGTGCTTGTGATGGGGGCTTGCGGTTTTACCGCCGCTATGCGCCCGCCCCGCCGTGTCCTGTCAGGCGGGGGCCACCATCACACGTCCAGATCGGCGGGGGTCAGCCGAAAGGCGCGCCCGAACCCGCCATTCAGCGCCGCTGCCTCGATCCTGAGGGTGGCAAAGACGAAATCCTGAAACCCGATATACAGCTTGGCTTTGGGGTGGTCGGTCCGCCAGCGTTCGGCCAGGGGCGGGTAATCGGGGCTGTCATGTTCGGTGAACCGGGCCTGACAGGTCAGGGTAAGGCGCGGATGGGTCAGGGGATCGCCTTTGGCCCCCGGTTCCCCCAACAACAGAGAACAGCGCGGATCCGCACGCAGGGCTGTGGTATGGGCGGATAATGTCGAGATCAGGATCAGGGGGTGCCCGGCGGGATCGGTGCCCGTGGCCACCCGGGTGACCTGAGGGGACCCATCGTCCGGGGCGATCACACCCAGCGCGCCAAAGCGTGCCGTGTCGATCAGGCCCCGGGCCAGACTGCGGGCCGCATCATCCGTGGGGCGGATCGGATCGACGGGGGGCACGGGATCGGGCGTGGTCATGCGCGCAGACTATCCCGGTGCGGTGGCACGGGGAAGGGAAACTGTGGGTGGCCGTTTGATCCGGTCGCCCGGTGTGCGGGCCAGAGTAGGCCGGGGTCAGAAACGCCACCACAGGCTTGTCTTCATGCCGACGCGGTTATCCTCGCGCAGGCCGAACAGGGCACCAGTTTCCAGGGCGAGGCCCCAGGGCAGATCATAAACCACACTGGTCAGCAGTTTGGCATAGGCGCGGCTGCGGGGGTAATCACCGGTTTGCAGCTGAAGAATGCCGGTGATCGTCTCGCTGCCGCGCAAGCCGAAGGTCAGGTCCAGTTTCCTGGGCTGGCCATCGGTGGTCTGGCGAAAATCGGTCTGTGTATCCATAGCCAGCCAGCCCCCCTGGCGCGGCCAGGCAAAGGCCTTGCCCCAGGACAGGCCAAGGCGCAGGATTTGCTCGGTATCGTGTGAATCGTACAGATCATAGGGCCCGGCTGCGATATAGCGCCGCTGCCCGATGCCCAATTCCGCAGCCATCAGGCCAAAGCGTCCTTCGGCCATCAGGGGCAGGCGGGCAAAGATCACCCCGGTCCAGGTATCCGGCCCCTCGTCGCGTCCGGCATCCAGCCCCAGGGTCAGCCAGTCGGTCAGCCCGTATTCGGCCCAGACCGAGGTATAGCGATAAAGAGGCGGTGTCGAATCATAGGCCAGCGCTTCTTGGCTTAGGGCGGCCCTGGGGGTCGTGACCTCATAGGACAGGCTGACAAAGGCGCGGCCCGTTTCGCGCAGCCATGCGCCTGCCGCCCCGGGCGTCGCCCCGGCCAGCCACAGCATGACTGCCGCCATCAGCGCGCGTTCCATCGCCGGCCCCATTCCTGTCCTGCTGCCATGCTGCGCGGATCATGCTTAACGTGGTGTTAACGGACCTGAGGACTCGCGCCGGCGCGCCAAGGCGCTAGACTGGATCAAAAGGAGGACAACAATGCAGATCACAGCCCCTACCGTGCATCAGACGGTCATCACCACATTCGATGTGACCCCCGGCACTTGCCATGACCTGCTGGACGAATTGCGTGACGCCTATGATGCCTTTATCCGCCATCAGCCCGGATTCATTGGCGCGGCACTGCATGTAAACGACGCCCAGACCCGGATCGCCAATTACAGCCAATGGGCCCGGCGCGAGGATTTCCAGGCCATGCTGCGCAGCGCCGAAATGCGCCAACGCAACCGCCGGATCAACGATCTGTGCCGCAGCTTCGAACCGGTCATGTACGATGTCGCGCATTCCCTAGGCTGAAATGCACCTATCCGATTGACACCGGCCTGTCCTTGGCGCAGTCCCCAAGGGATTTCGATCCCCCCTTGGGGCGCGCAAAAGACACGAGGGACAGACCGCATGACCGTTCAAGACAAAGCCAAACCGGATTATGTCGTCCGGGATATCTCGCTGGCGGATTTCGGCCGCAAGGAACTGGATATCGCGGAAACGGAAATGCCGGGCCTGATGGCCCTGCGGACGGAATATGGCGCCAGCCAGCCGCTGAAGGGGGCGCGGATCGCCGGCAGCCTGCACATGACTATCCAGACGGCTGTTCTGATCGAAACCCTGAAGGCGCTGGGGGCGGATGTCCGCTGGGCCTCGTGCAACATCTTCTCGACCCAGGATCATGCGGCCGCCGCGATCGCCGCCGGTGGCACCCCGGTCTTTGCCGTCAAGGGCGAGTCGCTGGAAGAATACTGGGATTACGCCGACCGTATCTTCCACTTCGCCGAAGGCGGGGCCAACATGATCCTCGATGATGGCGGGGATGCGACGCTCTATATCCTGATGGGCGCGCGGGTCGAAGAGGGTGAAACCGATCTGATCGCCAACCCCACCTCGGAAGAAGAAGAGGCACTGTTCGCCCAGATCCGCAAGCGCCTGGCCGCCAGCCCCGGCTGGTTCGTCAAGCAGCGCCACATGATCCAGGGCGTGACCGAGGAAACGACCACCGGCGTGCATCGCCTCTATCAGATGATGGAAAAGGGCCACCTGCCTTTCCCGGCGATCAACGTCAATGACAGCGTGACCAAATCGAAATTCGATAACAAATACGGCTGCAAGGAAAGCCTGGTGGATGGCATTCGCCGCGCCACCGACGTGATGATGGCCGGCAAGGTTGCCGTGGTCTGCGGCTATGGCGATGTGGGCAAGGGATCCGCGGCCTCGCTGCGCGGCGCCGGGGCCCGGGTGAAGGTGACCGAGATTGATCCGATCTGTGCGCTTCAGGCCGCCATGGACGGGTTCGAGGTGGTCACGCTGGAAGAGGTCGCCCCCACGGCCGACATCTTCATCACGACCACTGGCAACAAGGATGTGATCCGCATCGAGCATATGCGCGCCATGAAGGACATGGCCATCGTCGGCAATATCGGCCATTTCGACAATGAAATTCAGGTGGCCAGCCTGAAGAACCTGAAATGGACCAATATCAAGGATCAGGTGGACATGATCGAGATGCCCTCGGGCAGCCGCATCATCCTGCTGTCCGAGGGCCGCTTGCTGAACCTGGGCAATGCCACGGGCCATCCGTCCTTCGTCATGTCGGCCAGCTTCACCAACCAGACCCTGGCGCAGATTGAGCTTTGGACCCGCGGCGACGCCTATGGCAACGAGGTCTATGTCCTGCCCAAGCATCTGGATGAAAAGGTCGCGCGCCTGCATCTGGATCGAATCGGCGTGAAACTGTCCATGCTGACGCCGGAACAGGCCGATTATATTGGCGTGTCCCCTGATGGACCGTTCAAGCCGGAACACTACCGTTACTGACCCCTGACCCGAAGACGGATACGCTATGACCCGCACCGCTCCTCAGATCGCCGGCCTGGGTAATCCTCTGGTCGATGTCTTGGCCCGTATTGATGCCGGGGGTCCGGCCCGCCATGGCCTGGCCCTGGGTGAGATGCACCTGGTCGATGCCGGCGCGGCGGATGCGCTTTATGCCGAAATCGGCCCTGGTGTGCGCCAGCCGGGTGGATCCGTGGCCAATACCATCGCCCATATCGCCGATCAGGGGGTGCGGGGCAGCTTTCTGGGCAAGGTTGGCGCGGATGATCTGGGCGGCTTTTTCCTGGATGAGATGACGCGCTTGGGCATCGTCTGTCCGGTCAATCCGGCCACGGACGCGGCGACCGGGCGATGTGTGGTCATGGTCACCCCCGATGGCGAGCGCACGATGAGTACCTATCTCGGCGCCTGCGAGGCCCTGACACCGGCCGATCTGCCGGCCACACTCGCCCCGGAAACCACGATCCTGCTGGTCGAGGGGTATCATTGGGATGCACCGAACGGGGCCGCCAATATCGCCCGTGCCGCCGATCTGGCCCGTGCCGTCGGGGCGACGGTGGCGTTAACCCCGTCGGATCCGGGCTGCGTGGCCCGTCATCTCGATGCGATGCGCCAGTTCCTCCACGATCACTGTGGTATTCTGGTCGGCAATATCCATGAACTGCAGGCCCTGTCGGGCACCGCCGATGCCGAGGCGGCGATGGATTGGGCGCGGGCGGCGGTGGGTACCGTGGCCCTGACGCTCAGCGCCGAAGGGTCGATCGTGTCAGACGGGGGGGCGTCATGCCGTATCCCAGCCGTTCCGGTTGAAACGGTGGTCGATACCACCGGGGCTGGCGATGCCTATGCAGCGGGTTTTCTGGTCGCCTTGGCCAAAGGGGCCGGGGTGGCGCAGGCGGGGCAGGAGGGCGCAGCCCTTGCCGCCCGGGTCGTGACCCATTTCGGGGCACGCCAGCCGGGCTGAGGATCAGCGCATCCTGGCCGGATCTCTGGTGTCCAGAAAGCGGACGGGCTGACCGGGCACCAGAACCGCTGCGGTCAAAATATCCGAGAAATAGGCACCTGTATCGACGGCGATACGCGTCCCGCAGATGGCGGCGGGCTGGGTGACCGTATGACCGTGAACGACCCAAAGTCCATCGGGCCGGGGGTGGTGGCCGTTTTTGGGCCGCGACCACAGCATGACCTCTTCGCTTTGCGCATCCGGCGCAAGGGTAGGGGTCAGCCCGGCATGAACGCACACCACATTGCCGCTTTGCCAAAAGACGGGCAGGGCGCCAAGCCAGTCCAGCATTGTTGCCCCCATCGCCTGGCGCAGGGCGCGGCGCAAGGCTTCGGCATCCGCAGGCCCAGTGTGCTCATGGGAAGACAGGCCAAAACTGGCGACCGTTTCATGCCCGCCATTTTGCAACCAGTGCTCCGCGCGATGGGGAGAATCGCCAAAAAAAGACAGGCACATGCGTTCGTGATTGCCGGTCAGGCAGATGACCCGACCGGGGGCTTCGGCCTGTATCCGACGCAGGCGCGTCAGGACACCTCGGCTGTCTGGGCCGCGGTCCAGATAGTCCCCCAGAAAGACGAGATCGCTGTCGGTCAGGGCATTTTCAGCGCGATCCTCGGCGATTCGGTTGAGGATCCGGTCCAACAGATCGCTGCGGCCATGGATGTCGCCAACCGCATAAAGCGGCCGATCGGGGCGCGGGGGCGGGGCGGTTTTTCCGGATAGCGACGCGATCACCCCTTTGACGCGGTCTGTCCATGCGCCCCCCGTCATAGGGGCCCGTCCTGACTTGGGGGCGAGGTGTTGGTGCGTCGCCGGCGGCCAAGGACGGAACGCCCCCAGAAAATCCCTATCAGCCAGCCACCAACGAAGCCGCCCAGATGTGTTTCCCAAGCCAGGCGTCCAGACAGGAGCAGCCAGAAGACAAGGTTATAGAGAACCAGGTAGATCACTGCGCGATAGGTCAGCCAGATTGGTTCGCCGAAATGCCGCCGTTCCAGATAGTCCCAGCAGACCCACAGTCCGAGCAGTCCGAACAGGGCCCCCGATGCACCGACCATGGGCACAGCGGCCCCGGGCAAAAGGGCAAAACCGGCGGCGCCGCACAAGGCCGAGACGGCATAAACAGCCAGAAACCGGGCCTCACCAACGCGGCGGATGATGGCGTTGCCAAAACTCCATAGCGCGATCATGTTGACGATCAGGTGTAGCAGCCCGCCGTGCAGAAAGGCGTAGCTGACAAACATTGTTATCTGCTGCCCGATGAAAAAGGCAGGATGCTGGCTAAACAGGATATCCTTGTGAAACGCACCCCAGTTATAGGCCAGAAGGCGCCAGTAGCGCTGGCCGATTACCTGCATGTCGGCCAGGGTCAAAAGCAGTTCCACCAGCACACAGGCCGCCACCAGGATCCATAGGGACCGGGGCGGAAAACGCGATGCCGGGCGCCTTATGCCAAGATCCTGACGGGTCCGTCGTCTGCGATCACTGAGTTGCAATCCTGCCTGTACCTTGCCTTTTATTCGGTTCGCCTGCCGTCACAGGGGCACGTAGCGGGGCATCACCTGCAGCGCGGCCCGCATCATGTCTTGCAGACGGGCATCGGCGGCCTGTTCCGTGCTGTCGATGGGGGTGACAAAGCGGATCAGCGCGCCATCCATACGGCCTCGGGTCCAACTGTCATAAACAACCAGGAACTTGGTCAGCACGTCATTGGTCATCCGTTGGCCGCGCTGTTCGAACCAATAGTAGACAAGCTGCTTGCTGGTTCCTTTCTGGATAATCGCGCGGTTGACGTTGAAAATGCCATAATCGGTCCCCGTCATGTCGATCTGATGGGGCTCGATGTCCGATACTTCCCAGCCGCCGACAGGCAGGCAGACCTCAGGGGAATGGATGCCGCCGCCAGTGGTCTGATTGTCGTAATAGGCGACAAAGATATTTACTGGCGGTTGGGTCAGTCCGCCATAGGTGGCGTTGATGTAGTCGTCTGCCGCCAGTGTTGCGGCTACATCAGGATCAAGCGCCGAAAAACTGCCCGAAAGACCGTCTATTTCGCGCGGGAACAGCATGAACGGGGCGCGTTCGGGGGTCGCTGTCTGAGGGGTGGGAATGGACAGCCAGAAGCCTGAGGCCATGGCCGTGACCAGAACTGAAACCAGCAGCGCCGCCGATGGACGGATTGACAGAATACGCGCGGCCTCGCGTCCCAGGCCGTCGGTGTCCAGGTCTATCGCCTGTGACAATGGCATCGGGTTGGGGCGCAGGCGTTGAAGGGCAATCGCCATCATGAACAGTATCAGCACGCAGGCGATGAAAATGACCCAGCCTTCAAAATAATGTAAAAAGCCCTCAGCCTGTTCGATGCCATAGTAATTGACCAGAATGCCGATCACACCGATGCGGAACGAGTTCATGAACACGGTGATCGGTGCGGCCGCCAGCAACATCACCGCTTTGTGCCACATCGGTCCACGATAAAGAATTGAGAACAGATAGGAAAAAGACAAGATCGGGAACAGATAGCGCAGGCCCGAACAGGCTTCGGCGACCTGCAGTTTATAGATGCCCAGATCGATGATGTTCCCGTCAAGAAATACAGGAATTCCGGCCAGCTCAACGAACCAGACGCCCAGCTGCGATGACACGCCCTGCAGGAAGATTGACAGTTTCCAATAAACGAATTGCGGCAGCGGCAGCATGAAGATGAGGTGCAGGACTGGTGCCCAGTGGCTGCGCCCGCGACCCCATCCGAATGTCACCAGAACCATGCCGAAGATCCAGATGATCAGCGAATAGGCGACAATATCGGGAATGCGCACGAAATTGCCGGCCAGAGCAATGGCAAGCCCCAGAGCCATGACGATAATCCCGGGCCAGCGATCGGTGACGCTGGGGGCGAGGGGAGGGGCTTTGCGCAGTTCTCGCAGAAAGAGAAACAGGGATATGATCGGGATGAGGGGGCCATGGCTGTATTCCGGCCGGGCCCAATCGATCGTGAACTGTCGAAAGGCGGTCCAGTAGACCGGCATGGCGGCCAGACATAGAAGCACGAAAAGGCCAAAGCCGGCCAGATTGAGTCTGCGACTTCCTAAAAGCGATTGGGAGATGTCTCCCGTACTCTGAACTGCCATGGCAAAGACCCTCAGCGCATGCTGGTAAACCTATAGTGGCACCATAGACGCCTACAAAAGATTAAGCACCCCAAATGGATGTTATCGCGATCTGGTGAAGACGCTTGCCGGCTTTATTTTAAGGCCTGAAAATCACGCCTCAAGGTAAAGAAAACCGCATTTGACCGGGCACCGTCCACATCGCGCGACTGGCGGTAGGAGTGGGTGTAGCCGACATTGTATCCCCAGTCGCGGGTCAGCGCATGGTTGTACTGTGCGGTCAGGTTGAGGCGTTGATCATCGCGGCGGTCCGAATCTTCATAGCGCGATAGAGCGCCGCGCAGGCCGATATTGAAGGAGGACAGTTCGGTCAAATCACGTTGATAGGTGATTTCACCGTTGGTGTTGACCACATCCTCGGAATCCGAATTGGTCGTTGCAGATTGCCCCAAGGTCAGGCGAAGACGCGAATCGCGCATCTGTTGCAGATAGTTGATGCTGCCGACGGCGCGTACAGGCGTGTCAGAACTGGATGAGACACCGATATTTCCGCTGAATTCCGCACGGGGCAGCGCGAAACTGCGGCCAAAGCTGAGTGTGACCCGTTCGCCGTTTTCGTCGACGATGCTGCGGAACGATCCGCTGAAGGTGCCGTTGGGCATGTCGGCGGTGAAGCCGATATTCCCGATGATTCCCTCTTCGTCGCGGCTACGGTCGGGGCTGCGGTCCTCGATTTCGACTATCGAATAGCCGAGGCGCACGTAACCGGACAACCGCTCATTCAGCCGAGCATCCAGCCCGACATTAGCGCTGCGCGTGGTTCTGTCGGTTTCCCTGTCTTCATCGGCGTAGCGGTACTGGTACGCCCCGCCGACGGTTGCGCGTAGCGTGCGGGACAGGCGAAAGCCCACTTCCCCGTTCAGACCATAATCCTCGCGGTCGACAAGATCATCGCTGTGGTCACCGCTGAAATCGATTTTGTTGTAATATC
Source organism: Qingshengfaniella sp. (assembly GCA_047971485.1). Classification (GTDB taxonomy): domain Bacteria; phylum Pseudomonadota; class Alphaproteobacteria; order Rhodobacterales; family Rhodobacteraceae; genus JBKDZR01. The sequence continues at coordinate 17,382 of JBKDZR010000014.1, read as the reverse complement.
CGTTCAGATCGACCCCGATCGGGGCCTCCTGATTGATTGCCAGGCTCAGACGGGCGCGCAAGGCTTCGCGCGTGCCGGTGCTGGATGTGTTGTCAAAAGTGCCGTCGTCGTCGATATCATCAAGCGGGTTGAAGAAATCGAGGTCGTTGCGGGTGTAACTGGCCTGCGCATTGATCGTATCGTCATTGCCGATCCGCTCATAGTTGAAGCCCACGCGCTGGTCATCGAAACCACGCTCATCCGATATTTTAGGCAGATTGGCGTAGCGGTAAGATCCGCGCGCGTTCAGTTCCAGCCGGTCGGCGGGAGTGCTGTCGACCAGCCCGGCACCGATGGTGTTGGTCCAGATACCCGCATCGCCAAGGGATTTCTTGCGCAGGTCATAGTTGTCATTCGCCTGGACCGAGGATTCGAAAAACCCGGTGATTCGCGGCGTATTTTCGTTGATTGTTGTCTGCGCGAGGGCGGCCGAAGACAGCGCCACAGCGCTGCCTACAGCCAGGGAATAGGTGGGGAACCGCTTGGTCACAGGTCTCTCGTCACTCGAACAGGCGGCGTTCGGGAACGAGGATGACATCGCCGTCCCGCAGGGTCGAGTTTCCCGAAATCAGGGCGCCATTGCCGACAGCCCGGAAATCAAATTTGTAGATATGTTCGTTGCCGGTGCTGGGATCCGTCCGGCGCAGCTGGATCCGCCGTTTTGCCGCGAAGGGCGTGAACCCGCCAGTAGCCGACAGCGCCTGAAGAAAGGTCATGCCGGCCTCGATTTCTTTCGGACCAGGAGAGTTTACTTCACCGACGACGTAAATGGTGATCGCATCTGCAGCGCGCTGGTCCGAGGAGATCTGATTGATCGAGGCGAAGACCGTGGGGGTTGCCGCGAAATTCGGGGCCAGGGCCGTTCGCAGGCTTGACTGGACCTGGGCCACGCTGCGGCCGGCTGCGTTCAGGGTGCCGGCGAAGGGGAAGGTGATGGTGCCGTCGGGCAGCACCAGAACGCTGCGGTTCAGGCTGGAATCCTCAACGACTTCGATATTTAGGACGTCACCGGGTTTGAGCACATAATTCTGGGCGATCGCTGCCGATGACAGGAAAACGAAGGTTAACAGTCCGATAATGAATCGCATTGTCCCGAGCCTCTGATTTGTTGCGCTTGCTTCGCGCGTTTGCCGAAATCCTAGCCAACTGTACGGGGCGTAGGAACGATGATGCGCCCGAAATGTTGGATTCGGGCGCAATCGTTATATGCATGCAACAGGTTTGTGCTGTGCTAACGCTTATTCGACCGTGCTGGCCGGTGCCGTCAGCTGTTCGAGCGCGGCTTTTGCGTCGACAAGCTGGGGATCGCTGCTGTCTCCCCAAAGTGCGATGGCGCGATCGAAATAAAGCTTGGCATCTTCGTGGCGCCCGCTGGATTCGTAGGCTTTGGCGAGGTGGTATTGGACGGTCGCGTTTTCGGTCAGCGCCCGGGCGGCAGGTTCGAGATAGTCCAGCGCCTCGCTGGTGTTGCCCAGCCGGTAGGAAATCCAGCCATAGGTATCCTGCATCGCGGGCAGTTGCACGCCGCGCAGACGCCGGGCGATCTGATAGGCGCGTTGCAGGCTTTCATCGTCGTCGCGATAGGTGGTCAGCAGGCTGGCCAGGTTGTTGGCGATGATCGTCGACCCGCTGTTCTGCGCATAGATGCGTTCATAGATGACAATCGCGTCTTCGACCCGGCCGGCGTTTTCCATCAGGCCGGCCTTGACCCAGAGAAGGTTGGCATTTTCGGGCAGGGCTGCGAGGGCTTGGTCAAGCAAGGCCGTCGCTTCTTCTATCTTGCCCTGCCGGATCAGGGTAGCGGCATAGGCGCGCCAGACGGCCTCTTCTTGCGGTTCGCGCGTGGCGAGGTCGCGGTAGATGTTTTCGGCCGTGGTGTAATCGCCCTCCACGGCCAGCAGCGCGGCATTCATAAAGCGGATGCCATTCGTCCGGGGGCTGGTGTCCTCGGCGTCGAGTGTCGCCAGCAGTTCATTCATATAGGCCCGTGCACTGGTCAGATCGCCATTGGCCAGATGTGTCCGGACGATCGCGATCTGGGCAGAGAGCGCAGCGTCCGCATCCCCTGCGATGTTGCGCAGCAGGTCAATGCTTTCGTCGGTGCGGGCCATGCGTTGCAGGATGGTGGCCTCAAGGCCGGTGGCGGCCAGTTTGGCCTCGTCACCGGGCAGATTGCCCATGGACTGAACCACCTGTTCCGCGCGGGGCCAGTCGCCGAGTGCCACATAAATCTGGCCGATCATCTGAAGCAAACGCAGGTTGTTCGGTGTCTGACGCAGTGCGCCAAGGATCACATCCTCGGCAGGCAGGAATTTTTCGTTCTGCACCAGATAGGTGGCATATCGTATCGCCTCGTCTGGGGCGCTGTTCGAAGCCTCAACCGCCAGGCTGAGGCTTTCCGCCATCAATTCGCGGTTGCCGTCACGTTCATAGGCGCGGGCGAGAAGGGTAATGGTCTCGGGGTCGCGCGGGCTTTGGTCCAGGGCCGTGCGCAGGGCCAGGATGGCGTCCCGGACCTGATCCTCATCAATCATCCAACCGGCCGTGAGTTTCAGGGCCTCGACATCCTTGCTGTCCTGTCCGAGCACGGTTTCGACAAGGGTTTGGGCCTGTTCGGTCCGTCCGGCTGCAACCAGCATGCGCGCCAGTGTTGTCTGGATCTTGCGGGTTTCATCCGAGGGCTGGGCGCCATCGGCCAGGGCTTCCATCTGGGCGATCCCGGCGGTCTGATCTTCGTTTTCGTAGATCAGAACGGCCTTCATCATGCGGAAGGTGCGTTCGTCCTTGCCGTCGGCAATCAGCCGATCCAGTTCCGCCGAGGCGGCCTGATAGCCGCGCACGTTGTTGATGTAATGGATCAGATCCACACGTGGCGCGATCTTGTCGCCGCCCTGGGCGATGAGGTCGCGCATGAACTGTTCGCCGCCGTCCAGATCACCGGTTGCCAGATACCAGCGAACCATGCTGGACCGGATCTGCGTGTCGTCCGGGAAGATCTGAACCATTTTTTTGAGCTGTTCGCCAAGGGCGGGAATGTCGTTTTTCTGAACCAGCGCGCCCAGTTTGACCTGGTTGAACAGTCGGTTGTCGGGGCTCAGGGCCAGGCCGGCATCGATCACGGTCAGGGCGTCATCAAGCTTCTGGTTGCGCATGAGGCTGTCGATGACAACCTGGCGGGAAAAATCATCCCCTGGTGTCGCCGCCAGAAAGGCTTGGGCGGTATCGACGGCTTGGCTTATCAGGTCTGTCTCGTCGCGCGAGACGCCCTTTTGATAGGTGACGACATTGGCGATGGATTGTGCGCGGATGTCATCCGGGGTGATCCGGAGGGCTTCGTTGACCTGCCGTTCGGCCTCGGCCCAGTTGCCGGAGCGCAGGGCGATATCGGACATTTCGATCCGCGGTTTGAATTCGTTGGGGTACTGTTCGGAGGCCAGCAGGTAATGGCTGTAGGCCTGTTCCAGGTTGCCACGCTGCAATTGCAGGTCGGCATACAGCAGGCGGGCCTGAAGGTGCTGGCCGTTGGCGTTGAAGACACCGCGCAAGCTGACCAGGGCGCGATCAATCTCGCCCGCGTCGACCAGTTCGACGCTTTCGTTATAGAGGCGGTCCGCTTTTTTTTCCACCGACTCACAGCCCGCAAGGGCGACGCTTGCGGTCAACAGCGCGATTGTCAAAGGTTTGGACCAGTTCATTTTGCCCTCATTCGGTTACTCAAACGCCCGGGTTCGTGTACGTGTTCCACCTCGATTACGTAAGATGTATGACGCGAAAATGAACAGACCACCGGATTTCCGGTGACCTCGGGGCATCTCTGGTCTGTGGCGGTGGCGCGTTGCTAGACGCCGGTTCCCCGCAGAACGACGCGTATGGTTTTGGCGATCACGATCAAATCCGTCGCGAAGGACAGGATTCGATAGTATTCGGCATCGAAACGCGCGCGTGCAGCAAAGGAGGTTTCATTCCGGTCGCCGACTTGCCACAGACCGGTGACGCCGGGTTTCAGCGCGTAATAGGCTTGGCCGGGGTACAGCTCTTGCTGGTTTGGCATCATCGGGCGGGGGCCGACCACGCTCATGTTCCCCAGCAGCACATTCCAGAACTGGGGCAGTTCATCAAGCGAGGTCTTGCGAATGATCCGTCCGACTGTCGTGATCCTGGGGTCGCGGCGCAGTTTCTGCGTGCGTTGCCACTCAGCATGGGCCTCGGGGTTTTTCTTCAGGTATTCGGTCAGGAGGCGGTCGGCATCTGGCAGCATGGAGCGCAGCTTGACCATACGAAAGACCTTGCCATCCTTGCCCACGCGTTTCTGGATATAGAATGGTGCACTGCCGTCCATCATCACCAGAAGGGCGAGAAGCCCCACCAGGGGCAGCAGCAGTACCGAGATCAGCAGCACAAAGGTGATGTCGAATACACGTTTGAAAACTTCACGATACACGCCGCGCTTGGGTGTGTAGTCGACAAGTCCGCTGATCGTATCAGGGGAATGGGGAAAATGCGCAGTCAAGACGTGTTACCTCACGTTAACAACCCGGCCGGTGCCGGGCTTTACTTTAGTACTCACAAGACGCGCCCTGCCCCTTCGGACCGCCTTACGCCGCTGATAGCATGTAATCGCAAAACCTTTCAACAATGCATAAATTCCATCGTATATGAGCGACTTTCTTGTAACCATATGGAATATAATGATAAGTGTTGTTATCTGGCCGTCTTGTCCGGAGGGCGCCCGGTGGAAAAGCGTACTTTCGCCGATATTGTAGGCAAAGCGATGGGCCAGTTGGGCAGGGATTGGGCCGGTTTCAAGGGGCAGTGCCGGAACGTCACGATGATTCCCGCCCGGATTTGTGGCAGGGATCATGGCCAGGGTGGGTCCCCTTGGGAAGAGGGACGATCTCTGTAAAATTTGATGTGACCGGGGCCGTGTTGACGACTAATCCACCTTTTTCGACTTCATTTTCCGCAACGCTGCGACTACAAGCAGATCCATGTAACCAGTATTCCGACGGCCGGAAAGTGATTGCGCTTGTTGATTGTGATCGCGGCGCCGATGTGAAAAGGCAATGAATACCACCGCTCCCATCGACATATACAACGCCCATTTCGGGTTTCACGAACGGCCGTTCACCTTGGTGCCGGATCCGGAGTTCCTCTATTGGTCCCGGTCCCATCAGCTGGCGTTCACGATGCTCGAATATGGTATTCTCACCCGGTCGCCGATAACGGTGATCACGGGCGAGATCGGCGCGGGCAAGACGACGCTCCTGCAGTATTTGCTGCGTACCTTGCCCGAGGATGTCGAGGTCGGGCTGATTTCCAATGCCCAGGGGGATCGGGGCGAGTTGCTGCAATGGGTGCTGCGCTCGCTTGGTGAGGAATTCGATCCCCACGGCTCTTATGTCACGCTGTTCCATCAGTTGCAGGATTATCTGCTGGCGACCTATGCTGCCGGCCGGCGTGTCATCCTGATCATCGATGAGGCGCAGAACCTCAGCGTCGAGACGCTGGAAGAACTGCGGATGCTGACCAATATCAATTCAAACAAGGATGAATTGGTGCAGCTGGTCCTCGTCGGTCAGCCGGAACTGCGGCGGCTGATCTCGCGTCCGGAATTGAAGCAATTCGTTCAGCGGGTCGGGTCCAGCTTTCATTTATCGGCGATGTCGCGGGAAAACGTGGGCGCGTATATCGACCACCGGCTGAAAGTGGCCGGGGGCAGCGGCGAAGAATTCACGCCCGAGGCCATCGACAAGATCTTTGCGGTGACGGGCGGGGTTCCGCGACTTGTGAACCAGATTTGTGATCTTGGGCTTGTCTACGCCTTCTCAAGCGAACAGCCTAACGTTACTGCAGAAACGATACAGGCGGTGCTGGACGATGGCGTCTTTTTCGGCGCTACGTCACTGGACGAGGAATGATCGATGAACATCGATTTTAAGTACTATTTGGGCATTTTCTGGCGCCGCTTCCCCTATTTCCTGGTGGTTGCGGCCCTGTTCACCTCGATCGGGCTGACCGTCGCGATGATCCTGCCGCCCGAATACAAGGCTTCGGCCACGCTGCTTGTCGAGGATTCCCAGATCCCTGATCGGCTGGCAACGTCCACTGTGCAGACCTCATCGGCCCAGCAATTGCAGATCATCCAGCAACAACTGCTGACACGCGCCAACCTGATCGAGACTGCGAACCGGCTGAACGTCTATGGCGATGCGTCGGGGATGACCGCCTCTGAGATCGTTGATGATATGCGCAGCCGCACGACGTTTGCCCGCGAAGGCGGGCGGCAGGCGGCCACGATCGTACGCATCGGGTTCCGGTCGCCGAATCCCCGCACCGCCGCCGCTGTCGTGAATGATTTCGTGACCCTTGTGATGCAGGAAAACGTTGAGATGCGCACCGCGCGCGCTGGCGATACGCTGGATTTCTTCCGGCAAGAGGTCGATCGACTAAGCGCGGAACTCGACACGCAGAGCAGCCGGTTGCTCGAATTCCAGATCCAGAATGCTGCGGCGCTGCCAAGCAGCGAAGGGTATCTTCGTCAGGAAAAGGTGTCTCTGGAAAACCGCATTGCACAACTTGACCGGGATATCGCCAACCTGACCGAGCAACGTCAGCGCATCGTCGATATCTTTGAACGGACCGGCGTGATTGACGGAACCGCCGATACGGCGCGGTCGCCGGATGAACGGGCCCTGTTCGAAGCGCAGCGCAAGCTGGACGAGGCGCTGCTGGTCTATGCCCCGGAAAACCCGCGTGTGAAATTCCTGCAGTCGCGGATCGAACTGCTGAAATCCCGTGTCGCACAGTTGGCTGGCACCGAGGATGGCGCCGGTCCGCAAAGCCTGATCGACACCCAATTGGCCGAGATTGACGACAGGATCGCCGGGCTTCAGCAGGATAGCGCGCTTCAGAAAACCCGCCTCAGCGAGATCGACACCCGGCTATCCCAAATCCCGGTCAATCTGGTCGCCCAGCAGAAACTGACCCGGGATTACGATAATACGCAGCAGCAGTATAATCAGGCGATCAGCCGCTTGGCGACGGCGCAAACCGGCGAACGGATCGAACTGTTGTCCAAGGGCGAACGCATCAGTGTTGTCGAACAGGCAACGGTGCCTGAACGTCCGACCAGCCCGAACCGCCCGCTGATCGCGGTGGCAGGTGCGGGTGTCGGTGTTGCTGCAGGTTTTGGTCTTATTTTATTGCTGGAACTGTTGAATCGTTCGATTCGGCGGCCTGTGGAACTGACGGATCGTCTGGGCGTGACGCCGATTGCCGTGTTGCCCTATATCCGGACGGAACGGGAAACCGTGGCCAAGCGCATGATCGTGCTGCTGGTTTTGGCCTTTTTGCTGATCGTTGTCCCCGCCGTGCTGTTTTATGTGCACAGCACCATCAAGCCGCTGGACGGGCTGATTGAACCGGTTGCGAACAAGTTCGGCATGTCGGTGTTGCCGAACTGATCCAGCGCGGTCGAGAGGAAGGATTTGCCATGGAAAGATTGCAGGAAGCCCTCAGCCGCGCCCGTGAACGTCGTGCCAAGGCTGTCGCCGAAGGCCTGCCCGCGGCGGCGGCCGATTCCGCGGCCCCCAAGAAGCCCGTTCTGCGGGGTGGTGCCCGGAACGAAGAGGCAATCCGTGAGGCTTGGGCGGCGTTGCCGACGTTGCGCATTAACGAAAGCCATTTTGCGGCAAACCGCATCGTGTCGTATTTTGGCGGCAAGGATGCGTCGCCCATGGATATGTTGCGGACCAAGCTGGTTCAGCAGGCCAAGGCCAATGGCTGGCGGCGGATTGCCATAACCTCGCCATCGCCCCGTTGCGGCAAAACCACCGTTTCGGCGAATCTGGCGTTCAGCTTGGCGCGGCAGGCGGATCTGCGGACCTTGCTGGTCGAAACCGATCTTCGGCGTCCAGCCCTGGCCCGAACTCTGGGGATTGCCGAACCGTACAGTCTGGCCCGGGTTCTGTCAGGGCAGGAAAACATTTCGGATCACATGGTCCGTTTCGGCACCAACGTGGCTTTCGCAACCAACCATGTTTCGACCTCGAACCCGGCGGAATTGTTGCATAGCGCCCGGGCCCGGGCCATTTTGGCCGAGATCGAGGCGACATATGCCCCGGACCTGATCCTTTTTGATACCGCGCCGTTGTTGTCCTCTGATGATACGCTGGGCTTGATGGAAAGCGTGGATGCGGCGCTGTTGGTGGCCGCTGCCGAAGTGTCGACAATTGAGGAAATAGATGTGGCAGAACGGGAGCTGGCCGAAGTGACCCAAGTGATCGGCGTCGTTCTGAACAAGAGCCGATATGCCAGTGCCGGCTACGGTTACGACGAAGCCTATTACTGATCGGGCGTGGGGGTGCCCTGCGTGTCCACGCGCAGGCGCAGAACCCCTGTCTTATCCCGTTGGGCGCTGTGGGCGATCGGCACCGTCTGGCCGTCTGGCTGGATCAGGACGGGACCGAAAAGGCCTGGCTCCAGCGTGCGGATGGTGCCGTTCTTCTGGGTCCGTTCGATTTTCCTGATCCACCCGTCGGAGTCGCGTTCGAAGCGGTCGCTCCATGGCGCGACCGGCCAGATCATCGGATCCGCGTAGGTTTCCTGGGCTCTGCTATCCCCGGCATAGGTCAGGCGGGCCAGCCGCAATTCGCCATCTTCGCCGGGCGTGTAGATCCGGTTCTGAAAGGTGGGGAAGGTGACGCTGAAGAAGGCCGGGGCGGAAATCTCTGCGCCATTATCGGCAAAAATGCCAATATCGATCCGTGAGGTATCCAGTCCAGGCGGAGAAGGCAGGGTGTAGCGGTCATGCCAGGCGATCGTGATGCGCGCGCTTTGCCCTGCAGGGTCGGCGGGTGCGATTTGGATGCGGTTTGGATCCCCGCGCAGAAGGACCCAGTGAAAGCGCAAGGGCCGGCCGTTCGGATCCTCGGTTTCCGCTGCCGACAGGACGATATCGCGGCGATAGGCGTAGGACCGCCAGGCCCGGGCGATCGCAGAGGGCGTGGTGAACAGGACTTCGTCAAGGTTTCGGGCCAGATAGTCGACGCCGGGCAAGGCGGTGAAATCGGCCAGAACGCGCAGGCGGACCATGGGGGGCAGATCACTGGCTTTCAGCGCATGGGCGCGCCCGACCACGGCCAGGGGATCCAGCCGCTTGGCATCGAAAGCAGAAGGGTGCGCGGCCCCGGACAGGTAGCCCGCGCGCCCCTCAACCCCGGCCATGGTACTGCGCAGGATCATCTGAACCGTTGCAGGCAGAAGGTGCTTTTCCTCGGCCAGATGTCGGGTTTCTGGCGGCAGGGCGGCAATGGCCCTCAGCGCGTTGATCATGAAGGGGCGATCGGACCCGGAGGACCCCTGTGAGACCCAGAAGTAAGGCGTGTTGGCAAAGAACATGTCGCCGCTCGGTCGGTCATGATCGCGGTGCTCAGGGTAGAAATAAAGGGCATTGGTGGCATAAAGTTGATAGGCCAGCAACGCGGCGGCGGGGCTTTGCAGCGCGGCGCGGGCCTGACTGCGCCAGGTTGGGCCGCTGGTGATGGCGGTTGAGGAATTGCCAATCACCGGCAGCGAAAACCTGACCCGTCCGGCGATGCCGTAATCAAGCATGCTGTTCTTGAACACTGGAGCATAGAGTGTCTTGCTGACCTGGGGAAAGACCATTGGGCCGGTGGAATGGCCCCGATCGCGATTGTCATAGACGATCCCGGCCAGCCCGGCGGCACTGCGCCGCGCCCACCAATGACGTAGCTGGACATCGGCAGGTCCGGTTTGTGCTTCGTGCACGACTGGCTGACGGGTGAGCAGGGGGTCGGGCAGCAAGGTGACATCAAGCACGCCATCACGCGCGCGGCTTGAATTGGCCGGGCCGACCGGAGCGATCCGGTTCAGGATTTGTCCCGGCGCGGTTTGGCTTGTCTGCTGGGCCGCCAGCGGCGGCACCATCAGTCCCCCGGCCAGCATCCAGATCGCCACGATCTGGGTCACCGTACGCATGGGGAACCGGCAATTAACCATTTGGTAGCACTTTCTTTCCTCGCCGGCACGTTCCGATCCGCATCCGCTTGTGGGCCCCGGAGACGCCGGCATTGCCTGAATGACGACGGAGTGTCCCGATGCAAGACAGTTTCAAGGACCATGCCCAAGGTCTGACCTCACCCGCGGCGGATGCCAGCCCGATTGTTCCCGATGATACCGCAGATTTGCAATACGCGACCCGCGCAATCTATGTGGGGATGGCGGGCGATGCCACGGTTCAGATGACATCCGGGGAACAGATCACCTTTTACGGACTTGCGGCCGGGGCCATCTATCCGCTGCGCTGTCGGCGGGTCTTGGCCACCGGCACCTCGGCGGGCGGCCTGATCGCCCTCTGGTAAGACCTGAGGCCCGCAGCCTGCCCCACACCCCCGGTCCTTGTGCCGGGGGTTTTTCTTTGGGCCGCGTCATTTCGCGGCGCTCTGGCGGTGTCACCTTGTTGTCGCCAGTTTCGCATTCTATGTGCGAACTATGAAGACGCTGATCAAAAAGCTCGGCCGGTCGCCGGTCGTCTCTGTCGTGCGCCTGTCAGGTGTGATTTCCGCAGGGGGCCGCGGTGGCGCGACGCTGAGCGATGAAGCCGTGGCCCCGCTGGTTGAGCGCGCCTTTCGCAAAGGGCGCCCCCGTGCCGTGGCGTTGGTGATCAACTCGCCCGGTGGCAGTCCGGTGCAATCCAGCCTGATCGGCGCGCGTATCCGTCGCCTGTCCGAGGAAACCGGCGTGCCCGTTCTGGCCTTTGTCGAGGACATCGCCGCGTCGGGGGGCTACTGGTTGGCGACGGCTGCTGATGAGATTTGGGTTGATGACAGTTCCATGGTCGGCTCCATCGGGGTGATTTCCGCCGGGTTCGGTCTTCAGGATCTGATCGCGCGGTACGGGGTTGAGCGGCGGGTGCATACGGCCGGGCGCTCGAAAAGTCAGCTGGATCCTTTCCGTCCCGAAACGCCCGAAGATACGGCCCGTCTCGAAGGGTGGCTTGGTCAGATCCATCAGGCTTTTATCCGCCAGGTCACCACGCGGCGCGGGGCCCGGCTGAAAGAGGGCGAAACCCTGTTCGAAGGCGATGTCTGGATCGGCGCGGCGGCGGTTGAGGCCGGGCTGGTCGATGGGGTTGGGCATCTTGTGCCGGTGATGACCGCACGGTTCGGGCCGCAGACGAAATTCCGTGTTTACGGTCCCAAACGGCGTTTGTGGCAACGTCTTGGGGCGTCGGTGGCGGCAGAGGCCCTGACCGTCGCCGAGGACCGGCTGGCCTTTGCCCGGTTTGGATTGTGACGTGATGATCAAGATTGTCAGCCTGTTTCTTGTTGTGATGGTTGTGCTGGCCCTGTTTGGGCGGTTCCGGTTTCCGGGGGTGCGTTTGCCGCGCAGCCGGAAATGCCGGGCCTGTGGGCGCCCCCTGATCGGCCGGTCGGGATGCGACTGCGGAGGTGGAAAAGCATGAGCTCGGATTGGCTGTTGGCCGGGGTGGGACTGGCCGTTCTGCTGCTGGCCGGGGACGCCCTGGTCAAGGGGGCGGTGAACCTGAGCCTGCGTTTGGGCGTGTCTGCGGTGATCGTCAGCTTGACGGTTGTGGCCTTCGGGACCTCGGCGCCCGAGTTGCTGGTGGCGATACAGGCCGTGGCCAAGGACGCGCCGGGGATCGCCCTGGGCAATGTTGTCGGCTCGAATACGGCCAATATCCTGCTGGTTCTGGGCCTGCCGGCGCTGATCAGCGGGATGAACCTTGCAGGATCGGATTTCCGCAAGAGCTATCTGGTGATGCTGGGGGTATCGGTGGTGTTCATCGCCTTTGCCTTGACCGGGACGCTGGATCGTTGGCAGGGGGCGGTGTTGCTGGCGCTGTTGGCGGCGGTCCTGTTCGATCAGTTTCGTGCATTGCGCGCCGATCGCGCGGCCCGGGCGCGGGTTGCCGAGCCCGAAGGGGCCAATCCGGCGATGCCTGGCTGGCGCATTGGCGTATTTCTGGTGTTGGGGTTGGTCGGTCTGCCGCTGGGGGCCGATATCCTGGTTGACAGCGGATCGCGGATCGCCCGCGACTTCGGGCTGAGTGAAACGGTGATCGGGCTGACACTGATCGCGTTGGGCACCTCTTTGCCGGAACTGGCGACGACGGCCATGGCGGCGATACGGCGCAATGCCGATGTGGCCCTGGGCAATGTTCTGGGCTCGAACCTGTTCAACCTGGCGGGGATTGCCGGGATCACCAGCCTGATTGCGCCGATTGCCGTTGATCCGGCCTTTTTGCGGCAGGATATCTGGGTGATGCTGGGCAGTTCGGTGCTGATCGCGCCGTTCATCCTGTGGCGCCGGGACATGAACCGGCTGGTTGGCGCCGGGCTGTGCGGGTTGTATGCCGGATATGTGATCCTGCTTTTGACCTGAGGAGAAAGCGATGACCGGAACTGCGCTGATCACCGGGGCGGGGCAGCGGCTGGGACGGGCGATGGCCCTGGCCTTGGCCGAACAGGGCCACGATGTGGCAGTGCATTATGCCGGGTCACGTGAAGGTGCCGAACAGACGGTGGCCGAGATCCGGGCGATGGGGCGGCGCGCGGTGGCGCTGCAGGCCGATCTTCTGGATGAAGCCCAGGTTCAGCCGCTGGTTGCCCGTGCGACCGAGGCGCTGGGGGCGCCGTTGACGGTCCTGGTTAACAACGCGTCTATTTTCGAGTATGATCGGCTGGACACGGCGACACGTGATAGCTGGGACCGGCATATGGAAAGCAACCTGCGGGCGCCGTTCGTGCTGATCCAGGAATTCGCCGAACAGGTGCCGGCGCCGACATTCGATGATCACAATGAGCCACTGGCCCGGGGGCTGGTGATCAACATGGTCGATCAGCGGGTGCGTAAGCTGACCCCGGAATTCATGACCTACACCCTAGCCAAGGCGGGGCTGTGGACCCTGACCCAGACGGCGGCACGCGCTCTGGCCCCGGCGGTCCGGGTGAATGCCATCGGGCCGGGCCCGACCTTGCGGGGGGCGCGCCAGTCGGAGGCGCATTTTCAGGGTCAGCGGGCGGCCACGGTGCTGAACCGCGGGGCGAATCCTTCGGATGTAACGGCGGCGCTGCTGTATTTGCTGTCGGCGCCGGCGGTAACAGGCCAGTTGATCTGTGTCGATGGGGGGCAGCATCTGGGTTGGAAAACCCCGGATATCCAAGGTGTGGAATAAAGGTCCGTCACAGTTGTGCACCGTTCACGGTTGCTTGACGGTTTTGTAAACCTTTTATTAGGCATTTCAGGTCTTTAGGCCAGAAAGAGGAAAATTTTTCAATGAAAACAGTCCTTTGAAAATTTGCCCAAAAAGCAGGCGAATTGACGAAGTGCCCAAGAATTAAGGGAAAAGCGCGGGAACACATAAGTTATCTCCAGACTTATCCCCAGAATCCGTGAGTATGTTTTTCCTTGAACATTCCCGGCTGTCAGTGGCAGGCCCGGGATCGAGAATCGCGGACCCCTTCCATGAGCAACACCCCATCCCCCCAGACCGGCCCCGAGATCATCCGTGGCTATCTGCGCCTGCTGGACAGTTCCCCCGGCGTGTACCGGATGCTCGATGCGCAAAGCCGTGTGCTCTATGTGGGCAAGGCTCGGAACCTGAAGGCCCGGGTGTCCAACTATGCACGGCCGACGGGGCATTCGGGGCGGATCGCGCGGATGATTTCCGAAACCGCCACGATGATGTTCCTGACCACGCGGACGGAAACCGAGGCGCTGCTGCTGGAACAGAACCTGATCAAGCAGCTCAAGCCGCGCTACAATGTGCTGCTGCGCGACGACAAAAGCTTTCCCAACATTCTGGTGGCCAAGGATCACGCGTTTCCCCAGATCCGCAAGCATCGCGGGGCCAAGGCGACCAAAGGCGCCTATTACGGCCCGTTCGCCAGTGCCGGCGCGGTGAACCGGACGCTGAACCAGTTGCAGCGGGTGTTCCTGCTGCGGTCGTGCTCCGATGCGACCTATGAGGGGCGCAGCCGTCCCTGTCTGCTGTATCAGATCAAGCGTTGCGCGGGCCCCTGTGTCGGTGAGATCTCGCAAAGCGATTATGCCGGCCTTGTCGCTGATGCCGAACGGTTTCTGTCCGGGCGCTCGACCCGGGTGCAGGCGGATCTTGCGGCGCAGATGCAGGCGGCCTCGGATGCGATGGAATTCGAACGGGCCGCCGCCCTGCGCGATCGCATCCGCGCCCTGACCCAGGTGCAAAGCGCCCAGGGCATCAACCCGCGGGGCGTGGCTGAGGCCGATATCGTTGCCCTGCACATGGAGGGCGGACAGGCCTGTGTGCAGGTTTTCTTCATCCGTGCCCACCAGAACTGGGGCAACCGCGATTACTATCCCCGTACAGGCCGGGACGTGTCCGAAGCCGAGGCGCTGGAGGCTTTTCTGGGTCAGTTCTACGATACCAAGGATCCGCCCCGCCTGATCCTGCTTAGCCATCCGATCGAGAATGCCGATCTGATGGCCGACGCCTTGTCGCAGAAGGCTGGCCACAAGGTGGAGTTGGCGGTGCCGCAGCGGGGGGAAAAGGCGGAGCTGATGGCGGGTGCCGCGCGCAATGCCCGCGAAAGCCTGGGCCGGAAGATGTCGGAAAGCGCGGCCCAGGGCAAGTTGCTGGCCGGGCTGGCCGAGGCCTTCGGTCTGGACGGGCCGCCGCGTCGGATCGAGGTCTATGACAACAGCCACATTCAGGGCAGCAATGCCGTGGGGGCGATGGTCGTGGCGGGGCCGGACGGATTCGAGAAGAACAGCTATCGCAAGTTCAACATCCGCGGCGAGGATCTGGTGCCCGGCGATGACTTTGGCATGATGCGCGAGGTGCTGACCCGGCGGTTCAAGCGTCTGCTCAAGGAAGATCCGGATCGTGAAACCCCGGCCTGGCCCGATCTGCTGCTGATCGACGGGGGCGCTGGGCAGGTCAGTGCGGTACATGGCATCCTGGCTGAACTGGGCGTGGCAGATGTAGCGATGATCGGGGTCGCCAAGGGCATTGACCGCGATGCCGGCAAGGAAGAATTTCACCGCTATGGCCAGCGCCCCTTTGCCTTGCGGCGCAATGATCCGGTGCTTTATTTCACCCAGCGTCTGCGCGATGAGGCCCACCGGTTCGCCATTGGGGCCCATCGCGCCAAGCGGGCCAAGGCCTTTACCGCCACACCACTGGATGAGGTGCCTGGTGTCGGCGCCGCCCGCAAACGTGCGCTTCTGGCGCATTTCGGGTCGGCCAAGGCGGTCAGCCGGGCCAATCTGGCGGATCTGAGGGCGGTTGCCGGCGTTTCTGAAACACTGGCCCAAACGATCTATGATTTCTTTCATGATCAGGGGTAAGCGGGGGCATGGGCGTCTTACCGCTGGCGATGGACCGGGCTGTCGCGCTGCTGCTTGGGGTCTTTCAACGGCGGGCGGGGCGCGTTAGACCTGCGCCATGATTTGGACCGTGCCAAATATCCTGACCGTGTTGCGCCTGCTGGCGGCGCCTGGCGTCGCGGTTATGTTTCTGTATTTCAGCCGCCCCTGGGCCGACTGGTTTGCGCTGCTGCTGTTCGGGGGGGCGGCGATCACCGATTGGTTCGATGGCTATCTGGCCCGTGCGTGGAAGCAGGAATCCAAGATGGGGGCGATGCTGGACCCGATCGCCGACAAGGCGATGGTGGTCATCGCACTGGCGGTGATCATGGGATTCTCCGGGATGACCGCCTGGATCCTGCTGCCGGCCACCGCCATCCTGTTCCGTGAGGTCTTCGTGTCGGGCCTGCGCGAATATCTGGGCGATACGGCCGGGGTGCTCAAGGTTACCCGGCTGGCGAAGTGGAAGACCACGGTCCAGATGATCGCTATTGCCGTGCTGTTCGCCCAGGGGGTGTTCGAACATTCCCTGTCGCTGCGCGCCGCGGCCCTGCCCGATGCCGAAATCCGGGCGATTTTGGCCGGGGATACGCCGGATCCTGTCGGATTGCGGTTGGCCTGGGGGGGCATGTATGCCGCGTCGTATGGGGGGATCGTCTTGCTGTGGGCGGCGGCCTCGCTGACGCTGGTCACGGGGTGGGATTACATGCGCAAGGCGCTGCCCTATCTGAGGGAGACACCTGGGCGATGATCGACATCCTGTATTTCGCCTGGGTCCGGGAACGGATCGGCCTGCCGAAGGAACGGATCGAGACCCGAGCGACGACCGTGGCCGAGCTGGTCGCGGAATTATGCGCGCGCGAGGAACGCTATGCCGCAGCCTTTGCCGATTTGTCAGCGCTGCGGGTGGCTGTTGACCAGGACCTGACCGACTTTGACACGCCCCTGGCCAATGTGCGCGAAGTGGCCTTCTTCCCGCCGATGACCGGGGGCTAGCCCATGGGCGTGCGGGTTCAGCAAGAGGCGTTCGATTTCGGTGCCGAGGCCGGGGCCTTTGCCGCGCGTCAGGCCGGGGCAGGGCCGGAGAACGGGACGGGTGCGGGCGCGGTGGTCACGTTCTCGGGGATTGTGCGCCCGACCGATACCGGGGCCTTGGCCCGGATGGAGATTGAACATTACCCGGGCATGACCGAAAAGGCGCTGACGAAGATTCGAGATCAGGCCATGGCGCGATGGGCCTTGACCGATGCGCTGATCATCCACCGCCATGGCCCTCTGGTGCCGGGCGAGACGATCATGATGGTGGCCACCGCTGCGCGCCACCGGGCCGAGGCCTTCGCGGCCGCCGAGTTCCTGATGGACTATCTGAAATCCCGGGCGCCGTTCTGGAAAAAGGAAATCGCCGGGGATGGCCGCGCTGACTGGGTGGCGGCGCGCGATGTGGACGAAGCGGCCCTGCAGCGCTGGGATCCGCAAGGGACCTGAGGCCAGAGCATATCGCGCAAAACCGGTCCCCAGTTTTGCACGTCTCGCACAGGCGGTATCAAATGCCGGGGCCAAATAGCCGAACACGTCGCGCGCATGCGAAGAACCGCAACGTGTTTCAGGGTCGGGATCTGGGCCACGATCCGGGATTGGTGAACCGGTCCATCGTGGGGCCTGGGCCGGTTCATACCCGAACCGGGATCACCAGCCCCATGCGGCCGGGGGGATTATATCAATGGCCTTGGAACATGACCGCTTTGGGGCCTTTGTTGCTCTGATCCAGCAGAACAAGCCGCGCCAGCGCCGGAGCGGGGGCTGGCGTGTCGGAACCTCAGTACGGCGCGATTTATGGCAGCCGTGGTAGCGTGACCCCAGAACTTCGCGCAAACATCAGCCAAGCGCCAGACCACGGGCCGGTCCGGCGCTGGCGCGGCGCCCTACGGGCTTGTTCCGCGCCAAAGGGGGGGG
>JBKDZR010000013.1:0-6434 GCA_047971485.1 Qingshengfaniella sp. | reverse complement strand
GTCTCCGAAGGGCGGATGGTCCCTGCAAACCCCTTTGGCACATAAAGAAAAAGGCCCCGCGAGGGACCTGTTTTCGGGTTTGCAATGTGCAAGTGGCGGAGAGACAGGGATTCGAACCCTGGAGACGGTTTCCCGCCTACACACTTTCCAGGCGTGCGCCTTCGACCACTCGGCCACCTCTCCGGCTCGGCCGGTATACTGGGCCCGTCCGCCTTTTCAAGCCCTTCTCGAGAAAAAAGAACCAGCAGAGGATGACTTGTCCTCTTCCTGCCCCTCCCGGCATTCAGGAATCAGTCATCCCCCTCTGGATCAGCCCCCGGGGGTTCGCGGTAGGCGGACGGCACTGCCCCGTGCTGGGCCGGGAAGGTGGCGGTGCCAGCATTGGACCGGGACAGGGCTTCGGGATTGCGCAGCCACAGATCCCGTTGCGGGAAGGGGATCTCGATACCTTCCTCTGCAAAGCGCCGGACGATTTCATGGTTGATGTCAGACTGGACCCCCACCATGAAATTGATGTCGCGCAGAATGGCCCGTATCTCGAATTGCAGCTCCGAGGCGCCAAAGCTGCGGAACAGAACCGCCGGCGGGGGCGACAGGACCACCATGGGATGGGCCTGTACGATCTCGTTCAAAATGGCCTCAACCTTGCGCGTATCGCTGCCATAGGCCACGCCTACGGGAATGATCACCCGCCCGATCAGGTTGCCCCGTGTCCAGTTCGTCACCTGGTTCGAGATGAGATCGGCGTTGGGCACGATTACATCGGTGCGGTCGAAGGTTTCGATCCGGGTAGACCGCACCGAGATCGCCCGGACATAGCCCATCTTGCCGCCAACCTCGATCCAATCGCCTTCAGAAACGGGACGCTCGATCAGCAGGATGATGCCGGAAACAAAGTTCGACACGATGGTCTGCAGGCCAAAGCCCACCCCCACAGCCAATGCACTGGCCAGGATCGCCAGGCTGGACAGGTCAATACCGGCGGTGGTGATGGCGATCAGCCCGGCCAGGAAGATCCCGATATAGCCGACCCCTGAAACAATTGCCGTGCGCCCGCCCCGGTCAATCCGTGTCTTGGGCAGAATCGTGGTCCGCAGCGCCCCCTGCACCAGCCAGGTCAGCCCCAGACCGATCAGGAAAACGACGATGAAGGCCAACACCTCATCAGGTGAAATGCGGATATCCCCGATCATAAAGCCGGTGCGGACCTTCGCCCACATCTCGATCAGATCATTGGGTTGGGCCCCCCACAGCAGGGCCAGAACCGGCAGGGCAGCCAGGATCAGCACAACACCGAACAGGGTTGGGGCCAGGCTTTCCTCCTGCGGGCGCCGGGCATTGGAAACCGAGCCGTAAAGCCCGGTGAAGACCTGCTGGACCATCGCCATCAGCCCGAAGACAAAAAAGGTGATCGCCGCCGGCCCGATGCTTCGTTCTGCCAAGGTCAGATAGCCGCCCAGCCCGGCCAGGACCCCGGCAATCGCAATCCACATGGTCAGCGCGGCCAGCGCGTTCAGCACGGCCGCGGAAAAGCCTATGGCATCCTCTTGGGTCCCGCCGTCCGACGCCGCCCGGGCCGAGCCGTCATCCAGCGGGCGGGCCCGGAACAGGCGCGCAACCCGATAGAGACAGACGGCCACCAGAAGGATCGGCCCGAAGCTCAGGAAGGCCCGGGTTTCCTGGCTGAGATCAGCGGCCACGGCGAACTGATCCAGACTGACATAGACCGACAGGGCGATCACCATAAGCCGCGCGCGTGCGCGCCCCTTGGCCATTTTCCGTGCGCCCAGCCCAAGCGGGCTGTCGCCATGCCCCGCGCGCGGGAACAGCCGCCGTATCAGCCACAACCCGACGATCATTGGCAGGGCAAACCCCCCCAGGGCGTAGATCAGCGCGCTGCCCGCATCTCCGGCCAGCCCGGCAATCTCGATCGCCGACAACACCGCCACAAGCCCCACGGTCGGCACGGCAAGCTGGACCAGCGACAAAACGGCCCGCAACAACAGCACTGGCGCCGTTGGCTGCATCGCCAGGACGCGCCGCTCAACCCGGGCCACCCAGCCGGAGCCGCGCACCAAAAGGATCACACCCGAAACCAGCAGCAACACCGCACCGGGTACACCATCCGATGTGCTCAGCCGTTGATCCGCCTGGGCCACGTTGTTCAGCAGCTCGGGCAGGATCCCCCGCAAATAGGTGCCCAGTTCCGCCAGGGGCGCCGCCCAGCTGAACGGATTGGCCGGGGCTGGAAACCGGTGCAGGATTTCACGGGTCTGGCGATCGCGCAGCACGGTGTCAATCTCGCCCACCAGCCCGTCAGCGGCAACGTAGGCCTCGCTCGCGCGCAGGCCCGGCGCCTGAAGATCGTCCAATTCCCCATTCAGCGTTGCACGCCGCGTGGCCACCGCCTCGGGTTCCGTCACGCCATCGGCCGGCGGGGCCCCCAGACTGTCGATCTGGCGCTGAATCCGATCAATGCGGCTGCGGTTTTCCCCCTCGACCGCCAGAAAAATCTGCCGCTGTTCGCCAAGCTGGCTGCGCAGGGTCTCAAGCTCTGCCTTGCTTGTCCCGGGATCCGCGATCAGGATCTCGGCCTGCCGGGCCATCTCGGCCCAGGCTTCATAATCCGGCGCGACCTGCTGGATGTCAGCCACAGCCGAGGCCGCGTCCTGCGCCCGAGCACCGATGGACCCGAGCCCCAGGACCAGCGCCAGCAGCAGCACCAGCGCACCCCGGACAACACGAGGCGCGCGCATGCTCAGTCGTCCTCGAACACGCCCGGAATGGCGCGGGGGCTCCGATCCAGCCAGGCCGGAACCGGCAGATCACGCCCCTTCAGGAATTCCGGGTTGAACAACTTGGACTGATAGCGCGTGCCATAATCGCACAGCATGGTAACAATCGTGTGGCCCGGCCCCATTTCCCGGGCCATGCGCACCGCCCCGGCAATATTGACCCCCGAGGACCCCCCGACGCACAGCCCCTCTTCAGCCAGCAGATCAAAGATGATCGGCAAGGCTTCGCGATCCGGGACATTATAGGCCATGTCGGGACGGAACCCTTCCAGATTGGCGGTGATCCGTCCCTGCCCGATCCCCTCGGTGATCGAATCGCCGGCGGATTTCAATTCACCCGCCGTGTAGAAATTATAAAGCGCCGCCCCATCGGGATCGGCCAGCCCAACCTTCACGCCCTTGGGTTGCAGCACCTCGGCCACACCGGCCAGCGTCCCGCCCGAACCAACGGCACAAATGAAGCCATCAACCTTGCCCCCGGTCTGTTCCCAGATCTCCGGGCCGGTGGTTTCCACATGGGCCTGACGATTGGCCGTGTTGTCGAACTGATTGGCCCAGATCGCGCCATGGGGCTCGGTCTTGGCCAAGGCCTCGGCCAAACGACCGGAATAGCGCACATAGTTGTTCGGCTTGCGATACGGCGCCGCCGGCACCTGCACCAGTTCCGCCCCGGCAAGACGGATCATGTCCTTCTTTTCCTGGCTCTGGGTTTCGGGAATGACGATCACCGTGCGAAACCCCATGGCACTGCCCACCAGGGCCAGCCCGATACCGGTGTTGCCCGCTGTCCCCTCGACAATGGTACCTCCCGGTTCCAGCTGGCCGCGGGCCACCGCATCGCGGATGATGAACAGCGCCGCGCGATCCTTGACCGACTGGCCCGGATTCATGAACTCGGCCTTGCCGAGGATCTCGCATCCCGTCGCGTCGCTGACCTTGTTCAGCCGGATCAAGGGCGTATGGCCGATCGCATCCCCCAAGCCGCTATAGATGTGCATCATCATCCCCACTCCTATCGTTCTGCCTGCATATGGGCCAAGGCGCGCCGTTTCAACCGACCTCGCTCAGACGCGACAGATTGGCCTCCAGCCACAGGGCCGTCAGGATCAGCGGCGCATCGGGCATCTCACCCGCACGCACCCCCGCCATCAGCGCCGCACGCGACAGGAGATGGCCGCGGATGTCCTCGCCCTCGCCGGCCACACCGTTCAGCCCCGCCGCCCCGTCTGGCAGATCCGCCAGTCCGATATAGGAATGGACATATTCGGTGAAACACCCGGTGCTGGGATAGTATTCCGCCACCTTGTGCAGGGAACGCAGGGCCAGACCCGCCTCTTCCAGGCATTCCTTATGGGCCGTTTCTCCGGGCGTCTGGCCCGGCTCGATCCGTCCGGCGACAGGTTCAAGGATCCAGGGTTTCGGATCCCCCCGACCGAAGGGACCGGCGCGGAATTGTTCGACCACGAGCACCCGATCGCGATGTGGATCATAGGGCAGCACGGTCACCGCATCCCCGGCGACAAAGACCGCTCGCTTCAGAACCGGGGTTTCACCGCCGTCAAAACGACGATGGGTGATCTCATAGTCATCCATCGCGAAAAAGTCGCTGTAGGGCCTGTGGCGGCAGCGCACCGTCACGTCGCCCCGGTCCAGACCGCTCAACACCGGCTGCGGCGCCGATTGCGCAGCATGGTCCGCCGCCGCGCGGGCCAGAATCAGGCTCAGGCGGTCATGCAGCCATTCGGCATCCCTGGTCCCTTCCTCAGACAGGATCTCGGTCAGGGCAGCAGGCCAGATCGACCGCCAACGCGCGGCAAAATCCGCCATATCAAAGGGCCGGGAATCGGCTGCGGCCTCGGGCGGCAACAGGCAATCGGCCCGCTGCACACCGCCCTCCGATCCGACCACCTCGGCATCTTGCCAGCGATATCCCAAAGCCGCGCCAAGAAAGGCGGCCCGCCGCCGACCCGCCGGCCCCAGCGCCGCGACATGGCCGGTCAGCGTCCCCCCCGGCACGTGGCCGCAAGCCGGCAAACCCGGGACATGCCCCGTCGTCAGGCCATGATCCCAAAGAACCGCACGGCCAGGCCGGACGGCGGGATCAAGCAACGCCCAAAGCCCCGGATCATCCAAAGGCAGGCTGAGAAATACAGGGCGCACCCCGGCATTTCGGCCCAGAACACGGGCCGAACGAAGGGTCGGATCCGGATCATTCTCCGGCATATTCACATTCTATTTCAGATGGGTACAAGGAAAACCTCATGCAATCATCCGCAGGCCGATCAACAGACCACGTTAACCGCTGCCGATCAGGATGCCTGCCCCCAGCACCAGTGCTCCGCCCAGCACCACCTGCAAACTGGCACGCAGAAAGGGCGTGTCCATATAGCGGTTCTGGATCCAGGCAATGGCCCACAGTTCGACAAACACGACAATGGCGGCAATAATCGTGGCTGTCCAGAAATGCGGGATCAGATAGGGCAGCGCATGGCCCAAGCCCCCCAGCGTGGTCATCACCCCCGAAGCCACGCCGCGTTTCCACGGCGCACCCCGCCCCGACAGGCGGCCATCATCGGATGCGGCCTCGGTAAAGCCCATGGAAATTCCCGCCCCCACCGAGGCAGCCAGACCAACCAGAAAGGTGGTGCCGGTATCCTGGGTGGCAAAGGCCGTGGCAAAGATCGGCGCCAGGGTGGAAACGGACCCATCCATCAGCCCGGCCAAACCGGGCTGCACCCAGGTCAGCAGGAACTGGCGCTTGGCGGTGCTTTCCTCATCGTCGCGGTCATCATCGCCCAAATGGGTCTCGGTCAGGTTGTCGGCCGTGACCACGTGCCCCGCTTCGACCTGGGCCAAATCACCCAGCAACTTGCGGGTCTCGGCATCCGAACAGCGCTGCGCCGCCAGAATATAGAAACGTTCCGCGTCGCGCTCCATCGCCTCGGCCTGGGCACGGATTTCTTCCAGCGGCATGGCCTGGGCCAACCACAACGGCCTGCGGGAATAAAAGCCGCTGACATGCTCGCGCCGGATCAACGGAATGCTGTCGCCAAAGCGCTTGCGATGCAGGTCGATCAACTGACGGCGATGGGTATCCTCTTCTTCCGCCATGCCCTCGAAAATCCGGGCGCTGGCCGGAAAATCCTGCTTCAGACCATCCGCATAGGTCCGGTAGATCTGGCCGTCTTCTTCCTCGGACGAAATCGCCAGCGCCAGGATTTCCCGTTCGCTGAGCTTGTCGAAGGGCTTCTTGCCGGAAAAGGGCAACTGCATGATCGGTCCCGCCATCAGATACGTAGTTTAGAACAATTCTAAGTATACCGCCGGCGGTTTCAAGCCCCTGCGTACAGCCTGATCCCGCCCCGACCCCGATAACGGGGCGCATCCCGGGCCACAATCCGGCCGGATTTCACACGGCACGCCCCCCATTTCCACGATCCCCCTTGCCGCCGCCGCCCCGCCCCCTTATCTTTACTCCTGTCCTTCGGGACTATGGCGATAAACGCGCCCGTAATAAGCGGATCGGACCCGGGGGCGGTACCCGGCGGCTCCACCAAAATCCCGCGTTGGGGGATCATGGGGCCGAAACAGGATCGACGGACGTCTAAAGGGGTTAGCTTTTGCTCGGTGAGGTACCAC